>JBGQIW010000056.1:0-17204 GCA_041498715.1 Gemmatimonadota bacterium | reverse complement strand
CCGCTCCGGCCCGGACCAGAGCGAGGAATTCGGCAAAATGGGGGTAGGCATCGTGGGGTCCGGGCGAGGCCTCCGGGTGATACTGCACGGCGAACAGCGGAAGTTCGCGGTGGCGAACACCTTCGATCGTTCCATCGTTCAAGTTGAGGTGGGTGACTTCGAGATCCGGCGCCCCCGGCACGCCCGACTTGTCTCCCACCACGGCGAAACCGTGATTCTGTGTGGTGATGAGCACGCGCTTCGTGGCAAGCTCATGCACGGGATGATTCCCGCCGCGATGCCCGTAGGGGAGCTTGGCCGTCTTGCCGCCGTACGCGATGCCGATCAGCTGATGCCCCAGGCAGATACCGAACGTGGGGAGTCCCTCACCAGTCAGCTCGCGGATGGGATCGAAGGTATAGCTGACCGCGGCAGGATCGCCGGGGCCGTTGCTGAGGAACAGGCCGTCCGGCGCGAGGGCCCGCACGTCCGCCGCAGAGGTGTCCGCCGGAACCACCGTCACCCGACAACCCGTTGCCACCAGCATGCGTATGATGTTGCGCTTCATCCCGTAGTCGTAGGCGACCACGAGTGGGCCGGCGCCGTAGCTGGCGCGCTCCTTCACGGAAGCGCGGGACGCGAGGTCGAGCCCCTCCATCCGGCGGGAGGCGAGGAGATGGGCCGTGAGCTCCCGACTCGGTTGGCGGCCTTCGGCCAGCACCCCGCGCATGGCGCCGCGCTCCCGGATGTGGCGGGTGAGCCGGCGCGTGTCCACGCCTTCGATGATCGGGACGCCGGCGTCCGCCAGCCACTGATCGAGCGAGACATCAGCCCGCCAGTTGGAGGGATGTCGGGCCAGCTCGCGCACCACGACTCCGCTCACCTGCGGCCGGTCCGATTCCATGTCCTCGGCGTTTACCCCGTAATTTCCGATCATGGGCGCAGTCATCGTGACGATCTGCCCCAGATAGCTCGGATCGGTGAACGTCTCCTGATAACCGGAGAGATTGGTGGTGAAAACCACTTCGCCGAAGGACGGCTCGATCGGGCGGGGGGCGGTGCCCGAAAACCAGGTGCCGTCCTCCAGCAAAACGAAGGCGGGGCGATCGGTCACCCGGCCACCCCGCGTCGTTGCAGGCTCACTGCTTGGGCTGCGAGGCCGGGGGCGGCGTCGCCGTTTGGGGAGCGGGCGTCTGCTGCGCGGGCGCCGCGGGTGCGGCGGGCTGCTGCGCTGCCGGCTGCGGCGCCGTCTGCGATCCGGCGGGCGCCGATGGCGCCGGCTTCGTGCCCGGGAACGTGGGCAGAGTGCCGGGCGTAGCCGAGCGGAGCTTCTCCTGGAGCGCGCTGGCGCTCCCGCCCCGCGGCACGAACGACAGGACGAGCGACAGCGCGAGGAAGATCCCGCCGCACCACCAGGTGGCCTTGGTGAGGATCGTCACGGCCTGCCGGCCGCCCAGCACCGTGTCCGTAGTGCCGCTGCCGCCGAGCGAGGCGAGTCCGCCCCCCTGGCCGGCTTGAAGCAGCACTACGACCGAGAGGAGGAGCGCGTCGAGGATCAGAACCACAAGAAGGAAGTAGAACATGGCGCAGAACCATAGGCGCGCGGGAGACCGAAATCAACCGAAGATGCGGCGGCCTCAGCTCCCCAGGCCAACGATTTCCGCCCAGCCTTCGGCCGTGAGACTCGCCCCGCCCACGAGCACCCCGTCCAGCTCCGGCTCCGCCAGAAGCGCCAGCGTGTTGCCGGCGTTCACGCTGCCCCCGTAGAGCACGCGGACCCGTCCGGGCCAGCCGCGCTCGGCCAGGTACGCGCGGATGAACCGGTGGACCTCTGCCGCGTCGTGCGGCGTGGCGTTCCGGCCGGTGCCGATCGCCCAGACCGGCTCGTAGGCGACGAGCACTTTCCCGCGGCCGGCGGCATCGGTCACGAGTGCCACGACCGGGTCGAGCTGGCGCCGCACCGCCTCTTCGGTCCGCCCCGTCTCCCGCTCGGCCAGGGTCTCGCCCACGCAGAGCAGCGGCGTAACGCCCGCGCCAAGCGCGGCCTTCACTTTGCGGGCGCTCTGCTCTTCGGTCTCACCGAACACATGGCGCCGCTCCGAGTGGCCCACCAGTGCGAGCGTCGCACCGACCTCGGCGGCATGTGTCAGGGACAACTCGCCGGTGAATGCACCCTTGAGCTCCCAGTGCACGTTCTGCGCGCCGACCCGGATGTCGGAGCGGCGGCGGAAGGCGTCTGCGACGCTTGCAATGGAGACCGCAGGCGGGAAGAACCAGAGCTCGCGGTCCTGGATGGGCTTAGTGAGCTCGAGGAACCGCGCCGCGAACTCGCGGGCGGCGGAGGGGCCGTGGTGGAGCTTCCAGTTCGCGGCGTAGATGAGAGGGCGCATCACGCTGTTGCTTCATCCAGCGCCGCCACCCCGGGCAGGATCTTCCCCTCCAGGAATTCGAGCGACGCCCCGCCACCGGTGGAAACGTGGGTCACCCGATCGGTGAGACCCGCCTGCGCCACCGCCGCGGCAGAGTCGCCGCCGCCGACGATCGTCACCGCGCCGCGCGCCGTGGCCCGCGCCAGCGCGTGCGCCACCGCCAGCGTCCCGTGGTCGAAGGGCGGCGTTTCGAACACGCCCATCGGCCCGTTCCAGATGACCGTGCCGGCTGGCTCGATGATCGCCGCGAAGTCTTCCTCGGTGAGCGGATCGATGTCGAACATCGCCCAGCCGGCCGTGATCTGGTCTCGCCGGACGATTCGCGCGGTCACTCCCGGCTCCAGCTTCTGGGCCAGCACCGCCCCGCTCGGGAGGACGAGCTTGCGACCGGCCTTCTGAATGAGATCCTTCGCCAGCGCGATCCGATCGGGCTCCACCAGCGAGTTTCCGGTCTCCAGCCCCATGGCCTTGAAGAAGGTGCACGCCATCGCCCCGCCGATCACGATCTCGTCCACCTTGGGCAACAGGGCCTCGATGAGATCGATCTTACCGCTGATCTTGGCGCCGCCCAGGACGGCGACGAACGGGCGCTTCGGGTGGTCCAGCGCCTCGCCGAGGTACTTGAGCTCCCGTTCCATCAGAAAGCCGGAAACGGCGGGCTTGAGGATGCGGGCGACAGCCTCGGTGCTGGCGTGCGCCCGGTGGGCCGAGCCGAAGGCATCGTTCACGTAGAGATCCCCCAGCCGGGCAAAGGCCTCGGCCAGGGCCAGGTCGTTCTTCTCCTCGCCCGGGAAAAACCGGGTGTTCTCCACCACGGCGACGCCGCCCCGGGGGAGTCGCCTGGTCGCGGCGACCGCCTCGGCCGTGAGCGGATCGATGATGAAGGTGACCGGCGCGCCCAGCAGGGTTTCCAGCGCGCGTACACAGGGCTCGAGCGAAAAGGCGGGATCGGGGCCGCCCTTGGGGCGGCCCAGATGGGACAGCAGCACGACCCGGGCGCCCCGCTCCCGGAGATACTTGATGGTGGGAAGCGACGCCCGTATCCGGGTGTCATCGGTGACGACGCCGTTCTTGATCGGGCAGTTGAAGTCCACCCGCACCAGCGCCCGCCGCCCCTCGAGCGCCGCGGGGGCGAGTGACTCGAGGGTCCGCTTCATCCCCTGGCTCCGATGTAGCGCAGCAGGTCGGCGCACCGGGCCGAGTAGCCCATCTCGTTGTCGTACCAGCTGGTCACGTTCACGAGGGTGCCGTTCACCACGTTGGTGGAGAGCGAATCAATGGTGCTCGACGCCAGGTTGCCGACATAGTCCACCGACACCAACGGCTCGTCGCTCACGGCGAGAATCCCCTGGAGCGGTCCCTCGGCGGCCGCCTTCCGGAAGGCGCCGTTCACCTCGTCGCTGGTCGTGGACTTCTCGACCACGCAGGTAAGGGCCACAACCGACACGTCGGGCGTGGGCACCCGGAGCGACACGCCGTCGATCTTTCCCCGCACCTCGGGCAGCACGAGCGAGGTGGCCTTGGCGGCGCCGGTGGTGGTCGGAATGATCGAAAGGGCAGCGGCCCGGGCCCGGCGCAGATCCTTGTGCGGAAGGTCGAGGATCTGCTGGTCGTTGGTGTACGAGTGGACCGTGGTCATGAACCCGCTCACGAAGCCGAAGCGGTCGAGGATCACCTTGACCACCGGCACGAGGCAGTTGGTCGTGCAGCTGGCGTTCGAGATCACGTGGTGCTTGGCCGGGTCGTACTTCTCGTGGTTCACGCCGACCACGATCGTGATGTCTTCCTTCTTTGCGGGCGCGGAGATCACCACCTTCTTCGCGCCGGCGGCGAGGTGCGCGGCGGCCTGCTCCCGGTCGGTGAACCGGCCGGTGGACTCGAGCACGATGTCCACGCCCAGCGCTTTCCAAGGGAGCTTCGCCGGATCGCGCTCGGAAAGAACCTTCACCAGCTTGCCGTCGATGTTGATCCCTTCGACTGCGGCCTCGACGGTGCCCGGGTAGCGCCCGTGCACCGAGTCGTACTTGAACAAGTGCGCGAGGGTCCGGATGTCGGTGATGTCGTTCACCGCCACGAGCTCCAGGTCCTTCACGCCCATGCGCGCCGCCGCCCGGACGACGTTGCGCCCGATGCGGCCGAAGCCGTTGATGCCGATGCGGGTGGTCATGCCGGGGCTCCCAGAAAAGCTGTTAGCTATTAGCCATAAGCCGTTAGCTAATAGCTAATAGCTAACGCCAACGGCTCTCCCAAATGTCACTGCGTCCACCTGCTCTGCTCCCGCCGCCGAGAGCGCTTCCGCTGCCGCCAGCAGCGTCGCCCCCGTGGTGAAGACGTCGTCCACCAGCACGGCGCGGAGTCCGCGGGCCCGAGTGGCGGCGAAAGCCCCGGCCACGTTAGCCCGGCGCTCGTCCGGCGTGAGCGCCGTCTGCGTGTGCGTGGCCCGGGTGCGCCGGAGCACCTGCGTCCGCACCGGAAGACCGAGCCGGACAGCGACCGCCGCCGCCAGGCGTTCGCTCTGATTGTACCCACGCAGCCGCTCCCGGCGGGGCGACAGCGGGACCGGTATCAAGGATACTCCGGCGGTCAATGGCTCGAGGCCGTCCATGCGGGCAGCCATCGCCTCGGTGACGCGCCACCAGCCTTCGTACTTGAGCCGGTGCACCGCGTCCCGCGCACCTTCATCGAGCCGCACCGCGCTCCGGACTCGGACCAGCCCCGGCGGCCAGGCCGGACAGAGGCGGCAGGGCTCTCCGGGCTCGAGCGGCTCACCACAACGGCCACACACCGGATCCGGCAGCGGCCGCCAGCGGCTCCGGCAGAGGCCGCAGACCAGAGCGTCGTCGTCCGCCGGCCCCACCGCCCGGCGGCAGAGCACACACTCCGCCGGCAGCAGCCAGCGCTCCAGGCCGCGGACGACGGCGGCGACCCGCTCCCGGGCCGGGAGGGCGCCGGCGTCAGCGAAGCGCGGCATCCACCGCGGCCCGCATGATCTCCCGCGGCGCGGGCACGCCCGGGAACCAGCGCTCGAACGCGGCGGCGCCCTGCGCCACCAGCATGCCGCGGCCGTCGGCCGCGCGGAGCCCCTGGGCGCGAAGCCCGCGAACCCACGGAGTCTCTCCCTTGGCGTAGACCAGGTCGAGCGCCACCTCGGCGGCGGGCGCCAGGTTGAGGGGGATCGGCAGAAGGTCGCGGGGATTGAGGCCGAGCGGAGTGGCGTTGATGAGGACGCCGCATTGGTCCCGCGGGACGATCGTCACGCCAAGCGATGCGGCCCACTCCTCGAACCGCTGCTGCCGGCCCGGATCGCGCGAGAGCACCGCGATCGCCGCCCCGCGCTCTCGCGCCGCGCCCACTACGGCCCGGGCCGATCCGCCGGTGCCCGCCACGAGCCACCCGGCGTCCGGCGGGTCGAGCTGGTCAAGTGCCTCGAGCAGTCCTTCAGCGTCGGTGTTGTCGCCCACGCTCTCGCCGGCGACGGCCCAGAACGTGTTGCACGCCCCGAAGATCCGGGCCTGCTCCCGGAGGCGCTGCACCGCGGCGGCGGCGATCTCCTTGTGCGGCACCGTCACGTTTCCGCCCCCGCCCGCCCCCGCCAGCGCGTGGATCAGCGGCCCCACCGCATCGGCCCTGCAGCGCAGCGGCACGTACACGGCCTCGAGGCCGAGTGCGTGGAACGCCGCGTTGTGCATCGCGGGAGACAGCGAGTGGGAAACGGGATCGCCGAGGATGGCGAAGACGCGGGTTCTACCGCTGATCACCCAGGCGCTCCGCGGCCACCCGCGCGACGACGCCATCGATCAGCTCGCGCAGCTCGGCGAACGCCGCGCGGTAGTCGTCCAGCTCGCCGCCGAAGGGGTCGCTTACCTCCGCGCCGGCACCCGCCCGCCCCACGAACTCGCCGAGCAGGTGGCCGCGATCGCCACCGCCGAGCTCAGCTACCCGGGCAGCATGGTGACGGGACATCGTGAGAATCAGATCAGCGCCGCCGACCAGCTCGCGGGTGAGCATGCGGGCCCGGTGGCCGGAGAGATCGAGGTCGTGCTCGAGGGCCACGAGATACGCGCCTTCCGACGCGGGCGCGCCGTCCCAGGCGCCGGTCCCCGCCGACGCCACCTCCACGTGTCCCGTCGCCCCGCGCGCCGTGATGGCCTGACGCAGAATCGCCTCGGCCATGGGGCTGCGACAGGTGTTGCCGGTGCAGACGAATAGAACCCGCAATCGCACCTCGGAGCTACGTTCCGTGAACAGCGTGAACAGCGTAAACAATGAACAGTGAACAGTAAACAGGTTGCTGCGGGGATGCCGCCCTGTGAGGAGCGGGCGGCGGTTCGCCCCTGTTCGCTGTTTACTGTTTACCGTTCACGGTTTTCATGGGGCCAGACTCCCCACCGCCCGCCGGAGCTCCGCCAGGGGCACCGCTCCGGTCCGCACCATCCGGGGGACCGGACCGCTGCAGTCCACCACCGTGGAAGGTGGGACGTTGCCCAGCACGCCGCCGTCGAGCACCAGGAGCTGCCCCGCGTCCACCGCGGCTCGAAAGCTCTCCGCCAGAGCGCTCACCCCCGGCGCCGGCGGCTGGCCCGGACGGTTGGCCGACGTGGACGTGAGCGGCGCCTCGAGCGCAGAGACCAGCCGCGCCATCCCCTCGTGCGACGTGTGCCGCACCGCGATCCCGCCCTCGGGACCCCGCAGCGGATCGGGCAGCCTCCCCTCCCCGCCCGGCAGCACCAGCGTCAGCGGGCCGGGCCAGAACGCCCGCGCCAGTGCCGACGCGGACGCGTTGAACGCGAGCCCCCAGCCCTCCGCCATCGGCTGGCCGGAGATGAGAAGCAGGAACGGCTTGTCCCGCGCCCGGCCCTTGAGCCGGGTAAGGGCCCCGAGCGGCTCCGTGGCGGGGAGAGAGCCGAGGCCGTAGACCGTTTCGGTTGGATAGGCGAGCAGCCCGCCGCTCCGCAAGTGCTCCACGACCCCAGGAATGGCCGCCGCCTGCTCCGCCTCGGAACCGAACGGCAGGATCATCCGCGCGCCGCGATCCACGCTTCGGCCCAGGCGAAATCCTCGGGCGTGGTGATCTTCAGGTTGCTCGGCGAATCGGGCACCACCCGCACCGTGGCGCCGAGCCGCTCCACCAAGGCCGCGTCGTCGGTGGCGCGCACGCCGTCGCCCCGGGCCCGCTCATGCGCTTCTGCCAGCAGCGACCGGGGAAAGCCCTGCGGGGTCTGCGCGCGCCACAGGTGCTCGCGCGGCACGGTGCGCAGCACCCGGCGGTCCCCGGCGTCGACCTCCTTCACCGTGTCGCTCAGGGGCACTGCGGCGACGGCGCCGACGCCGGCGCGCGCTTCTTGGATCACGGCGTCGATCACGCCCGCCTCGACGAACGGGCGGGCGGCGTCGTGGACCAGCACGATGGTGCACGCGGGCACGAGCGCGGCGAGACCGGCGGCGACCGAGTCGGCCCGCTCCGCCCCGCCGGCAACCAGCGTCAGACCCGGTCCGGCGAGATCTGAGAGAAACGGCGGCGGCGCGGCCGCGTCGGCGGGGGGGAGGACGAGGACCACGTGGGCGACGTCGCGGTGCGCGGTGAATGGCCGGAGGGCGCGCAGCACCAGGGGCACGCCGCCGAGGAGGCGGTACTGCTTGGGGACGCCGCCGATCCTGGTGCCCTGCCCCGCAGCGACCACGATGGCGCCGACGTCACGCGGCAAGCGCTCGCACCAGCTGCCCGATGTGGTCCAAGCCGACCAGCGACACGCCCGGGACCTGGAGCGCGGTCCGGGCGGAGCCGAAGACGCGGCGGAAGCCGAGCCGCGCCGCTTCCTGGACCCGCCGCTCGACGCCGCCGGTGGGGCGGATCTCACCGCCGAGGCCCACTTCTCCGAGGAAGATCACGTCGGCGGGGGCGGGGCGGTTGTGCAGGCTCGAGACGAGCGCGGCCGCCACCGCGAGGTCGGCGCCGGCCTCGTTGAGCCGGACTCCCGCGCTCACCTGCACGAAGACGTCGAGATCGGCGAAGGAGGTTTCCGCGCGCCGCTCGAGCACGGCCAGAAGCACGGCGAGCCGGCGGGGATCGATCCCCGTCGCCACCCGCTGCGGCGTGCCGTATCCCGAGCGCGCCGCGAGCGCCTGCACCTCGACCAGGACCGGACGCGTGCCCTCCATGAGGGCGGTGACCGCACTGCCGCTGGTGCCGTCGGCCCTGGCGGCGAGAAACAAGGCGGAGGGATTGGGGACGGCCGCGAGCCCGCGGTCCGTCATCGAGAAGACGCCCAGCTCGTCCACCGAGCCGAACCGATTCTTGGTGGCGCGGAGGAGGCGGTAGTCCAGCGTGGCTTCGCCCTCGAAATAGAGGACCGTGTCCACGATGTGCTCGAGCGTCTTGGGCCCGGCGATGCCGCCACCCTTGGTGACGTGCCCCACGACCACGACGGCGGTTCCGCTCTCCTTGACGAAGCGCATCAGCTGCCCCGAGCACTCGCGCACCTGGCCCACGTTGCCAGGCGCGCTCTCGAGCAGCTCGGTGTAGACCGTCTGGATCGAGTCCAGTACCACGACCTCGGCCCGGACGCGGCGGGCCGCTTCCACGATGGCCTCGAGCCGGGTCTCGCCCAGGACGTGGACGGCACCCGCATCCTCCTCCAGCCGGTCGGCGCGAAGGCGGAGCTGGTCCGGACTCTCCTCGCCGCTGGCGTAGAGGACGGTGTGGCCGCCGGCTTCGAGCCGGGCGGCGGCTTGGAGGAGCAGCGTTGACTTACCGATCCCCGGCTCGCCGCCGATGAGCGTCATGGAGCCGGGGACAATGCCGCCGCCCAGCACGAAGTCCAGCTCGTCGATGCCGGTGCGGAGCCGCTCGAGTGGCTCGGCCGCGACGTCGCGGAGACGGGCGGCCACCGCCGTGCCCGCGGACGCCGCCCGACCGGCACCTCCGCCCGCGCGGGCGCCGGTCTTCCGGCTGACATTCGTGGCCACCGGCTCCTCGGACACCGTGTTCCACGCGCCGCAGCCCTCGCAGCGGCCCGCCCATTTCGGGTGCTCGTGCCCGCACTCGGCGCAGCGATAGACCGACCGGGCGCGCGCCACGCTACGCCGGCTCCTCGCGGGCAGTGAAGTTGTCGAACCGGGTGAACTCCCGGCTGAACCGGAGGGTGAAGTCTCCCGTGGGGCCGTTCCGGTGCTTGGCCAGCAGGATCTCGGCGATGCCGCGCTTGGTCTCGTCCTCTTTGTCGTAGTACTCGGGGCGGTGGATGAAGATCACGATATCCGCGTCCTGCTCGATGGCACCCGAGTCTCGGAGGTCGGAGAGGATCGGCTTGCGCTCACCGCCCCGCTGCTCCGACGCGCGGGAGAGCTGCGACAGGGCGATCACCGGAATCTTGAGCTCGCGGGACAGCCCCTTGAGCGAGCGGGACACGTCCGAAATCTCCTGCACCCGGTTCTCCGCGTACTCCGGGCTCCGCATGAGCTGGAGGTAATCCACCACCAGGAGGCCGATGTCGTGCTCCGCTTTGAGCCGGCGCGCCTTGGAGCGCATCTCCAGCAGCGTGATGGCCGGCGTGTCGTCGATCCAGACGGGACAGCCCTGGAGGATGCCGGCGGCCCGGGCCAGGCGGGTGAAATCCGCATCCCGGAGCGCGGAGCGCCGGACGCGGGAGCTGTCCACCTGCGCCTCCGCCGTGAGCAGCCGCTGCACCAGCGCATCCTTGGACATCTCCAGCGAGAAGATGGCGACACCGACCTTGGCCTCGATGGCGGCGTGGGCCGCGATGTTGAGGACCAGCGCCGTCTTTCCCATGGACGGCCGGGCGGCGACGATGATCAGCTCGGACGGCTGGAACCCCGAGGTCATCTCGTCCAAATCTACGAATCCGGTGGGAACACCGGTAATCGTTTTGCCGCTGCGCTGGAGCGCTTCGATGCGCTCCATGGCCGGCCAGAGCATCTCCTTGAGCCGGGTGAAGCCCTGGTCGCGCCGCTGCTGCGAGATCTGGAAGATCCGCGCCTCGGCCAGGTCCAGGAGATCGGGCGCCTGGGAGCGTCCGTCGTATGCCTCGGTGATTGTCTGGGTAGACGCCTCGATGAGGCGCCGGAGGATCGACTTCTCCCGGAGGATCTTGGTGTGATGCTCCAGATTCGCCGCGGTCGGGGCCGCGTCCACCAGCTCCGCCACGTACTCGGCGCCGCCCACCTGGGTCAGCTCGCCCCGGCGCTCCAGCTCGTCGTTGAGGGTGACCGGATCGATGACCGAGCGCCGCTCGATGAGCGCGCGCATCGCGCGGAACAGCCGCCGGTGCCCCTCACGGTAGAAGACGGTGTCGTCTACCAGCTCCACGGCGCGGAGTGCGGCATCCTGATCCAGCAGCATCGCCCCGAGCACGGCTTGCTCGGCTTCGGGGCTCCAGGGCGCCGAGCGCCCGACGTAAGGGTCAGCGGTCGAGAAGCTGTCGCGCGATACGGACGTCATCCCAGGTGGGCTTCTTCCAGTTCGGGTTCCGGAGCAGTGCGGCCGGATGGTAGGTGACGACCAGCGGAATGCCGCCGTACGAATGGACCTTGCCGCGGAGGTCGCTCAGGCTCTTCCGGACCTCGAGCATCGCCTCGCCGGCGGTGCCGCCCAGCGCCACGATCACTTTGGGCTGGAGCAATGCCAGCTGCCGGCGCAGATACGGCATGCAGGCCGCGATCTCGTCGGGCAGCGGCTTCCGGTTCTGCGGCGGTCGGCACTTCACGACGTTCGTGATGTATACATCCGCGCGCCGAAGTCCGATAGCCTCGATGATGTCGTCGAGCAGCTTGCCGGCCTGGCCCACGAAGGGACGCCCGGTGGCATCCTCGGTGGCGCCCGGGCCTTCGCCCACGAAGACCATCTTAGCCGCGGCGTTTCCCTCGCCCGGCACGGCGTGGGTCCGGTGCTCGCAGAGGCCGCAGCAGCCGGTGGTGCGGATCCGCTCGGCGATGGCGTCGAGCGACTCGAGGTCGGCGAGCGAGTCGCCGCCCAGCAATGTCGGCACCGGCGGCTCGATGAGGAGCCCGGGACCGGGAATGGGCGGCGCGCCTTTCTTCCACTTGGGTTCGGCCTCGCCCGCGGGCGCGATCGGAGCCGCATCCGTCCCGGAGGGGCCCGATGCGACACCCTTCTCCACTGCCGCCGCGCGCGCCTCCAGGATCACCTCGCCCCCGCCCAGCTCCATCTGCTGGATCAGGTAGCGCCTCCGCTCATCCGCCAAGTCGCGCCTCCACAGCGTCGAGAATCGCGTCCGCCACGTCGCGCTTGGACTGGAGCGGCAGGATCCTCATGCCGCCGTCCCGGTCGAGCAGCGCCACCCGGTTGGTCTCGTGCTCGAAGCCCGCGCCCGGCTCCAGCGCATCGTTCACCACGATCAGATCGAGGTGCTTCCGCTCGAGCTTGGCCCGCGCCTTGGGCAATGGGTCGCCGGTCTCGAGCGCGAAGCCGACGATCACGCTCCCCGGCCGGCGCCGCTCCTCGGTGGCGCCAAGGATGTCGTCCGTCGGCTCCATCGGCACCGCGAGCGCGCCGTCGATGCGCGGCTGCTTGCTCGGGCTGGGATGCGCGGGCCGGAAGTCGGCCGGCGCGGCGGCCATCACCAGCACGTCCGCCGTCGGCAGATCCGCGCGCACCGCGTCCTCCAGGTCCTTGGTCGTCTCCACTCGCCGGACCGTGACGCCGACCGGCGGGGCGAGCGCGACGGGCCCGGAGATCAGCACCACGTCCGCGCCCCGCTCCCACGCCGCCTCGGCCACGCGGTACCCCATCTTCCCGCTCGAGCGGTTGGTCACGACCCGGACGGGATCGATGGACTCGCGGGTGGGCCCTGCGGTGACGACGACCCGGCGACCGGCCAGCGGACCGCGCGCCCGGAGAAGCCGAGCCGCGTGGGCCAGGATCGTCTCCGGCTCGCTCATCCGGCCCGGCCGCTCCGACGGCCCCTCGGCGAGCGCGCCCACTTCGGGGCCCACGACCGCGAATCCGCGATCCTCGAGAATGGCGAGGTTCCGCTGGGTGAGCGGATTGGCGTACATCTCGTCGTTCATCGCGGGAGCGAGGAGGACCGGGGCGGTGCGCGCGAGGAGCAGCGTAGTCAGCAGGTCATCCGCCAGGCCCTGCGCCACCCGGGCGATCAGGTTGGCCGTGGCCGGGGCGACGATCACCAGGTCGGGCGCGCGGCCGAGCCTGACATGCGCGAGCGCCCCGCCCCGGTCCCAGAGGGACGTGAGGACGGGACGCCCGGTGAGCGCTTCGAAGGTGACCGGCCGCACGAACTCGGCCGCGCTCTGGGTGAGCACGGCGTCGACCGTGGCGCCCGACTCGACGAGCCGCCGGGCGAGAAAGCAGCTCTTATAGCATGCGATCCCGCCCGACACGCCGAGGACGACGTGCCGGCCGGCCCACACGGCTCAGGCCTCGGAGCGGCGCCGGCGGACCAGCCTGTAGTTGAGGTCGCCCTTGACCAGCGCGTCGAGCGACTTGGTGGTGAGCTTCTCTTCCTGCACGATGATGCGGTCGCGCGGCAGCTCGTTCAGGTAGCGGGCGAACTTTGCGGCGACCAGCACGCCGAGGTACTTGTTGCCCGCCTGCTTCGCGACGTCGTGCGGGGTGGTGATGTGCATGACAGCTCCTTTGGGATCTGCTAGCGTGTCTTCGCCTTCTCAATCTCCCGGCGCAAGCCGGCAACCAGCTCCCCCAGCCCGTTCTGCCGAGTGACCCGCTTGGTCTCCGCGTCCAGGATGGCCGACACCTGGGCCACGGCGCGGGCAAGATCGTCGTTCACGATCGCGTAGTCATATTCCGGCACGGCGCCCAGCTCCTCCGCCGCATGCTCCAGCCGCCGGCGCACCGCCGCCGCGTCTTCGGTCCTCCGCCCCTCGAGCCGGCGAACCAGCTCTTGGCCCGACGGTGGGAGCACGAATATGTGGACCGCGCCGGGAAGACTCCGCCGGATCTGCCGGGCGCCCTCCACCTCGATATCCAGCACCGCGTGCCGGCCGGCGCCGAAGAGACGCTCGATCTCGGAGCGCAGCGTGCCGTAGAGGTTGCCCCCGTACGCCGCGTGCTCGAGGAACTCGCCCGCCGCCACCCTGCGCTCGAATTCGGCGCGCGAGAGAAAGCGGTAGTCCCGACCGTCCTGTTCCCCGGGGCGCGACGCGCGGGTCGTGGCCGAGACCGAATATCCCACGTCGTTCCGCGCGTCCAGCAGCCGCCGTGCGATCGTGGTCTTCCCGCCCCCCGACGGCGACGACAGGACCAGCAGCAACGGCGTCACTCGAGGTTCTCGAGCTGCTCGCGAAACTTCTCCAGCTCGCCCTTCATCGCGATGACGCGCTGGGCGATCTCGGGATCGTTCGCCTTGGCGCCCATGGTGTTGACCTCGCGCCCCAGCTCCTGCGCCAGGAAGCCGAGCTGTTTGCCTGCCGGCCGATCGGACGCGAGTGCCTCTCGGGCGGCAGCCAGGTGCGCGCGGAACCGCACGAGCTCTTCCGTGATGTCGAGCTTGTCGGCAATGAACGCCAGCTCCTGGGCCAGCCGCTGCTCGTCCACCGGGCGGCCGTCCAGCAGCTCGCGCACCGACGCGCGGAGCCGGTCCCGCTCCCGCACCAGCCGCTCCGGCGCCCGCTCGGCCACGGCCTTGCCGCCCGCGTCGAGCAGGTCAAGCCGGTGCCGGAGCTCCGCGGCCAGCACGTCGCCCTCTCTCCGGCGCATTGCGCGGCACTCCACCGCCGCCTGGGCCACGACCGGCTCCACCTCCGCCCAACCCAGCTCCGTCGCTTCCCGTGCGTCGGTCCCGAAGATCTCCGGCTGGCGAGCAACGAGCTCCAGGGAAACCTCACCCGGCAACGACAGCGCGCTTTGCAGCTCGCGGAGCCTTGCCACCACCGCCCGGGCGCGCTCGAGATCGACCCGCACCTCCTCCGCTCGCACCGGAGGCTGGAGCCAGCGGGCGTGCACCGCGAGATGTCCTCGGTCGAATTCTCGCCGCAGCCGCTCGCGGAGCTCTCCTTCAAGACCGGCCAGCTCCGACGGCAGCCGGGCGGCCAGGTTGAAGTGGCGGTGGTTCACGGTCCGGATCTCGATCCGGAGCCGCCCGCCGGCCGCGGGCCCCTCAGCGGCACCGAACCCCGTCATGCTGAGCGGCACGCGAACTCCCGGGCGCGGGAAAGCCGGGAAATCTAGCGTCGGAAGCGAGTTACGGGTAGGCGCAACGAGCACTCAATGCACATCACCGACACAGCGGGGGATAACTGAGCCAACCGTGACGAAGCGATTTCGAGATGTCGATTTTTAAGAAACTGTCAGCATTAGTGTTACGGGCGCAGCTTCATCTAGTTTGCGAAGGTCCACCGGACCCCGAACTCGCTGGGCCGGCCGGCGATGGGCAGCCCGGGCACGTAGGCGTTCTGGGTCTCGGTCAGGTTCGCCCGGTCCCAGTAGAACTGGAATGAGCCCAGCGCGATCTGGACGAGGCTCCGGAAATAAGTGGCCGCGGGCAGCGCGACCGGATCGCCGAAGACGTCGCGGCCGCTGATCCCGTTGCTCCAGTGCTCGACCGCCAGACGGAGCTCGATATCCAGTGTCCCGCTGGGAAAGAGGCGGAGGAACTTGGTCCGGATCGTCCCGCTGCCGAGCAGGTGGCGGGGAGGCAGGCCATCGGGGGTCGCGTGGCGTGGGTCGCTCACCCAGCCATCCAACGCGATCCAGGGAAGCGGCGACAGCCGGGCGTGTCCGGTGAGCCAGTCGGTCGCGGCTGACGGGGCGAGAATGGGGATCGCTGCGTACTGCTGAAACGCCTGGGGCGCGAATGCGGCCGTGTGGGCGAGCCCGCCCTCCAGCTCGGCCCAGCGCCGCTTCCATCCGACCGAGAGCTGCCAGTCGCGGATGGTCTGCTCCGGGTCGGTCAGTACCGCGGGGGCAGCCACGACCTTTCCCAGCCGGACGCTGCCGGTCGCCTCGAGCCCGAGCGGGAGCCGGGTCCCGGCCCTGAGGCCCACCCAGCTCGACGAGCGGCCGTCGTCGTGCCGCTGGTACGCCGCCTCGCCGCTCACCGCGGTGCCGCCCTCGGGCGCCCACCCGCCGGTGAGCCGGAGGTCCGTCGAGGTCCAGCGGGAGCGGTAGAACGCCGACGCCCCGAGGGAATAGGCCGGATGCCGCAGCGACGCCACGACGCCCGCGGAGTTGATCGTCTGGCTCGGCGTCAGGCTGTCACCGGCGGTCGTGCGGGCGAAGATCAGATCGGCGCGAGCGCCAAACTCGCTCGTGTCGGCGCGCCACATCCCGCGGAGCTGCCAGTCCATGCGCCGCCCGGCGGAGATCCCGCGCGTGAGCGTGTCGCCCGCGGCGTCGAGGGTCGGGTCACGGCTGGGCCGCGAGCGGAGCGCCTGCAGCAGCACGCCCCAGCGGGGCGAGGGCACGTACGACCCCTGCACGAAAAACGCGGTGTTGACGTAGCTGGAGCGAAAGCCCTGAATCGTCGGCACGGTGAGGTTGTCGCCGGCGATGGTGTAGCCCAGGCCCGAGCGGGTTTTTCGCTCGAGCGAGCCCTGGTAGCGCGCGAAGTCCTGCTGCCCGCGCGACACCGCGATGCGCGTGCGAGGCGCGAGCCGGTCCAGGTTCCGAGTGTACATCCGCACCCGGAGGAGACCGGGCCAGCGCTCGATCTCCACCCGGTCCAGGATGCTCAGCGCAAAGATGGACGGGTCCACCCCGACCGAGTCCACTCCCGCCGCGAGATACGGGACGCCGTCGAGCCAGTACTCCACCGACGTCGCCCCGCGCCCCTCGAAGTTCGCGTACTCCGGCTGGCCCAGCCACCCGCCGCGCCAGAGAAAGACGCCCGGCACTCGCTGCAGCAGATCCGACAGACTGGCGGCGTGACCCCAGTCCATCGAGTCGCGGGTGAACACGAGACGCGAGCCGGGCGGCGCGGGCCCCGGCGCGTCGATCGGGGGCGCGACGGGCACCACGATCTCCTTGAGCCGCTCGAGCGCCAGGTAGCGCTGAACCGGGCTCGAGTCACGCCGCGCCCGGAGCGAGTCCCTGCGCGCGGAGTCTGCCGCGCTGAGCGGGCGCCGGCCACGGCTGGTGTCGGTGGCGGCCGCGCCGGTGTCGGGACGAGCGGTCGTATCGGGAGCGGCGGCTGTCGTGTCCTGGCCGGGGAGAAGGGGTTTGACTGTGTCGGGTTGCTGGGCGTGGAGGAACAGCGTGAACAGTGAGCAGTGAACAGTGAACCGGAGAACGAGAAAGCCCGCAGCCCGCACTACAAGCCTGCCGAACCACCCCCGTTCACTGGTCACTGGTCACTGTTTACCGCGGTTTAGGACAAACTCACTGAACAGCCGCACCCCCGTGCCCGTCGGCCCCTTCACCCGTCCCGGCTCTTCCCGTTCGGTGTAGGCCGTCCCCGCGATATCGAGGTGCGCCCAGGGGAACCCGTCCACGAACTCGCGCAGAAACCACCCGGCGGAGATACTCCCGGCCGGCCGGCCCCCTGCGTTCTTGACGTCCGCGATGTCCGACTTCATCAGGTCGCGGTACTCCTCCCACAGCGGCAGCGGCCATGCGCGCTCGCCCGAGCGCTCACCCGCAGCACGCACTTCCTCGACCAGTGCATCGTCGTTCCCCATGACGCCGGCAGCGGTGTGGCCCAGTGCCACCACGATGGCGCCGGTGAGCGTCGCGATGTCGATCACCGCCGAGGGCTTGAACCGGCGCGCATAGGACAGCGCGTCGCAGAGGACGAGCCGCCCCTCCGCGTCGGTGTTGATCATCTCGATCGTCTTGCCCAGGTG
>JBGQIW010000055.1:0-17474 GCA_041498715.1 Gemmatimonadota bacterium | reverse complement strand
TCCGGCGCCACCTCGACCGCGCACAGACCCTCCGGAAGAAGCTGGTCCAGACCACCTAGCCCCCGCCGTCGGGCGCGCGATGGGCGCCCGCGATGGCGTGGCGCACCATCCGGATGAGTGCTTCCGGCGTGAACGGCTTCTGGATGAAGGCGGCCCCCTCGGTCAGCAGGCCCCGCCGGTCGATCTCCCGATCAGGATATCCCGACGTGAGAAGCACGGGCGTCCCCGGCGCCGCCTCGATCACGCGTCGGGCCAGGTCAGGGCCGCTCATGCCGGGCAGCACGACGTCGGTCAGCACCAGAGCGACGGGTTCCGGTGAGCGACCCATCAGCTCCAGCGCCTCTCGGCCGTTCCCCGCCTCCATGACCCGATAGCCTGCCTCCTCCAGCGCCCGCCGAGCGATCTCTCGCACGCTGGCCTCGTCTTCGACCAGCAGGACCCGCTCGCCGGTGGCTCGAGGCGTCTCCAGGGCCGGCTCCTCGATGGCCGCGACCACATCCTCCGTGAGCGGCAGGTACACCTTGAACGTGGACCCCTGCTGGGGCTCGCTGTACGCCCACACGTATCCGTCCGACTGCTTCACGATTCCGTACACGGTCGAGAGCCCGAGGCCGGTGCCCCGACCCGTCTCCTTTGTCGTGAAGAACGGCTCGAAGATTTGACTCGCGGTCACCGGGTCCATGCCGTGGCCCGTGTCGCTCACCGCGAGCATCGCATACCACCCGGGCCGGATTGGGATGCCGCTCTTGAGCCGGGCATAGGCCGGAGTGAATTCGACTCGCGCCGTCTCGAGCGTCAGGCTTCCGCCGGCCGGCATCGCGTCCCGCGCGTTGAGTGCCAGGTTGAGCAGCACCTGCTCGAGCTGGCCCGGATCCGCCTTGATCCGGCCACCCTCGGCGGCGAGACGCAGGATGACCTCGCAATCCTCGCCCATGACTCGGCGCAGCACCGGCTCCCAGGCGGAGACGACGCCGTTGAGCTCGAGGATCTCCGGCTTGAGGAGCTGCCGCCGGCTGAACGCCAGCAGTTGAGCGGTGACGGCGGCGGTGCGGTCGGCCGCCTTCCGGATGTACTCGACGTCCGCCCGGATCGGCTCGGGCAAGTCGGGCCGGTCGAGGATCAGGCGCGCCGCCCCGAGCACTACCGTCATCTGGTTGTTCGCCTCGTGGGCGACGCCGCCGGCCAGCCGGCCGACCGATTCCATCCGGTGCGCCTGGCGCAGGCCCTCCTCAGTCTGCCGGCGCACGGTGGTGTCCATGCAGACGCCGGTCATATAGCTCGGACGGCCGCTCGCGTCCCGGCCCACCTGCCCCTGATCCGTGATCCAGCGGACGCTCCCGTCGGGCAGCTGAATCCGGAACTCGTAGTCCAGACTGCCGCCCTGTTCCAGCGCGCGCCGGACCGCCTCGGACACGAACTCCCGATCGTCCGGGTGCACCCGCCGCAGGAACTCCTCGTAGCCAGAGATGCCCTCGTCCGCGCGCAGACCATAGAGTTGCCGGAGTCGGTCGTCCCACACGAGCACGTTGGTGTCCACCGACCAGAACCAGATCCCCATACGCGCGGAATCGAGCGCAAGGTGGAGCCGCTCCTCGCTTTGGCGGATCGTGGTCGTAGCCTCACCTCGCTCCCGCTGCACCGCGGCCGCCAGCACGAGACCGGTCGTCGCCACCGCCGCCAGGTACACCGCGACCGCGATCAGCGTCTCCGGCGCGCTCGCCGCGATGAAGGGTCCGCCCCCTTCCACTGTATGCCAGACCGCGACGATCGCCACCGTCAAGGTGAGCAGCGACGCGCCACGGGCCCCGAAGCGGAGCGCCCCCCAGATGACGAACGGAAACAGAAGGTAGGGGTAGTCGATCCGCCGGAGGATCGGCTGGCGGAACAACTGGCCCAGCACCAGCTCGGCGGCGAGTGCAGTGGCGAGGCAGAGCCCGGTGATCTCGAGAACGCGGGCTGCGGTGTCGGGAACGGGAGGCCGCTTGGCCCAGGCGAGGAGAACCGGTGCCACCACAAGCGCGCCCAGCAGGTCGCCGGCCCACCAGACGCCAGCGGCGCCCCGCGCGGCGGCGGTGGGGAGCGCGCCGGTCGCGACCAGGCTCCCCACACCGATGGCGGCGCTCACCAGGGCCCCAACCGGGGCGGCGACCAGCACCAGCGCCTGGACGTCCGCGAGATGATCGAGATCAGGCGCGCCGCGCGCCGCAGGAGGTAGGTCGCGCACACAGCCTCGAGCGTGTTGCCGAGCGCGATCCCGGCAGCGGCGGCCAGAGGAATGGGTGTGGCGGCGTTCGCGAGAAACGCGCCGGCGGCGACGCCGGGCCAGTAGCGATAGCCAAGGACGGTGAGGGTCGCGAAGGCGATGCCGGTCGGCGGCCAGATGAGGGAGACGCTCTGGCCGACCGACGCGTACCGGAGGCCGAACCGGGCGGCACCGTAATAGACGGCCGCGAGCAGCAACAGTCCCGAGACGTAGCGTACCGCCGCGCCCAACCTGGGCGCCCCCGAAGATCGTTCCGCCGATGAGTCTCGAGCCATTCACATGGGGAGAGGGAGCCACGGGGACCGGTTGGCGGGCCGAAACTTCAGTCGCGCAGTGGAGCCTGTCAACGTCCTGGGCATCAGGATTGCCTGTGTCGCCCCTGTCTCCCCGAAAAGCGCAGGTGGCGTGACGCCCCAGTTGCACAATGCTACCCGGTCGGTCGAAGGCGGCGATGGAGGCCGCAAGCTGCCGCTTTGGCCGGGTTGGATCACTGCCGCAACCGCTGGCTACGCAATCGCTTACCTGTGGTGGGAGCGGAGCGGCCTGGGCAGCCACCAATTCCGGGACTTGGGCGGGAACATCGGGTTCATGCCGCTGAACGCGGCCTGCGTCGTTCTCAACGCGCGGGCCTCGCGAAACGCGGTCCTCGACCCCCGGGTACGCACTGCCCTCCGGCTGCTCGCCGTCGGCTGCCTCTCGGTACTGCTCGGCAACGCCGTCTCGGTCTACTACCTCACCGCACTGGGAACCAACCCTCCGATCTCGTGGGCCGATCCGTTCTACCTGGGCGACAGCCTCCTGATTCTCGCTGCCCTCCTCGCCTTCCCGCTCGCCCGACGCACCCGGCTCGAGCGGTGGAAGTTCGCGCTCGACGCCGCGATGGTGCTCCTCGGCGGCGGCGTGGTGATCTGGTACTTCACGGTCCGCCCGACGTGGCAGGCCGAGCGCGGCGCGCTTGCGGCGACCGTCCTCGCGTTCGCGTATCCGCTCGTGAGCCTGCTCGTGCTGCTCGGCATGACCACCGTGCTGCTGCGCGGCCCGCTCGATGGCAACCGACGGGCCTTCCGTCTGCTCCTGGCCGGCGTGGCGGTGAGCATCATCGCCGACCTTACCTTCGACCTGGTGCTCCTCCAGACCAACGAGCGGAGCGCGGGCTGGACCGACGCCGTCTACCTGCTCACGTATCTGCTGCTCATCGCGAGTGCGGAGTTCTACTATCGCCACCCGGTCCCGGCGGTCACCGCGACCGGCGAGCAGCGCCCCCGGCCCCACCCGATGAGTCCCCTGCCCTACGTCGCGCTGGTCGCCACATATGGCCTGCTCCTGGCCGTCGTGCTCAATCCGTGGACCGATCCGGTGAGCGGGCTCGCGGTGGGCGCGGTGTTGATCACCGGGCTCGTCGTGGTGCGGCAGGTGCTCGCCGTCCGCGAGAACGCTCGGTTGCTGGCGGAGACGGCGGCCCGCCAGAACGAGGTCCGCTTCCGCTCGCTGGTGCAGCACTCCTCCGACGTGATCATCGTGATCCGGCCGGACGGCGCCATCCGCTTCGTGAGCCCCTCGGTCTCCCGGGTGCTGGGCTACGAGCCGTCCGCGCTGGCCGAGCGCACGCTCTTCGATATCCTGCACCCTGACGAGCACGACCGGGCCCGCGCCTTCTGCCGCGACACGGGCCAGTTTCCGGGCGTGACCCCGCCGGTCGAGTGGCGCTTCCGCCAGCCCGACGGCGCAATACTCCACGCCGAGGTGATCGCCACCAACCTGCTGGACGAGCCGGCGGTCCGCGGCATCGTGCTCAACACCCGCGATGTGAGCGAGCGCAAGCGGCTCGAGCGGCAGCTCACGCACCAGGCCTTCCACGACCCGCTCACCGGACTCGCGAACCGGGCGCTGTTCCGCGACCGGGTAAGCCACGCGCTCGCCCTCGCGCGCCGCCACGGGCATGCGATCACGGTCCTATTCCTCGACCTCGACGACTTCAAGAGGGTGAACGACAGCCTGGGCCATGCCGACGGCGACCGGCTGTTGATCGCGGCGGCGGAGCGGTTCCGCTCCTGCGCCCGCGCGACCGACACGGTCGCCCGGCTGGGCGGCGACGAGTTCGCCATTCTGGTGGAGGATTCCCCGGGACCGGACGGGCACGCCGCGATGCTCGAGCGGCTGTCCGCGGCAATGGCCCAGCCGTTCACGCTCGGCGGCGGTGAGGTGCAGGTCAACGCGAGCATCGGCGTGGCCGCCACGACCGGCGGCGAGACCGCCGACGACCTCCTCCGCAACGCCGACGTCGCGATGTATACCGCCAAACGCTGCGGCAAGGGACGCTTCGCGACCTACCAGCCCCACATGTACACCGACATCCGCGAGCGGCTCGAGCTGGAGACCGCGCTCCGGAGCGCGATCGACGGCGAGGATCTGGTCCTGCACTACCAGCCGATCGTGTGTCTCAGGACCGGCGCCGTCCGGGGAGCGGAGGCGCTGGTGCGGTGGGATCACCCCAGCCATGGGCTCCTCCTGCCGGAGCAATTCATCCCGCTCGCCGAGGAGACCGGGTTGATCATCGGGCTGGGCACCTGGGTGCTGCGCGAGGCCTGCGGACAGGCGGCGCGCTGGCGGGCCGAGCACCCCGGGCTCGGGCTCTCGGTCTCGGTCAACATCTCCGGCCGCCAGCTCCTCGAGGCGGACCTGGTGGCCGCGACCCGGCAGGCCCTCCTGGCCTCGGGGGTGGACGCGGGGGCGGTGGTCCTCGAGATCACCGAGAGCGTGCTGATGCAGCAGACCGACGCGGCCCTTGAGCGGCTGCGGGAGCTCAAGGCGCTGGGGGTGCAGCTGGCCATCGATGACTTCGGCACCGGGTATTCGTCGCTGGGGTACTTGCGGCGTTTCCCGATCGACATCCTCAAGATCGCGAAGCCGTTCGTGGACGACGTGGGTGCGGGGCCGGAGCATTCGGCGTTGGCGCGCGCGATCGTAGGGCTCGGCGACACGCTCAAGCTGCGGACGATCGCGGAAGGTGTGGAGCTGGCCGAGCAGCGGGCAGCGCTGGTCGAGCTGGGGTGCGAGCTGGGGCAGGGCCACTACTTTGCGCCCGCCATGCCGGCGGAGGAGTTCGACGCCCTCCTGAGGGCCCCGAGCCGGGCTGTCGCCTAGCCGGCCGCTATCCCGTCGAGCGGCTCCGCCGGAAGGCGGTCGCCGTGGCTCGGCGGCTGTGAGATCACCAGGAACTGAACTTCGGCCCCGCTCCGGTTCACCGCCTGATGCGGCGTCGCCGGCGGCACCTCCAGTCCCATTTGCGGCCCCAGCAGGTGCCGCACTCCCGCCAGCTCGAGCTCCAGCTCCCCCTGCAGCACGTAGAAGAACTGCCGCGCCACCGAATGCCGGTGGCGTGCCTCGGACGTCGCCGGCGGCATCCGCTCCTGGATGACGCTCAGGCCCGCAGCCTGCACGAGGTGCCACCCGTCGCAGCCAACGCCCCAGCGGTAATGCGGGGCGGATTCGACCGAGGTCGGAACCGGATGGCTCATGCCGTAAGCTCCAGGCTACGGAATCACGGAGTGAAGCCGACGCTGCGCCACAGCGGCGCGGGATCGTATCGCCGGCCGTTGGCGACTACGAGTCTGACCCGGCGGAGATCGCTGATCCGGCGCAGAGGGTTCCCGTCCACCACCAGGAGATCGGCCCGCTTGCCCGGCGCTATCGTGCCCACCTCACCGTCCAGATGCATGACCCTCGCCGGCACGATCGTCGCCGCCTGGATCGCCTCCATGGGCGTGAAGCCGGACGCCACGTACAGCTCCAGCTCCCGATGCAGGCTGTAGCCCGGGACCGTCTGATCGGTACCGGCCACGATCGGCACGCCGGCCCGATGGAGCGCGTGGACGATCTTTTCGAGGTCCAGGAGCCGCTGTGACGCCATGGCCTCCCGCTCCGGCGGTGCGCCGGAGTGGGTGAGCTGGGCCTGCAGCTCGGGCGCCACCTTGAGCACGCCCGGCTCCAGCTCCGAGAACGGCTGCCGCGCAGGGTGCAGGATCCACTCCTCGATCGCGAGCGTGGGATCGACAACCGTATGGTGGGCCCGCAGGAAGGCGATGGCCCGCCGGCCGCGGGGGCCGGCGACGTCGATGAGTGGGTGGGTGCCGTCGGCCGCCGCGGGCGCCCGGATGATGTCGTAGACGTACTGGACGTGGTTGATCTGGTCCATCCCCGCCGACACGCCCTGGTATGCATCGATGCCTTCGGGAATGTGCCCCGTGACGGTCATGCCCAGGCGGTGCGCCTCGCGGGTGATGGCCCGGAGCACCGGGAGCTGGACGCTGCTGTAGATCTTGATCTGCTGGAATCCGGCGTCGTGATACCGGTTGACCAGCCGGATCCCGGCCTCCGACGTCGCCGCGATGTTCACGCCCCAGCCCGCCGCTCCCGGGCCGTCGATGATTCCGGCCAGCAGCAGTCGCGGTCCGACTGCCCCCCCGCTGCCGACGGCGTCCCGCATTGCGCGGATGAATTCGAATTCGTTGCCGACGTCACGCGCGGTCGTTACCCCTGCCGCCAAATAGATCGGCCCCCACTCGACCTGCTCAAAGTGCGCGTGCATGTCCCAAAGCCCGGGGAGAACGGTGGCACCCGCGACGTCCACGACGGCGGCGTCCTTCGGGATTCGCACCCGCGCGCGCCGCCCCACCGTCACGATCTTGCCCTCGCGCACCACGACGACCGCGTTTCGTACCGGTGGCCCGCCGGTGCCGTCGATCAGCGTGGCACCGACCAGCGCGAACGTGCCGGAGTCCGGATCCGCAGCAGAGGCCGCGGCGCGGGCCAGGGCCGAGGCCGCGTCCTCAGCCGCGCGGGTGACGAACCAGTCGAGCCCGCCCTGGTACTCCTCGCGGAGCGCCTCGAAGTGGTCGAACTCGGCGTCCGTGGTGACCGCGACCGCCAGCTTGTCGCCGTCGAACCAGAGGGTTTCGCGTCCCCAGATGAGCCCGGCAACGCCGAGCCGCCGGAGGACCACATCGTGGCCGGCGGCGGGCACCGTGTCGATCCCCCGTTCCTCGATCCGCACCGTGCCGGACGGCAGAGTGGGCAGAGCGGTCGGCCGGCCGTGCGTGTCCCAGTAGCGGATCAGCTCCTGCTGGAGCACAATGGGGGCGTAGCCGCTCACGGTGAACGCCGGTCCCGCGACCGGTACCTCCGTCGTGGTGCTGTCACTCCGGACCTTCGCGGTTCCGTCGCGGACGTCCACCTCGACGTCGGTCGTGGTCCAGCGAGACGTCATGCCCTTCGTCGCGAAGTGGCGGGGTGTGAGATCGGGTGCGGCCTCGAGCGCGGCGCCGAGGGTCACCTTGCGGAAGCGGTCGGTGAACTCGAACGCGGTGGTTAGCGCCAGTCCGCCCGTGTCCCCTGCGATGCGATAGTGCTCTGCGCCGATGGGTTGCTTGAACTTGAAGAGCCGGAACTCACCAGCCTCGACGGCGGAGTCCCCCTGCGCCCGCGCGGCCGCGGGTGCCAGGAGGGAGAGCGACAGGACCGCCGGCGCGACGATGGTGCGGAGGAAGGTGAGCTTCCGATACGCCATTCTGGATCCGTGCCCGGGGCGGGCGGTTGGGGAGACCGGGGCCGACGAACGACCGGGAAGAATACATCAGGCTGGGGCGGCGGCGGCCCGGTGAATGGCCGCTCGGATGCGCCGGTAAGTCCCACAGCGACAAATGTTCCCGGCCATTGCGGCGTCGATCTCGGCGTCGGTAGGAACGGGGTTCCGCGCAAGCAACGCCACGGCCGACATGATCTGCCCGGATTGGCAGTAGCCGCATTGCGGCACGTGCTCTGCACTCCAGGCCCGCTGGACCGGGTGGCCGCCGTCGGCCGAGAGGCCTTCGATCGTCGTAACCGGCTTCGCCCCGATCGTGGAGACAGGTATGGCACAGGCTCGGACCGGCCGGCCGTCGAGGTGTACCGTACAGGCACCGCAGGCGCCGATCCCGCAGCCATATTTGGTTCCCGTAAGACCGAGGGTGTCGCGCAGGACCCAGAGGAGAGGGGTGTCGCCGGAGACGTCGACCTTGTGTGGCCGGCCGTTCACCAGCAGCGTTAGCGGTGCAGCCATGGATGCGTCTCCTCGGGAGAAGCCGGCTGGGTCGAACCCTCGACCCTACGCAGGGATCCCGAGAGCGGTGTCACCCGGATCGGACGAAGTCAGGAAGGGCATGTCATCCCACGAAGGAGATGCTATATGCCTCCAATGAGGCCGACATTCTGGCTGATCGGGGCAGTGATCGGTTTGACCATGGGCATGGCGAGCGGGTGTGCGGGATCGCAATACCCCCAGGGTCCAGTGCCCCAGCCACCCCAGAGCTCCACCGAAGACCCGCCGGGCCGCGTGGGCCGTGTCAGCTATATCGACGGACCGGTTTCGTTCCTGGCGGCCAGCGCCGACAGCTGGTCCGTCGCGGAACCCAACCGTCCGGTCAGCACCAGTGACCGGCTCTGGGCCGACAACTCGGCCCGGGCCGAGATCGACGTCGGCTCCGCGACCGTGCGGCTCGCCAGCCAGAGCGAGGTGGACGTCGTGCGGCTCGACGACCACTGGCTCCAGTTGCGGGTGCCACAGGGCACGGTGAGCGAGCGGATGAGGGTGCTCCCGCCCGACCAGGACGACGAGATCGATACCCCCAACGCCGCGTTGACGATGACCCGTCCCGGCGAATACCGGGTTACGGTCTCGCCCGACGGCCAGACGACCACGGTCACGGTCTGGTCCGGCGAGGTCGAAGTGACCGCCGCCGGTTCGACGTTCCCGGTGCAGGCGCGGCAGGTCGCCACGATCCGCGGCGACAACAGCCTGACGTACGATCTCACCGACGCCGGCTCGCCCGACGATTTCGACCGCTGGGCGCTCGATCGCGACGCGCGGGCCGACCGGGCCAACGCGTCGTTGCGCTACGTCTCCGAGGACATGCCTGGAGTGGAAGACCTCGACCCCTACGGCCGGTGGGACTCGGATGCGAACTACGGGCCGATCTGGTACCCGACGACCGTCGAGGCTGGTTGGGCCCCATACCGACAGGGGCACTGGGTCTGGGTCAGTCGCTGGGGCTGGACTTGGGTGGACGAAGCGCCGTGGGGTTTCGCGCCCTACCACTACGGCCGGTGGGCGTTCGTCGGCAGCCGCTGGGGTTGGTGCCCAGGCCGGGTCATCGCGCGGCCGGTGTACGCGCCGGCGCTCGTGGCCTTCGTGGGTGGTCCGTCATGGCAGGTGACCGCCGCGTTCGGGCCGGGCGGCGGCGTCGCCTGGTTCCCGCTCGCCCCCGAAGAGGTGTACTACCCGGCCTACGCGACCGACATCGATTACCGCCGGAGGATCAACGTCACCAACGTCACCAATGTGACGATCATCAATAACGTGACGAACGTGAACGTGACGAACGTGAACTACCGCAACCGCGGGGTGGCGGGCGCCGTCACGGCTGTGCCCACGCGCGTCTTCGTGGGCGCACAGCCGGTGCGCCACGCCGTCGTGGAGGTCCCGGCGCGGGAGCTCGCGACCGCCCGGGTCGTCGGGCCGGCAGCACCGCTCGCGCCCACGACCGCGAGCTTCGGTGGCGGGGCGCCGGGGCGCAGGGCCCCGCTACCGCCGCCGGCGCTCGCTACCCGCGTAGCGGTAGCGAGCCACACCCCGCCGCCGGCTCCGGTGCCCTTCGCGATCCAGCAGCGCCAGCTCGAGACTACCGCCGGCCGCCCGCTCACCCGGACGGAGCTCTCCACCCTGCGCCCGGCTGTGGGCCCCGGCAGCGCCGGACCGCCGGTTCGTTCGGCGGCGGTGGCGAGACCAGGCGAACGAACGCTGACGCCGGCGCGGCCCACGATTTCGGTCACCCCGAAGCCGGCCACGTTTGTTCCCCGCGCGCCGGGAGCGGCCCCGGCGGCGGCAACCGGTCCGGCCCCGCGGCCGGCACCGGCTCCGGGTCAGGCGCCCGCGCCGCCGCCCCCGACTCAAACCCCACGGCCGGGCCAGGATCAGGGTCCTTCGGCTCCGGCGGCAACCGGTCCGGCCCCGCGGCCGGCACCGCCCCGAGGTCAGGCGGCCGGGCCCCCGCCCCCGACTCAACCCCCACGGCCGGTCCAGGCTCAGGGTCCGGCGCCCGAACCCCCGGCCTCGACGCTGGACCGGTCTTACCAGGCGGAGCGGGCGAACTTGGAGGCGCGCCATCGGCAGGAGTTCGCGCAGCCGCCAGCCGGTGAATCCCCGGCGGCGCTGTCGCAGCGGCAGGAGGCCGAGCATCAGGCTTTGGATCAGCGTTACCAGCAAGCACGCGGCAGCGGCAAGGCCACGATGCCTCCGCCGCAGCAGGGCAAGGCACCGCCGGAAAAGGCACCGCCGAAGTCTCGGGAGCCCAACAATCGGGAGCCCAATAAGCAGTAGGCGCCAACCGGCGCCGCACAGGCGGCTACAGGATTGGGAGACAGGATCGTCGGCCGCGACAGGCGGCCCGACGATCCTGTGCTTTTGAGGGGCCCCTGAACCGCGGGTCGGCAAGCCGGTCGTCGTAGTCCATCTCGCTATCGAACATCGAGTTAACCATCTGCGGGCCGGTCGCTCCTCACCCGGGGCGAATAGAACCTCCCTTGCCCTTTGGACGCGCGGGTTGGCGGTGCCTCGAGGAAGACGCTCGATGGCGCTGGGCTGAGCGCTCCAGGAGGGGAGGTCTACCGATATGAAGCATCAAGGCAAGCGACCGGACCAACCGTCGCGGTTCTACGAGGAAGCGCCGACGAGCTCTTCAGCCACCTGCTCAAGAGCCGGATCGCGGATGCGGAGCCGGAGCGGCAACGCGCGTGGCTCACCGATACGCTCGACTATCTGTGCATACGATATCCCACCCTGCCCGAAAGCCGGCGTCAGCACCTGACGCAAGCTGCCGAGCGGTTTCTTCGCACATAATCCGGCGTGCTGGCCTGAGCGCGCGAGGCGCCACCCGGCCGTAGTTCCAGCTCCCGGGGGACAACCCTGAACACCGGAGACACCATGTAGCTGCGCTGACGAAGGTGCGGGCAAGGCGCTTGCCGCGCCTCCAGCCTTAGCCGTATGTTGGGCACGCGGGAGAGCACCGGTACCCCCGCCCCCCCATCCTCGCCCGAGCCAGACATGAACGTCGTGGCACGCGACAACACCGCTTCCACCGCGCCGAACGCACCGTACGACCCCGAGCTGCTCAAACGGCGTCGCTTCCTCTCCCGCATCTCGATCTTCCTCTCCGCGGCCGCCGCCGCGGTGGTCGGCGTGCCGGTCGTGGGCTTTCTCGTCGCGCCGCTGACCCGGAAGCCGCCCGCCAGATGGCGCCCCGTGGGGCCCGTGGACCACTTCGCGGTCGGTGAGACCGTGGCCGTGAAGTTCGAGGACGCCGCGGCGCTTCCCTGGTCCGGGGTGAGCGCCCGCAGCGCCGCGTGGCTCCGGCGGGACGACCTGAGCAGCTTCACCGCGTTCGCGGTCAACTGCACTCACCTCGGCTGCCCGGTGCGGTGGCTCGCCGACCCCAAGCTCTTCCTCTGTCCGTGCCATGGCGGCGTGTACAACGCCGACGGCAGCGTCGCGGGCGGCCCTCCTCCCAAACCCCTCCCCCGCTATCGGACGCGGGTGCGAGACGGGCAGGTGGAGATTCTGGCGACTCAGATCCCGCTCGGATGATCGGGGCGTGATCAAGCGCCTTCTTGCCGCTTTCGAGGACCGGACCGGACTGCTCACCTGGTTACGGGGGGTGCTGGAGCATCCGGTGCCACGGCGCACCGGCTGGTGGTACGTCTTCGGCAGCGCCACGTTCCTCGCGTTCATGCTCCAGGTGGTGACCGGCATCGCGCTGGCCACGGCGTACGTGCCCTCCGCCAGCGACGCCTACGCCAGCCTCCAGTTCATTACCGAACAGGCGCTGATGGGCCGGTTCCTGAGGGGCCTGCATTACTTCGGCGCCTCGGCCATGGTGGTGCTCATCGGCGTGCACGTGGCGCGGGTCTACCTCATGGGGGCCTTCAAGTACCCGCGCGAGGTCAACTGGCTCACCGGCGCGGTCCTGCTGCTGCTGACGCTGGCGCTCGCGTTCACCGGGCAGCTGCTCCGCTGGGACCAGACCGCCGTGTGGTCGGTGATCGTTGCCGCGGCGCAGGCGGGCCGGCTCCCGCTCGTGGGCCAGGACGTCGCCCGCTTCCTCCTGGCCGGCGACACGGTGGGCGGCGCCACGCTGAGCCGCTTCTTCGCCTTTCATGTCTTCTTCATTCCAGCGCTGGTCTTCCTCCTGGTGGGCCTGCACCTGATGCTGGTCCTGCGGCACGGCATCTCCGAGCGTCCGACACCCGGCGATCCGGTGGACAAGGCCACGTACCGGGCGAAGTACGACGCCCTGCTCCGGCGCGAGGGCGTCCCCTTCTGGCCCGATGCCGCCTGGCGCGACGTGGTGTTCGGGGCCGCGGTTGTCGCGGTCGTCGCGCTGCTCGCCCTCACCATCGGCCCGCCCGAGCTGGGGCAGCAGCCCGATCCGAGCATCCTCCAGGCGGACCCGCGGCCGGACTGGTACTTCCTCTGGTACTTCGCGGTGCTGGCGCTCACGCCGAGCCAGCTCGAGACGGTCGTCATCGTGCTGGGGCCTCTCGTCTTCGGCGCCATTCTCCTGCTCGTCCCGGCGTTCAACACCGGCGAGCGCAGCGTCGCCCGGCGCCCCTGGGCTGCCATCATCGTTCTCCTCATCGTGAGCACGATCGGGATTTTCTGGGTGGCGGGAGAGAAGGCGCCGTGGTCGCCCGATTTCGCTGCGAAACCGCTCCCCGCCTCGGTGGTACGGGACACGACGCCCGCCGTGGTGGAAGGGGCGCGACTGTTCTACACCAAGGGCTGCGAGTTCTGCCACGCGGTCGACGGGCAGGGCGGCAAGCGCGGCCCGGACCTCACCCAGGTGTCCACTCGCATGACGCCGCTGGAGATCGTGGGGCGCATCACGAACGGCGGGCCCAATATGCCGGCGTTCGCCCAGACGCTCACCCCGGAAGAGATCCAGGCGCTCGTCGCCTTCCTCGCCACGCGTAAGTAACTCAGGCCCAAGCGGGCCATGGAGCAGCCATATGAGCTATCCGACCATGTTGCCGGATCCCACCTTCTATCCCTCGCCCCGGCTCGCGGCAGAAGGGCCGGCGGAGAAGCTGGCCTACGTCGTCACGATCAGTCCGGGCGACGTTCGGGCGGACGCGCTGGTGGTCGTGGACGTGGACCCGCAGTCGGCCAGCTACGGCAAGGTGGTGGGGCGGGTGGACATGCCCAACAAGGGTGACGAGCTGCACCACTTCGGCTGGAACGCCTGCAGCTCGGCGCTCTGCCCCGCCAATCCCCACCCACACATCGAGCGCCGCTTTCTGGTCGTGCCGGGGCTCCGCTCGTCCCGCATCCACATCCTCGATACCAAGCCCGATCCCCGGCGGCCCAAGTTGGTGAAGGTGATCGAGCCGGCGGAGGTGACCGGCAAGAGCCGCTACAGCCGGCCTCACACGGTGCACTGCGGGCCCGAGGGGATCTACGTGAGCGCGCTGGGATCGCCGGAGGGCAAGGGGCCGGGCGGCGTGTTCCTGCTGGATCACAATACGTTCGACGTCATCGGCCCCTGGGAGAAGGACCGCGGCCCCCAGTACCTCGCCTACGATGCCGCGTGGCACCTCACCCAGGACACGATGATCACCAGTGAATGGGGCACGCCGGACATGATAGAGCACGGGCTGGTGCCCGAGCTGCTCCTGGGCAAGAAATACGGCCGGCACGTCCACTTCTGGGATCTCCGGCGCGGGCGCCATCTCCAGGCGCTTCCGGTGGGCGAGGACGATCAGATTACCCTGGAGCTTCGGCCCGCGCACGATCCGACCAAGTCCTACGGCTTCGTGGGCGTCGTGGTGAGCGTGAAGGATCTCTCGAGCTCGATCTGGCTCTGGCACCGCAGCGACGGCAAGTGGGCGCTCGACAAGATCATCGAGATCCCGGCGGAGCCGGCCGACCCGAGCCTGCTCCCCCCCGCGCTCCAGCCGTTCAAGGCGGTGCCGCCGCTGGTGAGCGACATCGACCTCTCGGTGGACGACCGCTTCCTCTACGTGTCCTGCTGGGGCACGGGCGAGCTCCGGCAGTACGACGTGTCGGACCCGTTCCACCCGCGGCAAACCGGGAGCATCCACCTGGGCGGGATCGTGCGGCACGCGCCCCATCCGCGCTCGGGGCCGCTCAACGGCGGACCGCAAATGGTGGAAGTGAGCCGCGACGGGCGCCGGGTCTATTTCACCAACTCGCTGTACGCCACGTGGGATGCGCAGTTCTACCCCGAAGGTATCCGCGGCTGGATGGCCAAGGTGGACGCGCGCCCCACCGGGGGCATGGCGCCGGATCCGACATTCTTCCTGGAGTTCGAGGGCGAGCGCCCACACCAGGTACGACTCCAGGGCGGCGACGCGTCGTCCGACTCGTACTGCTTTGCGTGAGTCCGGCCGGCGTCTGGTCGGCCGCGGCGCTGGGGGCGTTCCACGGACTCAACCCGGCAATGGGCTGGCTCTTCGCCGTCGCGCTCGGATTGCAGGACCGACGCCGCGCGGCGGTGCTCGCGGCACTGGTGCCGATCGCCGTCGGACATGCGGTATCGGTGGCGCTGGTCGGGATCGTGCTTGCCGCGGCCGGCTTCGCGATCCCGGCCCGGGCGCTGCGCCTCGCGGCCGGCGGCGTGCTCGTGGCCTTCGGCGGTTTCCGCCTCGCGCGCCCCTTCGCGCATCCGCGCTGGGTCGGGATGCGGGTCGGCTTCGGCGACTTGGTGCTCTGGTCCTTCCTCATGGCCTCCGCCCATGGCGCCGGGCTCATGCTCGCCCCCGTATTCCTCGGCCTCCCGCGCCCGGCCGGGTCGATGCACGCGTCAGGCGGGCTCGCGATTCTCGCGGCCCACACGGCGGCGATGTTCCTCGTCATGGGCACTGTCGCCCTCGTCGTTTATGAGACCGTCGGCCTGGCGCTGCTCCGCCGGGCGTGGGTGAACTTCGACCTCGTGTGGGGGGTGGCCCTGGTCCTGGCGGGGGCGGTGATGCTGCTGGCGGGATAGCCGCTCGCCGAGAAGGGGGATGCGCGGTATCATTGCCGGCACGTTGTCCGTCGCCGTCATTCTCCCTCTGGAGGGCCTCATGGTGACCATCGGCGCGCTATGGCAGCCGATTCTCCTCTCAGCCGTCCTCGTGTTCGTCGTCAGCAGCATCCTCCACATGGTCCTCAAGTACCACGCGCGGGACTACATCAAGCTCCCGAATGAGGACGCCGTGCGCGCGGCCATCCGGGCCGGCAACCCCGAGCCGCGGCAGTATATGATCCCCTACGTGGCGGACTTCAAGGAAATGAAGACGCCGGAGGTGCAGCAGAAGTTCGCCGAAGGGCCAGTCGCGGTGCTGACGCTTCGCAAGCCGGGTGCCTACGCCATGGGACCGAGCCTGGCACAATGGTTCGTGTTCTCGCTCGTGATCGCCTTCTTCGCCGCGTACGTCGCGTCCCTGACCGTTGCCCCCGGCACCCCGTATATTTTCGTGTTCCGAGTGGTGGGGACGGTGGCCTTCCTGGGATACGCCGGCGGCGCGGTCCCGCCTTCCATCTGGATGGGCAAGCCGTGGTCGGTCACGTTCAAGGACCTGCTCGACGGGCTCATCTACGGCATGGTTACGGCCGGAACCTTCGGCTGGCTGTGGCCGCGCTGAGCGGTGGGGTCACGTTTGTGTAGGAGTCCGGCGACAGGAATGCATCCAGGTTGACAGCGGACTTCGGTCCTCCTAAGGTGCGCGCATGGTGTAGTGCCGGCGCCCCCATCCGGAGCTGTACCCGGCGGGGGCGTCGGTGTTTTCGGGGACCACGTCGAGCAAGGAGGCCCATGCGGCGCTACCTCTTGGCCAGCGATTTCGATCAGACGCTGAGCTTCAACGATTCGGGCATCGTGCTGAGCGACATGCTCGGTATCGGCGGTTTCCGCGAGCGGGCGGCGGGACTCTCCGATATCCATCTGGCGCAGCAGGGCGCCGAGCTGGCGTACCTGCTGCTGCACGATCCCGAGTATCGCCGGGTGCGGCGAGAAGATCTCATCGCGGTCGGCAAACGGATCCGGCTCAAGCAGAACATCCCCCTCCTCTCCCGCTTCCTCGAGGGACTCGACGACCACCGATTCACATTCAACGTGATCTCGGCGGCGCCGGAAGAGGTGATCCGGTCGGCGCTGGAGGGGATCGTGCCGGAGGAGCGGATCCACGGGACCCGCTTCCGCTACGATGCCGCGTCGGGCGAGATCCAGTCGATCGTGCGGGTGCCCGCCGGGTACGGCAAGGTGGCGGTCCTGGAGGAGCTCCGGGCCGGGTTGTCGGTCGCGCCCGACCGGGTGGTCTACGTGGGCGACGGCGGGTCCGACGTCCACGTGATGCTGCACGTGAACCGACTGGGCGGCCTCACCGTGGCCGTGTCGGAGAACCGCTACCTCACGCCCATCGCCAAGCGCACCGTCCTGAGCGACAACGCGCTGAGCGTGCTGGTCCCGATTCTCGAGGACATTCTCGGCTGGGATTCCTCCCGCATCCGCGCGCTGTTCGAGGCGCACGGATTCGTGCTGCAGGAGTGGGACAAGATCCGGACCGACTCGCTCACCATCCGCGAGGCGGTCGCACCGCCGGCCGTCGCGTGAGCCCGGGGCAGCCGATGGTCGACGGCATCGGGTGGCTCGCAACGGCCGCCTTCGCGAGCTCGTACCTCTTCAAGGAGCCGACGGCCCTCCGACGGGTGCAGGCATTCGCGGCGCTACTCTGGGTGGCGTACGGCACGATCATCCACGCCCCGCCCGTCGTCGTCGCCAACCTGGTGGTGGCCGCTGCCGCGCTCTACTCCTCGCTGCGCCGCACCCCCGCGCCGGTGCCGTCGACCGCCGGGGATGACTCCTCCGCACCGCAGGCGCTGGTCCCCCCCGCCTGAGTCGCCGCTCGCTGCCGCGGCCTGCTGGGCCGGCTCTACCCCAATAGCGGCGGGGCGGGTATGCTAAAGTCGATGCAGGACCGCATTATCTCCCTGACATAGGCATCCGTGGCCGATCTTCGCGCGCAGCTCCAGAGCGGGTTGAGCGGGCGCTACGAGCTTGCGCGGGAGCTGGGGCGCGGGGGGATGGCCACGGTCTTCCTGGCGCAGGATCTCAAGCACGAC
>JBGQIW010000054.1:0-17535 GCA_041498715.1 Gemmatimonadota bacterium | reverse complement strand
TGCCCGACTCCCAGCCATCCGAAGCGGCCAACTGTTGACCGATCATCCAATGACGGCCGCCGGGCCCTCGTCCAGTCGTGTGCGGTGGAAGATCATCACCCTCCTCGCGCTGGCGGGCTTCGTCGCCTACCTGCTCCGCACGAACATATCGGTCGCGGGTGAGGGCATGGTGCGCGACCTCGGTCTCAGCCAGGTGCAGCTGGGGGTGGTGCTGGCGGCCTTTGCCTGGGGCTATGCCCTCTTTCAGATACCCGGCGGCATCCTGGGCGAATGGCTGGGTGGACGACGGGGCCTGACCCTCATTCTGGTGCTCTGGGGCGTCCTCAACATGCTCGTCGGCCTGATTCCCGGAGCCGGCGTGCTTCCGCTCAGCCTTACGATCGCCGCCCTTGCGGGCCTCCGGTTCCTCATGGGAGCGACCCAGGCGCCCCTGTTCCCCATCATGAGCGGAGAGTCGATCGCCCGGTGGTTTCCGGTCGGGGGCTGGGCCCTGCCCAACGGCCTCACCAACGCAGGACTCACGCTCGGTGCGGCGGCCACGGGTCCGGTCATCGCCTGGCTGGTGGTCACGCAAGGCTGGCGTCGCTCCTTCGTGCTCACCGGCCCGCTGGCGTTCCTGATGGCGGGGCTCTGGTGGTGGTACTGCCGCGACCGACCGGCCGAGCACCCGGCCGTGAGCACCGCCGAGCTGGCGCTCATCGACGCCGGCCGCCCCCAGTCCCACTCGGCGACACCTTCGCACGCGGGCTGGGCGCTGGTCCTGCGTGACCGCAACCTCCTGCTCATCACCGCCAGCTACTTCTTCGCCAACTACGTGTTCTATTTCTTCTTCAACTGGCTGTACATCTACCTGGTAGACGTGCGGAAGTTCGCAGTCCTGGAGGGTGGCGCGTTTGCAGCTGCCCCCTGGATCACGGGTGCCGTCGGCGCCACGTTGGGCGGCGCCGTGTGCGACCGGCTCTCGCGGCGCTATGGCATGCAGTGGGGCTGCCGCGCGGTCTCCCTCACCGGTCTCGTGCTGTGCGGCGGGTTCCTCGTCGCCGCGGCCACCGCCACCAGCCCCTACGTCGCCGTCGTCTTCCTGTCGCTCTGCCTCGCGTGCCAGCAGTTCACCGACAGCGCCGCGTGGGCTGCCTCCACCCTGGTGGGGGGCCGGCACGCCTCCGCCGCCTGCGGGGTCCTCAACACCGGCGGGAACGTGGTCGGGGGCATCGGGGCGCTGCTGGTCCCGATCACGGCGAAGGCGCTCGGATGGCCCGCGACATTGGGAACCGCGTCCCTCTGCGCGCTCCTGGCCGGCATCCTGTGGCTCTGGATCCGGCTCGAACCGGCCGCCAACCCAGCAGCGAAGGTGTAGACACGCCAGGTGCCGCGAATCACCACCCTCATGCCGCGCTCCCACCGCCGTGCAGGCGTCCGGCGACTCATGATCCCCGGCTTCCGCCTCGTCATCCTGCTCGCCGGCGGCGGAGGCCGCCTCGCTGCGCAGACACCCCCCGGTTCCCCGCCGAACCCGCCGGGGCACGGTGTGTCCCGCCGGCTGGCCGAGTGGCGTGCCCGCACCGTGGCCGACGTAAGCTACGATCTCGCGCTCGACGTGACGGCGCTCGACAGTGCCGTCGGTCGGGTCACGGTCCGCTTCCGCCAGCGGGGGCCCGGGGATGCCATCCTGGATTTCCGCGGTCGCCGGCTGACCGACATGCGCGCCAACGGCCACCCGCTTCCGGCGGACGCCGCCGACGGCGCCCACATCCGCGTCCCCGCCGGCCTGCTCCGGACCGGAGAGAACCGGCTCGACCTCGACTTCGTCGCGGACATCGCACCGACCGGTGCGAGCATCATCCGGAGCCACGACCCGGGAGACGGCAGCGATTACCTCTACACCCTGCTCGTCCCCGCCGACGCCAACCAGCTCTTCCCCTGCTTCGACCAGCCTGACCTCAAGGCGCGGGTGCGCCTCGCGCTCACGGCGCCGGTCGGCTGGACCGTCGTCGGCAACGGATCACTCGCCGGCGCCGATACCACCGGAAACCGGGTGACGAGCCGGTTCACCGAAACCCGGCCGATCAGCACGTATCTGATCGCCTTCGCCGCGGGCCCATGGCATCGGGCCACCAGCACCGTGCGCGGGCGCACGATCAACGCCTACGTCCGACGGTCCCGCGCCGCCGAGGCCGATCTGGATACGCTGCTCGCCCTGAACCGGCGGGCGCTCGACTGGATGGAGACCTACTACGCGCGCCCGTTCCCCTTCGAGAAGTTCGATTTCGTGCTCGCCCCCGCGTTCCCCTTCGGCGGCATGGAGCACCCGGGGGCGGTGTTTTACAACGAGGACCGCTTCATCTTCCGCGAGCGCCCGACTCTGCCCCGCAGGCTGGGACGCTTCTCGACCATCCTGCACGAAGTCGCCCACCAGTGGTTCGGTGATCTCGTCACGATGCGCTGGTTCGACGACCTCTGGCTCAAGGAAGGGTTCGCCACCTTCATGGCGGCGGAAGCGCTGGCCGACATCGATCCCTCGGCGGACGCGTGGAAGACCTTCTATCTCGCCAACAAGCCCCCGGCCTACGCGGTGGACCAGACGCTGGGGACCCGCCCGCTCTGGCAGGAGCTGGACAACCTCGACCAGGCCAAGAGCAACTACGGAGCGATCGTCTACAACAAGGCGCCGGCGGTGCTGCGGCAGCTCGAGTATCTCGTCGGTCCGCGGGCGTTTCAAACCGGCGTGCGGCGGTTCCTGGCCCGTTTCGCCTACGGCAACGCGACCTGGCGCGACCTGCTTGCCGCGATCGGACAGGCGGCGGGGCGACCCCTCGCCGGATTCGGGCGGGACTTCATGCTCCGCCCGGGGATGCCCCTGGTGGAGCAAGAGCTCGCCGTCCGGGACGGGCGGATCGCGCGGCTCGCCCTGCGGCAGCGCCCGGCCCAACCGTTGTCCGGGCCGGCACCGTGGACCGAGCGGACGCAGGTGTTGCTGGCGTACCGGGACCGCGCCCCGGTCGCGATTCCGGTCGAGCTGCGCACGGGCGTCACCGAGGTGACGGCGGCCCGCGGCCGCCCCGCGCCCGACTTTGTCTTCGCCAACGGACGGGATCACGGCTACTTCCTTCTGCTGCTCGACAGCGCCGGCGTGCGCTCGCTCGAAGAGGGCGAGCTCGAGCGGGTGGACGACGGGTTCCTCCGCGCCATGCTGTGGGGCGCGCTTTGGGACCAGGTGCGCCTGCTCCGGATGGAGCCGGCGCGTTTCGTGAGGATCGCGCTGCGGGCCCTGCCCGGCGAGCCGGATGAGCAGATCGTTCCCGTCGTTCTCGGCCGGCTTGGGCGCTGCGTCGCCGCTTACCTCTCACCCGCGGCGCGGGACACCCTCGAGCCGCAGGTGGAGCGGATGCTCCGCGACGGGGCGGCGGACGCCACGAGGCCGTACGGCATCCGCAAGGCGTACCTCGATGCCTTCGTCGATCTCGCGGCCTCGCCCGCCGGCCGCACCGGCCTCGACTCATTGTACTCCGCCGACTCCGCTGCCGGAGAGCCGCTCCGCGACCCGACCCGATGGGAAATCGTCACTCGGCTGCTGGAGCTGGGCGCGGCGGAGGGGGAGGCGCGCTTCGCCGCGCAGCAAGCGCGGGACACGACACCGGACGGGCGCCGGCGGGCCTTCATCGCCGGAGCGGCCCGGCGGACCGAGGATACGAAGCGGGGCTACTTCCGCCGTTATTTCGACGATGAGACACTCAACGAGGAGTGGGCCGCCGGGAGCCTCGGTGCCTTCAACGCTATCGAGCATCAGTCCCTCACCCTGCCGTACCTGCGTCCCGCGCTCGACTCCCTGCGGTTCATCCAGGCCAACCGGCGGATCTTCTTCCTGGAGAGCTGGCTGGGAGCCTTCCTGGGGGGACAAACGAGCGACAGCGCCCGCCTGACCGTTCGGCGGTATCTCGACGAGCACCCCGGCCTGCCCCTGGATGTTCGTCGCAAGGTGCTTCAGTACGGAGACGAGCTGGAGCGAGCGGTGCGGATCCGGGCACGGGAGCAGCCGGAGTCGAACTGATCTGGGCCGCCTCAGGCGCTGAGGGCCGCGGCGGGGCGCCGCTTGTGCCGCGCGCCGCGATGCACGACCCGCTCGTACACGGCCAGCACCTCGTCCGCCACGCGAGGCCAGGCGTAGCGCGCTGCCTTAGCCACGCCGGCGGCGCTCATCATGCGCCGGCGTACAGGGTCCCCCAGCAGCCGGACGACCGCCCGGGCCCAGGCCGCCGGATCGTCGTGGGGCAGCCGCACCGCCTCGGCGCCGCCGTTGATCAGCGCGTTGAAGCCGGGGCCGTCCGCCACGATCATCGGTGTGCCGCACGCCATGGCCTCGAGCAGGGTGATCCCGAACGACCCCCGGGTCGTCGGGCAGAGATACAGGTCCGCGGAGCGATACTCCGCCGGCCGGTCGTCCACCCGGCCGAGAAACTCCACGGCCGGGCCGAGTGGCGCGGCCTGGCGCTCATAGTACCCGCGCCAGGGCCCGTCGCCGGCGACCAGGAGGCGGGCTGCGGGATACCGCGCGAGGACGCCCGGCATCGCCTCCAGCAGGGTACCGAGATGGTTCCGGGGCTCGAGCCGGTGGAGGTAGAGGAGCCTCGGCGACGCGGCGGCGAGGTCCACCGGGCGGCGACCGCCCGCCTGGAAGTGCTCGACGTCGACGCCGTTGGGGATCACGTCCCAGTCCCCGCGGAAGTAGTGCGACATGGCGTCCACCACGGGCACGCTCACCGCGATGCGGGCGGCGTGCAGGTCGAGCAGCCGCTGCAGCGGACGGCGGAGGATCAGGCAGGCGGGCGAGCTGTCGAACCAGCAGTGGAACGTCGCGACGACGGGGATACCCACCCGGCGAGCGACGAGCGGAGCGACGACGCCGAACGTCGGCGCCAGTCCGCCATGTACGTGAACGACGTCGAACCGGTCGCGGAACAACGCCTCCAGCCGCTGCTGCAGCCGGTGACCGACCGTGATCCGGGCCACCCCGCCGTTGGCGTAGATGACGACGCTCCGCCCGACCCGCCGGACGAAATCGTCGTCCCGGTGAGTGCCTCTCATGTTCGAGGTCACGACCGTGACGTCGTGACCTCGCGCGCGGAACTGAAGTGCCAGGTTATGAACGTGCTCGGGAACGCCGCCCAACTGGGGATAGTAGTCCTCAGCGATCAGCGCGATGCGCACTCATCCTCCGCGAGTCGAAGCCACCCTCCACGTCGGACTGTTGCGGCGGTGTGCCGGGTCAGACGCTGGAAATTGCCAAGTGACGGCTACGAACGGCTGGGGCGCGTGGGCGCTCCACCCGGCTGGAGTCTGCGAGCAACTCGATGGGGTGTCAAGAATCTCGTGGCGGGGCGAAGAATCAGCGCCAACCGGAAGAAAAGGGATTGAACCAGCAGGAGGATGGAGTAGAACAGCGTCACCACGCCGACGATCACGATGCCCCTCCGATCCCCCCCGAAAGGCCCCGTCCGGGGCCCGTGCCTTCCCGTGAACTACGCGGGCGGGGCGGACGCTGTTGAAGCCCCGGAAGTCGGGTGGCCTGCTCCCCAAGCGAAAGGCCCCGCGTGAACGGGGCCTCAGCCGAGAACGCCGGAATGTCGCGCGTGCTCGAGCCGGTCAATCGTCGTCGTGCCCGTGGTGCTCGTCGCCGTGGCCGTGACCGTGATGGCCGTTACGGTCCTCCTCCTGGTAGTACCGGCCCTCGCGTTGGTACACGACCACCTCACGAAGGCCCGGATGGCGATCGAGTCGGCGGGAATAGTACCGGCCGCCGTCGGAGTACACGGTCACTTCGCGGTACCCGTGCTTCTTCCACCAGCCGTAAGCGTTTCCGCGGGGAACGTGCAGGCGTTCCACCACGATGACCTCCCGGACCGGCTCGGCGTAGACCACCGTCGGGGGCGGGGGACCGACCGCGACCCCCGCCGTGACGGGCCCGCTGTGCACTACGACTCCGCCTTCCACCGTCGTCTGGGCCCGGAGCGGCAGGGCGCTGAGCCCCAGCATCGCCGCGATCCCGCCCACCAGCATCTTCGCGTTCATTCGGACAGCCTCGGAATGGGGTCATACTGCGAGTCCGAACCGAGACGCGAGCGACGTGCCACAGCGTAACACCTTGCGCGGTAGTCGCTTCCTGCCAAAGGCCCTATTGCAACGTCCGGCAACCAGGACGCGATGCAAGACCCGGCGCGGACCGGCGGCCTTCCCAATGCCTCCTCCCGCCCTACCTTTTCCGGCACCATGCCCGAACAGCCCGAGGTCGAGACCGAGAAACTCCGCGAGGCGGTCGCGGAGGAGCTCGAGCGCGAAGGCGGCAGTTTCCTCCGCTCGATCGCGCTCACGACCGCCATCCTCGCCGCGTTTGCGGCGGTCGCCTCCCTCCAGGCCGGTGGTACCGCCAACGAGGCGCTGGTGCTCAAGACCGAGGCGACCCGGCGGCAGGCCGAGGCGTCGGACCAGTGGGCCTACTACCAGGCGAAAGGCATCAAGTCGGCGGTGTCGGAGGCCGCGGAGGCGGCTTATACGGCGGCCGGCAAGCAGCCGCCGAGCGAGCTCACGGATCGGGTCGTGCGCTATCAGGGGGAGCAGGAGGAGATCAAGAAGACGGCGGAGGAGAAGGAGAAAGAACGCGACAAGCTCTCGGCGGAGGCGGACGAACTGATGCACCGGCACCACGGGTTCGCCAACGCGGTGGCGCTGTTCCAGGTGTCGATCGCGCTCGGCGCTCTGGCCGCGCTCACACGCGCGCGGCCCGTGTGGTACGGCTCTCTGGGCCTCGGCGCAATCGGCCTCGTCATGTTCGCGCGCCACCTGCTCAGCGCGTGACGGTGATCTCGAGCAGGTCCCGGAGCATGGCCGCCGCGGTCGGGACGGGATCCCGCTCCGCGCTGGTGGCGCTCGACCGCCCGGCGATGTCTGTGTGGTACACGACCCCCATCTCGTCGCCGTCCATCCGAGCCAGCGGGTGATCCAGCGGCATCGGCGTGGGCCGCACGCTCAGCCGGAACCGTCCATCCCCGTTCGCCTCCGCCAGACACAGCAGCACGATCCGCTCTCCCCGCGCGCCCGCCGCGCGGAGCGTGTCCGCGTCCAGTGCGGCGATGCCCTCGACCCGCACGTCGGCCAGGGTCGTGGGCTGCCGCAGCACCGCGTTGGCGAGAATCACCAGCTTGTTCGCCGCGTCCCATCCGTCCACGTCGAGTGACGGATCGGTCTCGGTGAGCCCTCGCCGCTGCGCCTCCGCCAGAACGTCGGCGTAACTCCGCCCGCCTTCCATGGCCCGCAGGATGTACTGGGTCGTGCCGTTGAGCACCGCTTCCACCCGGAGGATGCGCGCGCCGGCGAGATCGCGCCGGCCCAGGTTGATCGTCGGCATCGCACCGCCCACGCAGGCGCTGAACCGGAGCGGGGTAGTGCCGGCGCCGAGATCGCTCAGCCCGGCGAGCTCCTGGTACGCCAGGGCGAGCGGGCCCTTGTTCGCGAGCACGACGGGCAGGCCCCGGCGGAGCGCAGCCCGGGTGAGGTCGAGTCCCGGCTGCCCAGTGCGAAGATCGACCGGCGTGGCCTCGAGCAGTGCGTCGGCGGTCGCGCTCTGAACCAGCTCCAGCGCCGGAACGCCGGCTCGCCCGCCGGGGAGAGCCGCCACGCTCTCACCCCGCTCCTTGAGCGCGAGGACGGCCGCGGGGTCGAGTCCGTCCGCCGCAGCGACGACGCCGCCGGAGTCGGCCGCCCCCACGACGCGGAACGCCACATCGTAACGTTCGGCCAGCAGCGGTGCCTGGGACCGGAGGATGCGGAGGAAGCTCCGGCCGACGTGGCCGAGCCCGATGAGCAGGACGCCCCGGGTTCTCGGCTCGGATCGAGCTCCCCTCACTGATGCATCCGGGCGCAGCTGTAGTCCTGCTCGGGCATGAAGTCTTTCGGCTTCGCCAGCGTGGCGAACCCGTCTTTCAGATAGTCGTTCACCTCGCGCAGCCGCTTGGGGTCGAGATCCGGCACGGTGCCGAACGCGGTGTAGATCGCCTCCTGCCTGGCCATGAAGCGCCCCAGGGTCGGCGTCATCACGTCGAGCGGCCGGCACATCCCCCGATACAGGCGCTGGCGCACGCTCTTGATGGGGAGCCTGGGATCAGGCGTCGCGTAGGGCGCGTTGACCAGGCCGGCAAAGTCGAAGTCGTACGCCACCGGATAGAGCCAGGACTTCCCCTCGAACTCCAGCAGGCGGACGTTGTGGTTCATGATCACGGACCAGTCGGTGTTCCCGATCAGCCACTCGAACACCCCGACGAGGTCCATCTGGGCCGGCTCCATATCGGAGTAGCTCCCGCCGCCCTGCGCGAGAAGTTTGCCACCGTTCCGCTTGGCCATGTCCTCGTCCGACTCGAGGAAGAATCCGTACCGAGTCAGCGTCTTCGTGGAATCGCGCGTGTCGACGTAGGTCACGCGGGCCAACCGGGCCCGGTGGCTCAAATCGGTGAGCTGGTTGTATGCGCGGTACACGCCGTATTCGATCAGGAGGTTCTGCTCGTAGCGCGCCGCCTTCTCGCAGTGCGTCACCAGCTTGAGCGAGCTTTGGCCACCGAACACCGTCCCCTTCAGCTGCTCCTTGGGAAAGTAGACCTTGAGGGGGGCGAACCCGCAGATGGACGGCTTGCGCCGGAAATGGCCTCTGGTCCGCAGCTCGACCGGCACCGCGAGCGACCCCGAATCACCGGGGAACGTGAGGCGCGCCGGCTCGATCAGCGGATTGACCGTGTCCCGGCTGCTGAAGAGCGAACGGAAGTCGGCCGCGAGCGTGAGCACCAGGGGGGCATCGTCGCGAAACAAGCGCCGAGGAGCTCGGGGGCTCGGGTCGTCGCCCGCCTGGGCCGAGGCGGTCGACCGGAGCCCGGCGGCGCCAAAGGCGAGCGAGGCCAGCAGGGTGAGGCGAGCGATGGCACGCAGCATGGGCGCTCCGGGTGGACGAACCCGCCACCCATCTTACCTCGGCCGTTCGGGCTCCGCGAGCCTCAGGGGCCGGGCGCTCTGCCCGTGGTGTCGGTCCAGGGCCCGAGACCGGTACCACCCATCCGCTCCACCCCGCCCATCATCTCACCCACCATCTCCCAATGCTCGCGCGGCATGACGTTGCCGGTGGAGTCGCGGAACTCCGCCAGCTGCTCGTAGATCGCCCGGCGCTTGCCCTCGGCGGTGAGCGTGTCCGCCAGCAGCAGATCCGAGACGATGTCGTGCATCATGTGCAGGTTGTCGAAGATCGCCGCGGCGCGGGGATGCCGCCGGGAGAACTCGGGCGCCACGGCCGCGGTCATCGGCATCACCTGCGGCATGCTCCCGGGCGGATCGGCCAGCATGCGCCGGAACCGGGCGACAGTCGCGGCCACGCCCGCGCGCCGCTCCGCTTCAGTGTGGTAAGCGAGCAGCGGCTCGTACAGGCCGACCTGAAGCCAGTGGTAGGCCCAGATGAGTCCGTTGAACCTGGGGTGAGCCCGGCGGAACGCCTGGCTGAACGCCTGGTCGTCCATCAGCTCCATCGCTTTCGGCGCGGCGGCGAACGCGTAATCGTGGTTCGACAGGTAGTAATCCGTGATCCGCTCGATCAGCGAATCCCGGGCGGCGGGTGAGAGTCGGTCGTCGGCGTACGCGTCGTAGATCTGGCGATGAAGCACATGGGCCCAGTCGAACATCATCTTGGCCCGCCAGGCAAGCTTCGCGTACTGCGGCTCGATGGCCTCCTCCGGCACGGCGAAGCGGGGCGGCCGCACCAGGAGATCACCGACCAGGTACGCGTAGGCCTTGTCCAGCGCGCGCTCCGCGTCGGGCCCGCGCCGCGTGAGCAGCGTCTCGTACAGAACGGCGTGGCCGTAGTCGAAGGCGTTGAACAACCGGGCCGCCTCGGGATACCGCTCCAGGAATCGCCAGTTGAACCGGCCCGGGTAGTAGAACTGCTCGTCGCGACGGTCCTGCCCAACCGCCGGCCCCACCGGAGCGAGCGTCGCGCCGAGGACGACGCCGAAGGTCATCAATCGCAAGCTGGGTCGCATGGCTGACTCACCTCCGCCCGGCGGGCAGAAGCCCGCCGACGCCGAACACCCGCGTGAGCCCGACCGTAAGCCCGACATCCGGGCCGGCGGACGTGAGCCGGCGGGAGAGGCCGGCGTCGAGCACGACCGTAGGCGACATCTGCCAGCGCGCCCCGGCCCCGAGCAGGACCGTGGTTGGCGCGCCCTGCACCTCCTGCTCGGCCAGACCCTCGAGGACGAGCAACAGGCTCGACCGGAACAGCGTCCGATCCACCGCGACGCTCCCCGACCAGCGGGGCGCCACGGCTGCCTCAGCGAGGCCACTCTCCGATCCCAGACTCCAGGCGGCGTTCAGGTGGGCGCGGATCAGGCCCCACGACCGGGTGGCAATCACCTTGAGGGTGACCCGGGCGACGTCGCCGGCGAGCGTGCCGACCGGGAGCGCCAAGTCGGTCCGCAGGGCCAATGCCGGAAGCGACCGGCTCTCGGTGTTGAAGTTGTAGAACGCGTGGAGCCGGACGCCGGCCAGGCCGAAATCCGTGGTGCCGGCCGTATGGACCCGGGCGAGAGGCGCGGCGATCCCGACCTGGCCGTTCATGAACGCGCCGTATTCGAGCTCGGGCGCGATGAGCACGCTGGTGGTCCCCCCCGGACGCGCGTCCAGGCTCCACGGCGTGAGCAGCTCGAAGGCGTAGCGCTCGACCGGGTATGCGTCCTCGGTGTGAACCGGACGTCCCTCGTCGAGATTGCGGTAGTCGATCTGCGCCGCCAGAGGCTGGCCACCGAGCAGGAGCGCGGCGGCCGCAATGGCGGCGGTGCGATAGTGTCCCATGTTTTGATCCTCGTAGGCGCCGGATGCCGGCGGCCGCGAGGAGGTTCGCGGCCGCGACTACGCGAGGAGCAAGGGGGGCGGCGTGGGGGGAGCCGGCGCGAGCGAGCGAAGCACCGGGGCAGAGTCGCCCCCGGCGATCCTGACTGGAATCTCAGCGACGATGGGCGTGATCGGCGCAGCCCGGACGGCTGTTGCGCCGGCGGCGCAGGGTGCGAGGAACGCGCAGTCGGCCGCGGCGCAGTGGGGGCAGTCCGCCGGCATGCCGGCGCCTACCTGCGCGATCGCCGCCGCGCCGGGGATGCCGATTGGCGCGTGTGTGCCGTGGTGCCGGTGGTGATCGGCGCAATGCGTGCTTGCCCCGGCGGCCAGAGGCGCCGGGCCCGCCGTTTGACCGAGCACGACCAGCGCGGCGGCGCCTCGGAGCAGGGTGCGGAAACCAGAGCGGAGGGACGGCATCGGCGGAATATAGAGCTCAGTCCGCCAGGACGTTGACCGGCTGCCCCGCGAGCCGCCGGCCCAGCGCATCCACGTCGATCAGGAGCTCGGCCGACCCCCCGTCGAGCCAGTCGTTCTTCAGCCGCGTGAACGACGCCTCGGCTTCTTCCCGGACCCGGTGGGCGAGTGCCACCAGGCCGAGACGGGGGTCGTCCTCGCCGGGCTCGGGGTCGCGCGCCGCGGCCTCCGGCTCGGCCCACGCCATTAGCTCGCGCGAGACCCGCCGCGCCTGCTGGAGAGCCGCGATCTGGAGGGCGCGCGCCAGGTCGGCCGCGAAGACGTGCGCGTCGTGCAGGCCTCCCAGCACGTCCTGCAGCTCCTTGAGCCGGGCGATGATCCCGGGCGCGCCCTCCACCGCCTCGGCGACCGGCTCGAGCAGGTAGCGGAGCCGTTTTCCGGCGATGCGGGCCCGGTGCGCTTCTACCTGGTCGGCGATCGTTCCTACCAGTGCCAGCTGGCTCGCCAGCCCCGCGCCCAACTCGCCGACCAGCCGGCCGAGGACGGCCCCCCCACTGCCGTTCGGCGGCACCGGGAGCGGCGGCAGCACCGTCACCCGCACGCCGGGGAAGGCGTTCCGGAGCTTCGCCTCGGTCCGGGCGAAGTCACGCGCAAGGCGGCGCTCGAGCCGCCGATCGGCCCGCGTCTTCCGCGCTTGGAGCCGGCCGAGGAGCCAGTCGGCACCCGCACGCTGGTAGTCGCGCAGCCCTTCCACCCTGGCCTCCACCCAGGCGATGTGTACCTCCAGATCCCGGCTCTGGCCGGTGGCCCGGGCGATTTCACGCAGGCGGCGGCGGACGCGTTTGGACAGGGCGGAGCCGAGCTGGGCGCGCCAGGCTCGGACCGCACTCCGAAGGCGCCGGAGCGCGACCCGGAAGTCGTGCAGCGCCTCCGGGTCCCCGGGCCGCCCCAGCCGGAGCCGGGCCGCGACGACGTCGTCCAGCAGCCGGAGGGCGATCAGCCGGGCGCTGTCGGCAGCGGCGAGGTCGAGCAAGGTGTCTGGCAGGTCCATGCGAGGCGCGTCACAGCGTTGGAGGCGATGGTGTGGTAAGGTACCGGCGTACCGGCTTCCTGCCAGCCGCCGTGGCGCCGCCGATGGGAATCTTCTAAGATGCAGTACATGCTGCGGCGCGTGCTCAAGCGGAAGGAAGCAGACCGCGCTCTGTGGGTGACGCTGTTCGTCCTCACCGTGCTTGGTGTCGCAATCGCGATGTTGCTCACCGCCAACGCCGAGAAGAAACGAACCGGGCGCACGGACGACCTCACCCCGTCCGAGTTCGTGGAGAACCCAGCGGCCTCGCACCGCGCCGACTCTTCCGCGTCTCCCGCCCCTCGCGCCTCAGTCGCCGAATCCACACTGCACTCCGAACCGGCCCAGCCCGCCGCCGTACCGCCGCCGGCGCCAGCGGCGGCGCCCGCACCGCGGGCCTCGCACACGGCGGCTACGGCCCCGCAGGTGGTCGCCCTGCTCACCACGCCGTCGAACCCGACCGTGGCTGCCATGACCCCGGCCTGCCGGAGCGCGATGCAGTCGCGCGGGACGTGGCAGGACCCGCAGGCCGAACGCCCGTGGCCGGAGTGCGTGGATGCCGCCGGCAACCCGATGGTCGTGCAATTCTGCACCTACGCCCGGCTCGCCAGCGGGGAGTGGGTCCTCTCTGAGAACAACCGGAGGGCGCCGAGGTGTCAAGCCGAATTTCCGCTGGTGCGCGACGGCAAGCTGAAAGGCCTCGCGAGCCGCTGACCATTCCCGCGGAAGGGCGCCATGGAAGCGGCTGACGTCGCGGTCCGGGCGGGGTTCTCCGGGCCGGTCGTGCTGCTCGCCGGGCTGGCCGCCGCGGCCGCCGGTTGGTTCGCGCGGGGCCTCGTCGAGTGGTTCCGCCGCCGCCGGAGCGCCGCCGGCGGGAACGTTCCCCTCCTCGGTATGCTGGAGTCGGCCCTCGCCGCCACGCCCATCGGGATCGGCTTCGCCGACCGCAACCTGCGCTTCGTCCGGGTCAACGACGCGTTCGCCCGCTTCAACGGGATCAGCCCGGAAGCCCACGTCGGCCGGCCGGTGCGCGAGCTGCTGCCGGCCCGCGCGGTGGCGGTCGCCGAGCCGCTGATCCACCGGGTGTTCGATACGGGTGAGCCGGTGCTCGGCGTGCACGTCCGCCTGGGCGAGGCGCGCGCGGGCGAGCCGGTGCGCGATTTCTACGGCAATCTCTTTCCCGTGCGCGGACCGTTCGGCCGGGTCGCGTGGGTCGGCGCGACCGTGCTCGACGTGAGCGCGCGGATGCGCACGGAGGAGGAGCGCGAGCGGCTGGTGGCCGCCCTGCGGGAGAGCGAGGCGCGCGTCCGGGCGCTGTCGGAGTCCGGCGTCATCGGCATGCTCGTGGCCGACGCCGAGCGCATCATCGACGCGAACGACGCGTTCCTGGACCTGATCGGCTATTCCCGCGCCGAGCTGCTCGCGAGGACGATTCAATGGCGCGGGATCACGCCGCCGGAGTACGCCGAGGCGGACGCGCGCGCCTTGCAGGAGCTGCGCGAAACCGGGATCGTGCGGCCGTTCGAGAAGGAGTATCTCCGGAAAGACGGCTCCCGGGTGCCGGTCGTGATCGGCGGAGCGATCACCGGCACTTCGCCCGTCGAGTGGACCTGCTTCGTGATCGACGAGAGCGAGCGCAAGCGGGCCGAGGCGGAGATGCGGGCCAGCGAGGCCCGGTATCGGAGCCTGTTCGACCGCCTGCCCTCGCCGATGTGGGTCTATGACTACGAGTCCCTCCGCTTCCTCGACGTGAACCAGGCCGCAATCGACCAGTACGGCTGGACCCGCGAAGAGTTCCTCCGCATGAGCATCCGCGACATCCGGCCACCCGAGGACCTGGCGGCGTTCGACGCACGGCTCCGCGCGCGGGGCCCGGGCGTCACCGTCGGCGGGCGCTTCCGCCACCGGTGCAAGGACGGGCGCGCCATCGAGGTCGAGGTCGCGAGCCAGGAGGTGCTGTTCGGTGGCATGCGGGCGCGGCTCGTGCTTGCGACCGACATCACGGCCCGGGTGCAGATCGAGGAGGACGTCCAGCGGTTCGTCTCCCTGGTCGAGAATGCGGGCGACTTCATCGCCATGGTGAGCCCGGACTGGCGCGTGGTCTATCTCAACAAGGCGGGCCGCGCGCTCGTGGGACTCCCGGCAGAGGCCATGGTCGGCGATCTCGCCATCACCGGCCTGTGGCATGAGGACTCGCGGGAAGCGGTCTGGCGCGACGTACTCCCCCGGCTGGCCGACGGGCAATCCCGGGACTTCGACGGCCGGCTGCGGCACGTGGTCACCGGCGAGCCGATCGACGTCGAGTGCAACGCGTTCGGGATCCGCGACGCCAAGACCGGACGGGTGCTTGCCGGGGCCTTCGTGGTGCGCGACCTGACCGAGCGGAAGCGGGTGGACGAGCACCTGCGGCAGGCGCAGCGGATGGAGGCGATCGGGCGGGTGGCGGGTGGCGTCGCCCACGAGGTCAACAACATGATGACCGTCATCATCGGCTTCTGCACCTTCCTCGCCAAGAGCCTGGCGGATGCGGACGAGCGGCACCAGGACGTCGCCCAGATCGCCCGGGCGGCGGAGCGTGCCGCCGAAGTGAGCCGGCAGCTCCTGGCCTACAGTCGCCGCCAGCTCCTCCAACCCCGCGTGCTCGAGCTGAACCGCGTCCTGATGGACATGGAATCGGTGCTCCGCCGACTGATGGGCGAGGACCGCGCCGTCGTGCTCCGCTTCGACGGCGACGCGAGCTGGATCAAGACCGACCGGGCCCAGCTGGAGCAGGTCATCCTGAACCTCGCGCTGAACGCGCGCGACGCGATGCCGCAGGGCGGCCGGTTCTCGATGGAGACGAGCCTGGTCGACCTGGACGCGGAGTACGCGCGCCTCCGTCCGGCCACGGTGGTGCGACCGGGCCCCTACGTGCTCCTGACCGTGAGCGACACCGGACGGGGAATGGACGCCGCCACCAAGGCGCAGGTCTTCGATCCCTTCTTCACCACCAAGCCCGTGGGCCACGGCACCGGCCTGGGCCTCTCGATGGCGTACGGCATCATCAAGCAGAGCAACGGCTACATCTGGGTCTACAGCGAGCCGGGCGAAGGGACCACGTTCAAGATCTACCTGCCCCAGGTCGAGGAGAGCGGCGTCCCGGTGCCGAGGACCCCGGCGCAAGCGCCCCCGCGCGGGGCGGGCGAGCGGATCCTGGTCGTGGAGGACGAGGAGCTGGTGCGGGACTTCGCCTGCCGGTTCCTCCGGAACGAGGGCTATGTCACCCGGGAGAGCGAAGACGGGGTGGACGCGCTCGTGCTCCTGCGCATGCAGCCGGACGCGGTGGACCTCGTGCTCACCGACGCGGTCATGCCGCGCATGAGCGGTCGCGAGCTGGCCGACCACGTCGCGAGCCTCCGCCCCGGGCTTCCGGTGCTGTTCATGTCGGGCTACACCAACGACGAGATCATCCGTCGCGGCCTCCTCAAGCCGGGCGCCCCCTTCCTTCAAAAACCGTTCTCGCCCGAGACGCTGGCGACCAAGGTCCGCGAGGTGCTCGACGCGGCCCGCCGCCGAAGCGAAGTCGTGGCCACTCCGTGATGCGCTGCCTGGTGGTGGACGACGAGCCGATCGTTCGGCGGGCGGTGGTTCGCATGCTCGAGGCGCAGGGTTTCGCCTGCCTCGAGGCAGGCTCGGGCCGGGAGGGCCTCGACGTGCTGGTCGGCACCGGCGAGCTGCCGCTCGTGATCTCGGACGTCCGCATGCCCGAGCTCGACGGGCTGGGATTCCTGACCGAGGTCCGGCGCCTCTTTCCGGACACCGCCGTGGTCATGCTGAGCGGGATCGCGGAGACGAGCGTCGCCGTCGAATGCCTCCACCTGGGCGCTGCCGATTTCCTGACCAAGCCGATCGAGATGGGCGAGATGCACGCCCGGGTGGCGCGGGCCCTGGAGAAGCGGGCCCTGGTGATGCAGAACCGCTACTACCAGGCGACCCTCGAGCGGCGGGTACGGGAGCAGGCCGAGCGCATCCGCGAGCTGTTCCTGGAGGGCGTGCAGATGCTGGCCCGCGCGCTCGAGGCCAAGGACCCCTGCCTCCGCGGGCACTCGATCCGGGTGAGCCACTACTCGGTCGAGACCGCCCGGCGGCTGGGTCTGGGCGAGCCCGTGATCGAGCAGATCCGGATCGGCGGCGAGCTGCACGACATCGGCAAGATCGGCACGCGGGAGGCGGTGCTGCAGAAGCCCGGCTCGCTCACCGAGGACGAGCGCCATCAGATCTGCGAGCATCCGGCCCTGGGCGAGCGGATGCTGGCGCCGCTGGCGCGGGAGTCGCCCGGCGTGCTCCGGATCGTGCGCTCGCACCACGAGCGGCTGGACGGCTCCGGGTTCCCCGACGGGCTCCAGGGTGAGGCCATTCCGCTCGAGGCGCGGATCGTCGCCGTCGCCGACGCGTTCGACGCGATGACCTCGGAGCGGCCCTACCGCTCCCCGCGACCGCCGGCCGATGCCCTGGGCGAGCTGCGCCAGGTGTCGGGCAGCCAGCTCGACCCCGACGCCGTCGCCGCCTTCACCGCCGCGTTCCCCGACCCGGCCGCCCTGCCGATCGCGGAGTAGCCGCGGGCGGCGTCACAGCACGCCGCGCCGCTTGAGCCGGTGATAGCGCTCGACCACCGCGTCCGCGGCTCCGGCCGGCGCCACGTCGAGCACCAGGATCCCCCGCCGCCGCATCTCGATCAGCGCCTCTTCCCGCGCGAGCAGCAGCTCCTCCGCGGCGGCCCGCTCGAAAGCCGCCCGCTCGGTGGCGGGCCGGCTCCCGGCGAGCCGTTCGAGCGCCGGATCCCGGAGCGTCACCGCGAGCGGCACGTGCCGGGGCGTGAGCGTGGCCATCTGCGCCACGAGGGCCTCGCTCGCGGTCCGGTCGATCACGTCGGTAAAGAAGACGGTGAGGGCCCGGCGGCGGTTGCGCACCGCCAGGTAGCGGAAAGCGGCCGGGTAGTCGGGCTCGACCAGACGCCCCTCCGCCACCGCCAGGGCCTCGAGCACCGCGCGTAGTCCCCGGGCGCCGCGCGCCGGCGGCACGAAGCGCTGTACCGTGTCGGCGAAGATCATCGCCCCCACGTTGTCGTCGTGCTCCACGGCCGCGTGCGCCAGACGCAG
>JBGQIW010000053.1:0-18340 GCA_041498715.1 Gemmatimonadota bacterium | reverse complement strand
GGGTAGACCGGCTGAGCGCGCTCGCCGCTTACCTCGGCGTGTCGTTCCCGGTGTACTGGGTGGGACTGCTGCTGATCCTGGTGTTCGCCGTGATGCTCCGCTGGTTCCCGCCCTCGGGCTACGGCGGCCTCGCGTACCTCGTGCTCCCGGCGCTCACGCTGGGCATGCGCTCGGTAGCGTTCTTGTCGCGCATGACCCGCGCGGCGATGCAGGAAGTGCTGCAGAGCGACTTCGTCCGTACCGCCCGGGCCAAGGGACTGGGCGAGACCGCGGTGGTCCTCAGGCACGGCCTTCGGAATGCGCTGCTCCCGGTGATCACGGTCCTGGGGCTCGACTTCGGCAGCTACCTCACCGGCTCGATCCTCACCGAGACGATCTTCTCCTGGCCCGGTGTCGGCCGGTACGTGCTCACCGCCATCGAGAAGCGGGATCTACCCGCGGTGCAGGGCAGCATCCTGTTTCTCAGCCTGGTGTTCGTCCTCGTGAACCTCGTCGTGGATCTGCTCTACGCGAAAGTGGATCCGAGAGTGGCGTACGAGTAGCCTGGTCCGCAGGGCGGCAATCCTCGCCCTCCTCGCGCCACCGCTCGTCGCTCCCGTGCCGCTCGCGTCCCAGAGCCCGCTCGCCCGTCTGCTCGACCGGCGCCTCGACGCCGCGCCCCAGAGCCGCTTCCTCTGGGGCGTCGCCGTGGCGGACGACCGGGGCCGGCTGCTTTACGGCCGGAACGCCGACCGCCTGTTCATTCCCGCCAGCACGGCCAAGCTCTTCGTGAGCGCCGTGGCGGTCGCGACGCTGCCCGCCGACGGGACCGTCCCGACGAGCGTGTACGCCACGGGGCCGGTCGCGGGCGGCGCGGTGCAGGGCGATCTCGTCCTCTACGGCCGGGGCGACCCAACGATGGACAGCCGCTGCTACGGGCTGGACACGACCCGCGCGTCCGCCTGCCAGCGCGACCCTGCCCTTCCACTCCGTCGCCTGGCGGATTCGCTCAAGACGCTCGGCATTCGCACGGTCGCCGGGGATCTGGTGGGCGACGGGAGCTGGCTCGAGCCGATGTTGGTGCATCCGGCGTGGGAGAACTACGACCTCAACTGGTGGTACGCCGCGCCGGTATCGGGCCTCGGCTTCAACGACAACAGCGTGGACATCTCCTGGAGCCCCGGCGCGGTGGGCGAGCCGGCCCGGATCGCCTTCGCGCCGGCACTGGGCGACGTGTCGCTCCTCAACCAGACGGTCGTGATCCCCGGCGACACCGGCGCCACGCTCGATTTCTTCCGCGACGCCGGTACCCACCGGATCCGGGCCGAAGGGCGGGTGACGCAGGGAAGCGGCGGCAAGGTCGAGCACTTCGCCCTGCCGGACCCGAACCTCTACGCCGCGTGGGCATTCGCCGCTGCGCTGGTGGATGCGGGCATCACCGTCCGGGGGACCGTCCGCTCGACCACCGACTCCAGTGCGTACCGCGACGCGCGCGCCGCTCCCGCCCTCGCCGAGATCCGGTCGCGCCCCTTCCGCGACTGGATCTTTCCGATCCTCAACAGCAGTCAGAACTGGTTCGCCGAGATGCTGCTCAAGCAGCTGGGCCGCCGGCTGGGGCGGGCGGGCTCCTGGGCCGAGGGCCTGGCGGTCGAGCGGCGCTTCCTGGTGGACTCGGTGCGCCTCGACTCGACCCAGATCGCGCTGGTGGACGCGTCGGGCCTGGCCTGGTCCAACAAAGTGAGCCCGCTGGCGCTGGTGACCTTGCTCCGCTTCGCCCGGGGACACGCCGGGATGGAGCCGTTCTTCGCCGCGCTGCCGCGACCGGGCGACCGGGGCTCGCTTCGGCGCCGGTTTCTGGAGTCGAGTCTCGAAGGCCGGGTTGCCGCGAAGCCGGGGAGCATCACCGGCGTGAGCACGCTGGCGGGCTACCTGGACCTCGCTGACGGACGACGGGTTACCTTTGCGCTGCTGGTGAACCACCACACGCTGACCAACGCGGCGATGGTCGCCACGCTCGACAGCCTGGTCGGCGACATCGCGCGGGGGCTGGCCCGGCGGCGCTGAGGCCTGGGGAGGGAGGGACGATGCTGCTGCTCCTGGTGCGCCACGCGGACGCGGGCGAGCGCGACCCGGCGCGCTGGCCCGACGATACGCTCCGGCCCATCACGGAGAAGGGCCGGAAGATTCAGGGCAAGGTGGTGAAGGCGCTGCGAGACGCCGCGGTGGCGCCGGAGGTGGTGCTCACCAGCCCGTGGCTCCGCGCGGCGCAGACGGCCAAGCTGCTGACGCAGGGCCTCGGCATCGCGCCGCCGGTGCCCGCGGCCGCGCTCGCGGCCGACCCGGACCTCGGCGCGCTCGACGCCGCGGTGGGACCGCGCAAGAGTAAGGCAGTCGTGGCGCTCGTGGGGCACTCCCCCTGGATCGAGGAGCTGGCCGCCCTGCTGCTGACCGGCAGCGGCGACGGGTTGGCGATCGACTTCCCCAAGAGCGGGGTGCTGGGCGTCGAGGCGGACCGGGTGGAGGCGAAAGGCGCGGCGCTCCGGTTCTTTCTCCGGCCGAAGATGTTGTGACCTCGGTCAGTCGTCCTTCTGCCCGAAGATGGCCATGTTGGAGGAGTGCCCCGGGTTCACCTTCATCTTCGGGTTGATATAGTGCACCGCGTTGTTCACCGCGATGCACGCTTCCGCGGCGCCGGTGGCGATCAGCTTGAGCTTCCCCGGATAGCTGGTCACGTCGCCCGCGGCGTAGATCCCCGGAACGTTGGTGGCCATGACCTGGTCCACCTTGATGTCGGCCTTGTCGGTGTCGAGTCCCCACTCCTTGATCGCGCCCAGATCCGAATGGAAGCCAAGCAAGGGGATGACCGCGTCCACCTCGATCGTCTCCTCCTCCTTGGTCTTGTTCTGGAAGATCGTGACCCGCTCGAGCTGGTCCGCCCCGTGGAGCGCCTTCACCTCCCAGAAGGTCCGCACCTCGAATTTGCCCGCCGCAGTGAGATCCTGGACCTGCTTCACCGTGGCGGCGTGCGCGCGGAAGTGATCCCGGCGGTGGATCAGCCGGACCGAGCGGGCGATGCCCTGGAGGTTGACGGCCCAGTCGAAGGCCGAGTCGCCGCCGCCCACGAGAAGCACGTTCTGGCCGGCGAACAGCTTCGGATCCACCACCTTGAAATAGAGGCCCTTTTCCTCGAAGCGGTCCTCGCCCTCGACACCGAGCTTCCTCGGCTCGAACGCGCCGATGCCGGCGCAGATGACGACCGTGCGGGTGGGGTAGGCACCCTCGGTCGTCTCCAGCACGAAGTGGCTCGTCCCGTTCTCCTCGGCCCGGCGGAGTCCGGTGACCACCTGGCCCAGATGGGCGGGCGCGCCGAACTGGAGCGCCTGCTCCACCATGGCGGCGACGAGATCCTTGGCGAGCACCTTGGTAAACCCGGCAACGTCGAAGATGTATTTCTCCGGGTACAGTGCCTGGAGCTGGCCGCCCAGGGCCGGCAGGGCGTCGATGATCCGCGCCGACGCGCCGCGCATGCCCGCGTAAAAGGCGCCGAACAGCCCGGTAGGGCCGCCGCCGATGATCGAGATGTCGCGCAGGTCGTGCTCAGGCATCGTCCGTCCGCTGGCTGGTTATGAGGCCAAGCGGGGCAATATACCGCGGTGGCTGATCCGGATCAGCCGTTCCGATACTTTACACCCATGCCTATCTATACCCGCACCGGCGACACCGGTACCACCGGCCTCTTCGGCGGCGGCCGGGTCCCGAAGGATCACCCCCGGGTCGCCGCCTACGGCGACGTGGACGAGCTCAACGCCACCATCGGGCTCGCCCGCGCGACCCCGCCGTCAGATCTGGCCGATCCGCTGCTCGAGGCGATCCAGCGCGATCTCTTCGCCCTGGGCGGACACCTCGCCACTCCCGACCCCGCCAAAGTCGCCAAAGCCCTGGAGCGGGCCACCCTCTCCCCGGAGCGCATCCGGGAGTTCGAGATGGTGATGGACGCCGCCGACCAGGAGCTGGGCCCGCTCCGCGCCTTCGTGCTCCCCGGCGGCGCGCCCAAGGCCGCCGCGCTGCACCTCGCCCGCACCGTCTGCCGCCGGGCCGAGCGCAGCATCGTACGCCTGGCGCAGGATGGCGAGGTGCCCGAGCTGTTCCTGGTCTACGTGAACCGCCTGTCCGACCTGCTCTTCACCCTCGCCCGCCTCGCCAACCACCGCGCCGGGGTCGGTGACGTGACGTGGTGATCGTCCGCCACGCGCGGGGCAGCTACCCGGTCTACGTCGAGCCCGGCGGGCTCGGCCGTCTCGGTCCGCTGGCCGCGACCCACGCCGGCGGACGGCGGCTCGCGCTGGTCACCGAGTCCACCGTCGGCCCCCTGTTCGATGCCTTCCGCCGGGGGACCGGCCCGTGGCGCGCGACCGGTGCACCCGAGGCCGACCTGCCTTCGTTCGCCGCCGAGCTGAGCGTGCCCGCAGGAGAGCCGTCGAAGAGCCGGGCTCAATGGGCCGCGCTTTCCGATGCGCTGCTCGACCGCGGCTTGGGTCGCGACAGCGCCATCGTGGCCCTGGGTGGCGGCGTGATCGGCGACCTCGCCGGGTTCGTGGCCGCGACGTACCTCCGGGGCGTGCCCTGTCTGCAGGTGCCCACGACGCTGCTCGCGATGCTCGACGCGTCCGTGGGCGGGAAGACGGGAGTGGACACGCCCCACGGCAAGAACCTGATCGGCGCCTTCCACCCACCGGTGGCCGTCGTTGCCGACCCGCTGGTGCTCCGCACCCTGCCCGAGCGGGAGTACCGCGCCGGGCTCGCCGAGGCGGTGAAGCATGGGCTGATCGCCGACGCGGCGTACTTCGCCTGGCTCGGCGATTCGGCGGAGGCCATCGCGCGGCGGGACGAGAGCACGGTCGCGACGCTCGTCCGTCGCAGCGTCGAGATCAAGGCGGAGGTCGTGGGCGAAGACGAGGGGGAAAACGGTCGCCGCGCGATCCTCAACGCCGGCCACACGGTGGCGCACGGGGTCGAGCACGCGTCGGACTATACGCTGACCCACGGGGAGGCGGTTGCCATCGGCCTGGTGGCGGAGTGCGCCCTGGCCGAGTCGCTCGGCATCGCGCGGAGGGGGCTCGGCGCGGACGTGGCCGCGCTGCTCACGCGGCTCGGCCTGCCGGTACGGCTGGATCGGCGGCTACCGCGGGATCGGGTGCTGGCGGCGATGGCCGCGGACAAGAAAAATCGGGCGGCGCGGGTGCGGTTCGCGTTGCCACGGGACGTGGGAACGATGTACCCGGGCGAGGGCTGGACCGTGGCGGTGGAGGAGGGGGCAATCGCCCTGGCGCTGGACGGGGTCGGGGAGGCCGGGGGCGGCTAAACCGGGGGATTTCGGGTAGTTCGTCACTTTTCCCCACAAAATGAGGGGAGTGGAGAAAGGGAGGAACCGGTTCTCAAAGAACGTTTTGTGATGTGGAAAACAGTGCTCGCTTGACCGTTTTACACTGCCTCCGTATATTCAATTGCCGCAACGGCTTACGACGCAGTTCCCTTTGTTGATCTCCACAATCGGTCGTTAGGTCAACCCTTGCCCGGGGTGGTCTATGCCTGTCGTCCGCAACAACGGGAAGCCACGCCCGCTGTTCCGCACTGCTCCCTCCAGCGCGTTCGACCAATACCTGCTCGACATCCAGAAGCTCCCGATGATCACCGACCCGGAGGAAGAGAAGCGGTTGGCGCGGCGGGCACAGGCGGGTGATCCGACGGCCGCGGAGCGTTTGGTGACGGCGAATCTTCGATTCGTCATCTCCTACGTCAAGAAGTACCAGGGGCACGGGCTCGAGCTCTCCGAGCTGGTGGCGATCGGCAACGAGGGGCTGCTCAAGGCGGTGCGCAAGTTCGATCCGGAGCACGGCGTCAAATTCATCTCCTATGCGGTATGGTGGGTGCGCCAGGCCGTCCTCAAGGCCCTTGCCGAGCAGACCCGCAGCGTCCGGATCCCCCTCAACCAGAACTCGGCGCTCATCCGCATGTCCCGCGCGGAGAGCTTCCTCGCCCAGGAACTGGGCCGCGAGCCCACCGACCACGAGGTCGCCGTCGCGCTCAACGACACGGTAGACAACATCCGCGCGGCCCGGCGCATGACCGGCGGGGAGGTGTCGCTCGACGCCCCGGTGGAGCGGCAGGACCGGGCCTCGAGCACGTTCGGCGAGCGGGTCGCGGGCACCGGGCACGGCGAGATCGAGGAGCTGACCGACAGCCGGCTGCGCCGAGAGTTCATCGAACGCCTGTTCGAGCGGCACCTCACTCCGCGGGAGCGCAAGATTCTCTCGCTCTACTACGGGCTGGAGGAGGGCTCCGAGGCCCTCACGCTGGAGCGGATCGGCGCGCTCCTCGGCGTCACCCGCGAGCGGATCCGGCAAATCCGGGAGCGGGCGTTCGAGAAGCTGCGCGAGTCGCCCGACGTGAAGTCGCTGAAAGAGGGATGGGTGGCAGCTTAGCTGTCAGCCGTTAGCTGTTAGCCATTAGCTGGTCGCATGAGGCCCTCCGCGCGCGTTGCGGAGGGCCTCATGCGTGTAGCTAACGGCCAATAGCTAATGGCTAACGGCTCACCGCTATCTTTCAGCCATGCCTCCCTATCCCCTCGCCCTCTTTCCCCTCGACCTCGTTCTCTTCCCGGGCACGCCCCTGCCGCTCCACATCTTCGAGCCGCGGTACCGGCAGATGCTGACCGACTGCCTGGCGGGAGAGTCGCGCTTCGGGATCGTGGGCGCAGGCCGGGAAGCGGAGTCCCCTGATCCGGGCGCTGTGGGGTGCGCGGCGGAAATCCGGGCCAACGAGGCGCTCCCCGACGGCCGGTCCAACATTCTCGTGGTCGGCGGCGCCCGATTCCTGGTGCAGCGCATGCTCGACGATCCTGCGCCGTATCCCGTAGGCCTGGTGGAGGACTTCGACGAGCGCCCCGGGACGCTGCCCCCCGCGGACGAGGTGCTGCAGGTCCGCGAGCTGTTCGCCCGCTACTATGACGGGTACCGCTCGCTCCAGGACGTGGAGCCGGAGCCCCCGGAGCTGCCCGAGGAGCCCCTCGCGCTCAGCTTCACCATCAGCGCAGCGCTGGACTGCGACGCGGCCACCAAGCGGAAGCTCCTCGCCACCCGAGCCACCTACGAGCGGGTCGGGCTCCTGCTCCGCCTGATCCCTGTGCTTAGCCGGGCGATCGAGACCGCGCTCGGCGTGCACCGGCGTGCCCGCCGGAACGGCAAGGGCAATCTCCACACGGTCATTCCGGCGGACTCATGAGGCCCGCGCTGCTCGACGCCCTGAGCGCGATCGTCGGTCCCCGGTGGGTTCGCCACGGGAAGGCCGAGCTCACGACCTACGCCATGGACGGCCTGCCAACGCACGAGTCGCTGCCCGGTGTGGTGGTCATGCCGGCGAACAGGACGGAGGTCGTCGCGGTCGTTCGCCTGCTGCAGCTCCTGCAGGTCCCCTTCGTGGCCCGCGGCGCTGGGACCGGGCTCTCCGGCGGGGCGGTCGCCGGCCCGGAGACGGTGCTGCTCACACTGACCCGGATGAACCGGATCCTCCGGGTGGATCCGGCCGCGCGACGGGCCGTGATCCAGCCCGGCGTGGTGAACGCCCGCCTGTCGGAGGCGATCGCCCCGCTCGGGCTCCAGTACGTGCCCGATCCCTCGAGCCAGGCCGCCTGCACCGTGGGCGGGAACGTGGCGGAAAACGCCGGCGGGCCGCACTGCCTCAAGTACGGCGTCACGACCAACCACATCGTCGAGCTGGAGGTCGTGCTGCCCGACGCGAGCGTGGTGCGGCTGGGCTCGCCCCAAGGCGAGCCGTGGGGGCCCGATCTGGTCGGCCTGTTCGTGGGCAGCGAGGGGATGTTCGGCATCGCGACGGAGATCACCGTGCGGCTGGAGCCGATCCCCGCCGCGGTGCGCACGCTGCTGGCCGATTTCCTCAGCGTGCGCTCGGCGAGCGAGGCGGTCTCCGCGATCATCGCCTCCGGCGTGGTGCCCGCCGCGCTCGAGATGATGGACCAGGCCTGCGTGCAGGCGGTAGAGGCCTCGATCTACGCCGCCGGCTACCCGACCGACGCCGCAGCGGTGCTGCTGGCGGAGGTGGACGGCACCCCGGAGCAGGTCGAGGCCGAAGCGGCGCTGGTGGAGGGCGTGCTCCGCTCGCACGGCGCGCGGGACGTGCGGAGCGCCTCGTCGGCCGCCGACCGTGCGCGGCTCTGGCAGGGCCGCAAGAAGGCCTTCGGTGCGATGGGCCGGATCGCGCCGGATCTCGCCGTGCAGGACGCGGTGGTCCCTCGCTCCGCGCTCCCCGACATCCTCGACCGGATCGGCGAGATCCGCCGGCGCCACGGGCTCTCGATCAGCAACGTCTTCCACGCCGGCGACGGGAACCTGCACCCGAACATCAGCTTCGACCGGCGCGATCCGGCGCTCGCCGACCGGGTCCGGGAAGCGAGCAAGGAGATCATGGCCGCGTGCGTCGCCGCCGGCGGGAGCATCACGGGAGAGCACGGGGTGGGTAACGACAAGATGGGCTATATGCCGTGGATCTTCGATGCGGAGACGCTCGGCGCGATGCAGGCGGTGCGCCGCGTGTTCGATCCGGACGAGCGTTGCAACCCGGGCAAGATGCTGCCCGTGCGGTCCTGCCGGGAATGGCGGGCGACGCCGGCGGTGAGGGAGGCGGCCCTGTGATCTTCGCCCGCCTGCGCGCGCTGCTCGGCCCCGCGGCCGTGGATCGCGACCCTGACAATGTCCCGCGGGTGACCCCGGCCTCGACCGACGCCATCGCCCTCGTCTGCCGCCTGGCCTGCGACGAGGGCTGGAAGATGCGGGTCGAGGGGCTCGCGTCCTGGCTCCCGCCGGACGCGCCCGCCGATCTGGCCCTGAGCACCCGCGCGCTCGACGAGATCGTCTCGGTCAGTCCGGCCGACCTCGTGGCCACGGTGCAGGCCGGCGCGCCGCTGGACGCGATCCGCCGGCGGCTGGCCGAGCACGGCATGTGGCTCGCCATGGATCCCCCCGGACGGCCGGACCGCACGCTCGGCTCCGTGATCGCCACCGGCACGAGCGGGCCGCTCCGGCACGGCTTCGGTCCGGTGCGCGATCAGATCCTCGGCTGCACCGTCGTGACCGGCGACGGACGCATCGTGAAGCCGGGCGCCCGGGTCGTGAAGAACGTCGCCGGCTACGACCTGACCAAGCTCCACGTGGGCGGGTTCGGGGCCTTCGGCATCCTCACCGAGGCGCATCTGCGGCTCCGCGCGCTGCCCCGGGCCGACGTCACCCTCGTCTCGCGAGGCAGCCGCGACGCGCTCAGCGCGGCCGCGCGCGATCTGCTCGAGGCCCGGATCGCGCCCGCGGCGCTGGAGCTCGCGTCCCCCGAGCTGGCCGCCGAGTCCGAGTGGGTTCTCGCCGCGCGCTTCCTGGGGGTCGACGCGGCGGTGCAGGCCGACGTCCGGCGCCTGCCCACCGAGACGGATGCGGTATGGGAGCAGTTGCCGGCCGACCGCACCGCGGGCTTCTGGGCGCTGCTCGCCCGCGGGAGCCTGGGCGGTCCGATCACGTTCCGGCTGGGTGTCCTGGCCGACGGCTTGGACGACGCGCTCGATCTCCTGGCGCACGATCTCGACGCGGGCCTCATCGCCGCCGGGGCCGCGAGCGGGACGCTCCGCTGGACCGGCGAGGCCCCGGTCGAGCGGCTCCGGGCCGTGCGGCGGGCAGCCGCGGCGCGGGAGATCCCGATGACGCTGGAGCGGGCGCCCTGGAGCGTCCGCCGGGCGCTGGGACACTTCGGCGCGTACCGCGAGGGGCTCGGGCATCTGGTGGACCGTCTGCGGGACACCTTCGATCCGAAGCAGTCGCTCCGGGTGGCACTGGAGGGGAGCGAGAAGAGTGAGAAGTGAGCAGCGAGAGGCGACAGGTGGCTGAGACGACGGGCTACCAGGCGCTCGACCCCTGCGTGCACTGCGGCTTCTGTCTCCCGGCGTGCCCGACCTACCTGGCCACCGGAGACGAGGCGGACAGCCCGCGCGGGCGCATCGTGCTCATGCGCGCGCTCGAGCGCGGGGAGCTCGCGGCCGACGACGAAGGGCTGGTCTCCCACCTGGACGCGTGTCTCGGGTGCCGGGGCTGCGAGCCGGTCTGCCCCTCCGGCGTGGGCTACGGCCGCGGGCTCGAGGCCGCCCGGGCGCAGCTCTTCCGTGAGCGCGGGCTCCCCTTCCTCGCGCGCCTGGGGTTGAGCGTGTTCCGCAGCCCGCTGCTCTGGCGCGCGTTGTTCGGCGCGGGCCGCGCTCTCCGTGAAACCGGTCTGCCCGCCCGGCTCGCCGGGGAAACCCGCCTCGGGTTCACGATGGCGATGCTGGCGGCGACGGGGGATGGGCGGGCGCGGCGGGCGGGGCGGCCGCGTGCGGATGAGGCGGAGCCTCCGAAAGGCGCGGCAGTGAGCGGCAGTCGTCCGTCCGTCGTGCTCTTCCGCGGCTGCGTCATGCAGGGGCTCTTCTCCCACGTCCACGAGGCCACCAAGCGAACCCTGGAAGCCAACGGCTACGAGGTCCGCGAGGTCGCGAGCCAGGGCTGCTGCGGAGCCCTGCACGAGCACGCGGGAGACCGCGCGGGCGCCGCGGCGCTGGCGGGCCGGAACGTGGCCGGTCTGCTCGAGGCCGCCGACTGGATCGTGGTGAACAGCGCCGGGTGTGGTGCCGCGCTCAAGGATTACGGTCACCTCCTCCGCACCGACGATGCCGCCCGCTTCGGCGCCAAGGTGCGCGACGTCTCCGAGCTTCTCGCCGAGCGGGGCCCGCGACCGGGGGCACCGCTGCCGCTCGAGGTGGCGTACGACGCCCCCTGCCACCTCCAGCACGCGCAGCGGGTGCAGGACGCGCCGCTCGCCGTTCTCCACGCGATCCCGGACTTGAGGCTCCGCCTGCTCCCCGGGTCCGACCGCTGCTGCGGGAGCGCGGGGATTTATTCCCTGCTCCGCCCGGAGCTCGCCCGCCCCGTGCTGGACGAAAAGCTGCGCGCCTTCCGCGCCGCCCGACCGGCGCTCGACGCCGTCGCCACGGGCAACCCCGGCTGTCTGATGCAGATCGGTGCCGGGCTCCGGACCTCGGGGCTCGGGATTCCGGCGGTGCATCCGGTGGAGCTGCTGGACCGGTCTTACGCCACGGGCGGGGTCTACGGGGGACTACGTTTCTTGCCATGACCCGGGCCATTCTCTTCGACTTCAACGGTGTCATCATCAACGACGAGCCGCAGCACTGCGAGGCGCTCACCACGACGCTCGCCGAGTACGGCATCCCGCTCGCTCGGGAGACGTACTATCGCGAGTATCTCGGCTTCGACGACCGCGAGTGTTTCCGCTTCACCTTCGAGCGGCACGGCCGCGCGGCGAACCCGCCCGCGCTGAGCGCCGCCATCGAGCGTAAGGCCTTCCACTACGCCGCCGCGATCCGCCGGTCGATGACCCTCGTACCGGGCGCGGTGGACTTCGTCCGCGCCGCCGCGAAGGAGGGGCTCGCGCTGGCCGTGGTGTCCGGGGCACTCCGGCGGGAGATCGAGCTGGTGCTCGACCACGCCGGGCTCCGCCGGTATTTCGGGGTCGTGATCGCCGCGGAGGATGTCTCCCTCTGCAAGCCGGACCCGCAGGGCTACACCCGGGCCCGGGAAGCGCTCGGACTCGCGCCGGACCGCTGCGTCGTGGTCGAGGACTCCCTGCCCGGACTCGCCGCGGCGCGCGCGGCGGGGCTTCGCTGTGCCGTGCTCACGACGTCCCACCCGGCGGACGCGCTCGGCGCCGCCGACGCGGTCTGGCCGGATCTCGCCGGCCGCCGTCCCTCCGACCTTCCCTGGTCCGATGCCGCCGCGTGAGCTGGGGTATGATCGTGCACGGCTCGAGCGCCTGCGGCGCGGGGCCGTGGCCGTGGTGGCGGAGCCGGCGGTGTTCTGGGTCGAGGGACCGGCCGCGCTCGCCTGCCTCCAGGGCCTGCTGACCAACGATTTGGTCAAGCCGGGGGAGCACAGTCTCATCTACGGCGCGCTGCTCACGCCCAAGGGCGCGATCGTCGTGGACTACTGGGTGTTCCGTGAGCCCGAGCGGTTCGCGCTCGTAGCGCCGATCGAGGGTCGGCTGGCCTCGCACGAGCTGTTCCGCCGGCAGCTGCCCCCGCGCCTCGCCCGCCTCGCCGACGCGACCGGCCAGGTCGAGGCCTTGTGGCTGCTCGGGTCGCAGGGGTTCGCCGCGCTCGCGCGGTCGCCGATCAAGCCGATCCCGGACGCGGCGGGCCGTACCGTGACGCTCGACTATCCCGACGGCCGGCTCTTCCTGGGCCTCGCGCCGGAGACGGCGTCGTTCGCGGCGCTCGCACTCGGGCCGCGGACCGCCATCCGCGATTTCGCCGAGGCGCTCGCCGGCGTCGGCGTCGAGAGCGGGACGGCGGAGGACCTCGAGGCCGCCCGCATCCTGGCCGGATGGCCGGCGCTGGGCGCCGAGATCGACGACCGCACGCTGCCACAGGAGGTCCGCTACGACCAGCTGGGCGGCGTCTCCTATACGAAGGGCTGCTACGTGGGGCAGGAGACCGTCGCGCGGCTCCACTTCCGGGGTCACACCAACCGCGAGCTGCGCGGCCTGGTCTGGCGGGGGGCGGCTGCGCTCGAGGGCGACGGGGTTACCGCGGCGGGACGGTCGGTCGGCACCGTGCGCTCGACCCTCGTGCTGGACGACCGGCTGCTGGGGCTCTCGCCCATTCGGCGGGAGGTGGCTGCGGGTGCGGAAGTCGAGGCCGGTGGACGGACTGCGCGGGTGGTGGCCCTGCCGTTTGCGGCGGAGGACCTCGACGGCTGAGGGCGCAAAACGACCGAGCCCCGAAGGAGGTGGCTCCCCGGGGCTCGCGGCGACAGTGCGGCGATCGCGCTCGCGCGCTTACATCTTCTTGCTGGTGTCCCGCGCCATGGTGCTGTCGTGCTTCATCATGGTGCTGTCCATCGCGCCGGCGGCGGGGGCGGCGGCCGGAGCTTCGGACGAAGCCGGGGCTTCCGCCTTCTTCTCACCGGCACAGGCCATAACCGCGAGCACCGCGGCCAGGCAAAGGGTCTTCATCATGTGTTGCTCCTTCGGGGGTTGGGTGTCCAGAGAGACGTAGCGCGCATGCCGCCGCTGTCGTCGGGCATACGGCGTGCGAAGGTAAGTCGTTGACGGCGTTTGTCAAGCCACATTGGGGGCCGGCGCGAGCCGGTTGCGCCCGGTCCCGGACTTGCCGGGCTTGCCCCGCAGCCCGGCCCCCATCACGTTCCGCAATGAGGAATCCCGGCACGGCGCCGGGGCCTTCGAGTCGAGGTAACTTCGTGAAATCGCACAGCATCGAGCCCCGGACCTTCGGGGAGCTCCGCAACAGCCCCTGGGCCGATTCACCCTTCCGGGGACGGACCGTACGGGACGAAATCCGCGCCAATCTTGTAACCCGGCTCACATCCGGCGAGGAGCTGTTTCCGGGCATCGTGGGCTACGAAGACACCATCCTGCCCCAGTTGGTCAACGCCCTGCTGGCGCGGCACCACTTCATCCTGCTGGGCCTGCGGGGACAGGCGAAGAGCCGGATCCTCCGCCAGATGGTCTCGCTCCTGGACGAACGGATCCCCATGGTGGCGGGGAGCGAGGTGAACGACGATCCGTTCGCGCCCATCTCGAAGTACGCCCGGGACCGTCTGGCCGAGTGCGGGGACGCGACCGCCATCGCCTGGCTCGAGCGGTCCGAGCGTTACGTCGAGAAGCTCGCCACACCCGACGTCACGATCGCAGACATCATCGGCGACGTCGACCCGATCAAGGCCGCCCGCGGCGGACACCTGCTGTCCGACGAGCTGACCATGCACTTCGGGCTCCTGCCCCGCGCCAACCGCGGCATCTTCGCGATCAACGAGCTGCCCGACCTGAGCGGCAAGGTCCAGGTGGGCCTGTTCAACATCATGCAGGAAGGCGACGTCCAGATCAAAGGCTACCCCGTGCGCCTGCCGCTGGACGTGCTGCTCGCCTTCACGGCCAACCCCGAGGACTACACCGCCCGCGGGAAGATCATCACCCCGCTCAAGGATCGCATTGGCTCCGAAGTCATCACCCACTATCCCCGCAGCGTGCAGCTCGGCATGGAGATCACGGCCCAGGAGGCCTGGACGAAGCGGGACGGGCCCGAGATCGACGTGCCCGACTTCATTCTCGAGCTGGTGGAGCGAGTGGCGTTCGAGGCGCGGGAAGACAAGCGGGTGGATCGCCGGTCCGGCGTGAGCCAGCGGCTCCCGATCAGCGTGCTGGAGAGCGTCATCTCCAACGCGGAGCGGCGGGCGCTGGGGCTGCACGAGCGCCGAACCGTGCCCCGGGTGAGCGACGTCTACGCCGCGACCCCGGCGATCACCGGCAAGCTCGAGCTCGAGTACGAGGGGGAGCTGCAGGGCGGCGACACGATCGCCCGCGAGCTGATTCGCCGTGCGGCCGGCCGGGTTCTGGATGAGCGGGCCGGCGGCGCCGACCTCGGCCGCATCGTGACCTGGTTCGATCAGGGTGGCGCGCTCAAGATCTCCGGGGACGAGCGCTCGGAAGTCGCCCTCAAGGGATTCGCGGTCGTGCCCGGCCTGCTCGACGTCGTGAGCGACGTGGGCCTGGCCCCCCGGGGCGATGCGGCGTTTGGCGTGTCCGCCTGCGAGCTGGTGCTCGAGGGCCTCGCGGCCCAGAAGCGCATCAGCCGGAGCGAGGAGCTGGGCTACACCCGGGCGAAGCCGGAGCGGCGGGAGCCGGGATATGGGAAAGGCGGGATATCGTTCGGGTAACGGCGTACGCAGTTATTTCCACCCCCGTCTCCTGGCTTCCGAGACGATCACGGCGGCGGCGCCCTCGTACCCCAGCCGCTCCGTGTTGAGCACCATGTCGTAGCCCACGGGGTCGGCCCAGTCGCGCGCGTAGTGCTCCCGATGATACCGCTCCCGCTGCGCGTCCGTCTGCTGCATCACCCGCTCCGCCTCCTTGAGATCCACCCCGAGCCGCTCGGCCGTGACCCGGGCGCGGAAGAGACGGGACGCGACCAGCTTAACGTGCAGCGCGTCCCGTTCGCGGGCCAGCACCGCGGGCGCCGCCCGCCCCACCAGGACCGCTCTCCCGTCCCGCGCCGTCTCCTCCACCACCGCTTCGGTGATCCGGACCAGCGTGGCCTCCGACAGCTCGGGCACGGTTCCGGTCGCGGGTGGGAACAGCTCCGGCGTGGAGGTGGCCAAAACCCGGGCGAGCCGCTCGATGAAGCTCGGCGTCCGCTCCTCGATCCCGGCCATGTCCTCGGGCGAGACCCCGGCCCGCGCCGCCACCCGCTCGAGCAGCTCGTTGTCCACCAGGCGCCAGCCGAGTGCGTCGGCCACTCGCCGCGCGACCTCGGACCCGCCGGCACCGTACTGGCGCGAGACGGTGATCAGCATGGCTTTTATCCTCGCCGGGTCCGCCCCAGGTACCAGGCGACCCATGCCACGGTGAGACAGCACGCCGCCCCCCCGAGCCCGATCGAATAGCGCACACCGAGGTGCTCGGCGACGAACCCGGCCTGAAAGGAGCCGAACGGCGCCAGACCGAGGACCAGGAACGAGTAGACGCCCATCACCCGACCGCGCAGGTGGTCCGGCGCCTGGATCTGGAGCAGCGTGTTCCCCAGAATCCCGTTGGTGGCCATTGTCCAGCCGGCGAAGGTGAAGAGCGCCAGCGACGCGGAAAAGCTCGACACCAGGGCGATGCAGGCCAGCGTAGCCCCGAAGAGCGAGGACGCGGCGATGAGCAGCTGCTCCTTGCGGTACCGCTTGCCGAACCCGGCCAGCGCCAAGGCTCCGGCCGCCGCTCCCACGCCGATCGCCGAGACCAGGGTGGCGTAGCCCGCCGCGCCGACCCGGAGAACGTCGCGGGCGAACACCGGGGCCATGATGATGAACGGGAACCCGAAGATGGCAAAGCCGGCGATCAACACCACGAGCGCGCGGGGCCACCGGTTGTCCAGGACGTAGCGGAACCCCTCTTTGATGGCGGTGAGTGTGTTCGGGCGGGAGCCGGACACGGGCGGCGCCGTGCGCATCAGCACCAGGCTCGCGACCACGGCCAGGTAGCTCACGGCGTTGGCGAAGAAGCAGGCCGCGAGCCCCCAGGCGGCGATCAGGGCCCCGGCCACCGCCGGGCCGATCACCCGCGCCACGTTGAACCCCATCGAGCTCAGCGCGAGGGCGTTCATCAGGTCCTCCCGCTCGACCAGATCCACGACCAGGGCCTGGCGGGTCGGGACCTCGAAGGCGGACAGCAGCCCGGCGAACACGGCGAGCCCCATGATCCAGTGCACCGTGATCCGGTGGAAGACGGTGAGGGTCGCGAGCGCGAGCGCCTCGGTCAGCATCAGGCACTGGAGCGTGAGCACGAAGCGCCGCTTGTCCACCCGGTCCGCCACGACCCCCCCGTACAGCGTGAGCAGGAGGATCGGGAGCGACCCCAGGGTCGTCACCAGTCCGACGGCGAAGGGCGAGTTGGTCAACTCCAGGACCATCCACGCGAGCGCCACCTGCTGCATCAGGGTGCCGCAGAGCGAAACGAACTGGCCGATGAGAAACAGCCGGAAGTTCCGGTGCCGGAGCGCGGCGAAGGTCGAGCGGAGCCGGAGCGCGGCGGCCCGGGGGAGGGTGGAGGCGGTGAACGGGATGGTGGTGGACACGCAACAAGTAAACAGTGACAGTGAACGGTGGGAAGTGAACAGTGAACGGGGCGCTCCCGGGACGGGGGCGTTCGTTGCTCCTTCCCGGGGGCTGGGGTACCATTACGAGAGGCAGGGACGCGCCAAGAGACCCCCCTGTTCACAGTTCACTGTTCACTGTTCTGGGGCCCGATGCGGTTTACGACGTATTCGAAATTCGTCCCCGAGCTCGCCGACGCGGTCAATCTCCAGGGCCTGCTCGACCAGCTGAGCGACTTCCTCCTCCAGTCCGGTTTCGCCGGGCAGGGGCAGTCGTTCTGGCAGGACGACATGGATGACGGGGACCGCTCGCTCGACGCCCTCAAGCAGGCGGTGCTCAAGGCCCTCATGGAATCGGGCCAGCTGACGCCGGAGATGCTCAAGGTGCTGCGGGGCGAGGGCACCGGAGATCCGGCGCGCGACAAGGAGATCGAGCGGCAGCTGGGCGAGCTGCTCGATCGGATCGTGCAGCGGCTGATCGACGAGGGGTATCTCAACGTCACCCAGACGCCCCAGGTGCCGGGCGGGTACCAGTCCATGTTCGGCCCGGGCGGCATGGCCCAGTCCGCCGCGCAGCAGGTGCAGTTCAACCTCACCGAAAAGGGCATCGACTTCCTCGGCTACAAGACGCTCAAGAACCTCCTCGGGAGCGTGGGAAAGTCGAGCTTCGGAGCGCACGAGACCCCGTACCTGGCCACGGGCGTCGAGACCGAGGGGACCAGCAAGCCGTACGAGTTCGGCGACGTGCTCAACCTCGACGTGCCCGCCACGCTGGGAAACGCGATCGCTCGCGAGGGGCTGGGCGTTCCGCTCAACCTCGAGTACGAGGACCTGATGGTGAGCCAGTCGGAGTACCGTTCGTCCTCGGCGACGGTGCTGATGCTCGACTGCTCCCACTCGATGATCCTCTATGGCGAGGACCGCTTCACCCCGGCCAAGAAGGTGGCGCTCGCCCTCACCCACCTGATCCGCACCCAGTTTCCGGGCGACAGTCTCCGGGTCGTCCTCTTCCACGACTCGGCCGAGGAGATTCCGCTGAGCGCCCTGGCCACGGCGCAGGTGGGCCCGTACCACACGAACACGGCCGAGGGGCTCAAGCTCGCCCGCCGGATCCTGCTGGGGCAGAAGAAGGACATGCGCCAGATCATCATGATCACGGACGGCAAGCCGTCCGCGCTCACGATGCCCGACGGCCGGATCTACGTGAACTCGATGGGGCTAGACCCGCAGATCCTCGCAGCGACCTACCGCGAGGTCGCCAACTGCCGGCGTAGCGGGATCATGATCAACACGTTCATGCTCGCCCGTGACCGGAGCCTGGTGGAGTTCGTCAAGCAGGTGGCTGCCATCTGCAAGGGCAAGGCGTATTTCACCAACACGATGACGCTGGGCCAGTTCATTCTCATGGACTTCATGAAGCGAAAGACGCGGCGAGTCAGCTAAGTAGTTGAACGGTGATGCTCCCTATTCGAGGGGCTTCGTTCAGGACCGCATGAACCCGAGCAAGGGACCAATGGTCCCCCGGTCAGCCTCCCGAAGGGCGGCCAGGTAAAGGATCCGCGCTCGACCGAACCCGTCAGGATTATCGCGCCCCCACGTAAACGGCTC
>JBGQIW010000052.1:0-18629 GCA_041498715.1 Gemmatimonadota bacterium | reverse complement strand
CGGGCGCACGCGGCTCGGCCCATCGAGCAACGGGTACGGCCCGGGCCGCGGTGAGGAACGCGTCGACCGCTTGGTGGTGGGTGTGCAGCGCAGTCTGGAGATCGGGCATGGCAACCTCCGCAGGCGGAACGTCTAGCTTGGGTCCCGGGCGCGGACTTTCGGCCGCGCGGTGCAAGCGCGCGGCCCCAGTCACCTCGACCGGCCCATGACGCCCGCCGCTTCAACCAGCGCCGACCGTCCAGGTCGGTCCGCCTGGGCGCCGAGCCTGAGCAATGCCGCATAGTACTTGCGCGCAGTGCCTCGGTCTCCGGCGGCGCTCGCCGCTCTGGCGGCTCCGGCTATGGCGCGAAACCGGTTCGGCTCGTGCTGCAACGTCGCTTCGAATGCCGCGAGGGCCGGGGCGGGCTCGCTCGCGGCCAGGAGCATCTCGCCGAGGAGTTCCCGAGCCGGCGCGAGCGGACCGGGCGTGATGGCGTTCTTCTCCGTGGCATCCTCGCGCTCAGCTGCGACGCGCATTTCGGCCAGGGCCTCGTCGGTCCGCCCTGCGGCGAAGGCCAGCCAGGCCGCGCCGGTAAGCCGCTGAGTCTCGACCTGCTCGGCCCAGTAGGCCTCGTGCGCTACAGCCAGTTGCTCGTGGATGCGTTGCAGCGCCGCGATGGCGGTCTGGGCCAGCGCCGTGTCCCCCATACGGGCGGCGCCGAGCGCCCGGGCGAACCAGGTCACGGCATCGGCGAAGGGGGCCGGACCGGGATGCAGCTCGAGTCTGGCCGCGTCCGCCCAGGCGCCCCGCTCCAACGCGTACCGCGCCGGGATGGCGGCGATGGCGAAGTAGCCGGCGGCCGGGGAGCCGCCGGTCCCGATGGCTTCGGGATCCAGGCGCCGGGCGATGGTGGGCAGCGCCGCGAGGATTCGCCTTGCTGCCCGGTCCTGCCCCATCTGCAGGAGAGCGTAAATGCGGTAGTCGTCAGCATGCAGCTCCTCGGCGACGGCGCCCTCGCGACGTGCGGCTGCCGAGGAGGCGACGTTGGCATTCACCGACTGCTGCCAGTAGCCCACGCGGGTGTAGATGTGCGAGGGCATGTGAAGGGCATGCGAGATCGTGGGGGCGATCTGCGAATAACGGCGGGCGGCGGCGAGCGCCCGGTTCGCGAGGGGCGGCAGGTCGTAGGTGTGGATGAGGTAGTGGGCGAGGCCGGGATGCCTCGGGAGTTTCGCAAAGAGCCGCTCGAGCGTGGCGCCTGCCGCGAGCTGGCTTGCGTAGGTCTTGTCGGCAGGGTCCGCGGAAATCGCGAGGGCAAGGGCGTGGAAGATCGCCGCTTCGGTGTCCCCCGGCTCTCGCATGGCCAGCTCAGCCATGGCGTCACGGTACGCAATGAGCCGGGCACGCTGCTCCAGTGAGTCCGGGCGCTCGTACAGCCGGGCCGCCGCCTCGATATAGAGGGACTCGCGAGCGGTCCGTGCACCGGTCGCTCGGGCGCTTTGGACCGCGTCGAGCCCCCGCCGAATCTGGGCGGGCGGCTTTATGCCCGCGGCGAAGGGGTTACCCCAGGCGCTCAGGGCGAGGCCCCACCAGGCCATTGCGCACCGGTGATCGGCGCGCAGGACGGCATGGAAACCGTCGGTGGCCTGGGAGAAGGCGAAGGAATGGAGCAGCGCCACGGCGTGGTTGAACAGCGGTTGCGCGGTCGCGTTGCACGAGGTTGCGAAACGGACGGTTCCAACCCCTTGGCTCGGCGGCGAGGGTTGCTGCTGGAGCGTCGGGACGATCACGAGGGCCAGGAGGGCGATCGGCGTCGAGCGAACGCGCACAAGACCTCCGCGGGTGCTGATCTAGGCGCCCGCCGGTGGCTTGGAAGCGCTCTCCGCCGCAATGACGGGCCCGGTGAGGAGCCGCCAGGCCCAGACGCTCATAGCTGCGGTGACGCCCAGGACTACGAGGGACGCGAGCGCGGGCAGCGGGTAACCCGCGATCAGCAGCGGCCAGCGGGCCAGCATGCGGATGAAGTGCCCCAACGCCACGAGTGCGAACAAGACTCCCGAAAGCCGAACGTAGGCTCGCATGGCTCCTCCCGGGGATCAGGATGAATTCGCGTCTCCTTGAACTATTTATAGCTCGCCGTGTACGGCTTGCAGAAGCCGACGTTGCCCCAGCCGGAATTCTTTCCCGGCGCAATGGCGATCTCCTGCCGGAGGCAGTCCGTTTTCGATGCGAACCAGATCTCGATGGCGACGTCCCGTGCGCTCGTGTTCTCAAAGCGGTAACCCGGATCGAGCCAACTGACGGTCACCACCCCGCACGCGTCGCCCACGCATTCACTCGGCAGCGGCGCCCTGCCGGTGGATATCTCATCGGGCTTTGCCCTTCGAACCGAGCCGTCGGGGCTGAACACCGGTTTGGGGGCGGTGTCGGCCGGCGAAGCAGCCGCAGCTGCGGAGGCCGGCGGCGACTTGGGAGACGAGCCGCAGGCTGAAAGCGCGAGCACAGTGGCGCCCAGGATGCACGTGCGCATGGACCCTCTAAAGGGGGACGTTCGGACTCGGGAGCCACCCGACGACTCCGCCCAAGCTGCCTGCCGCCGGTCGCCTGGGCAAGCCCGCCGGCGCGGAATGCCTGCGCAAGATCGGGATAGCACCCTGGCCAGCCTTGGCCCTAGACTCGTTTTTCCGAGCTTCACCTGGAGGGGCGATGGCGACGGTCCCAGGGGATTACGTACTGGGGACCCACGATGCGGAGATCGCGCGTCTGGGCCTTCAGCACCGGGTCTGGCGCGAAAGCATGCTCGCGGCCGTTGACGGAATGGGGTGCCCGGTGAGACGTTGATTCTGCATATCTAATCACCTCGTGCATGGAGACGCGGCATGGAGCTCGAGCGTGCGGTGGGGCTCAGCGCCGACGGCGCGGTGTGGCTGCCGGAGCGGCGCACCGCCATCCGCTCGATCCTGCTCAAGCTCGCGGCGATGGGCGTTCCGCTGCCGGCGGAGACGGGCGATCAGGACGTGCTCCAGCTCGCGGGCGATCTGTTCGCCCGGTACCGCGAGCAGACCCGCCTGCTTTCCGATCATCTGTGCCCGGCCGATCAGCGGATCCAGAACTACCTCGACGGGCTGCTCTCGGCGGTGGACTTCCCCGAGGCCGTCCGGCTCCCCGGCGAGACACTGATTCTCGACCACTACGGGCTTGCACGCGAGCTGTCCCTGCCGGTCGATGCCGCCGCGTGGCAAAACGAGCTGGTCTCGAGCTATCGCCTCGACAACGGCGTGCTCCACAACCCCGTCAACGACCGCCGCACGACCCAGGGCGTCTTCCACGTGGCCGAGGGCGGCCTCCCGATTCCCGCGGACAAGACCCGAGTGCCGCTCCTGGCGTTCGTGCGCCTGCTGCAGGAGGCGCTGCGGCCCCCCGCCCACTTGCTGCGGCTGCCGTTCACGGCGAACTGGCCCCAGCCGGTGGAGACCATGGTCTCCCTGCTGCTCCGGCCGCTCGTGTGTCCGGAGGTCCCGCGGGTGTCGCCGGAAAAGCGCACGGAAGTCCGGTTCTTCGCTCCCGGCGGCCTGGTCTCGAACCTGGATTTCGTGGAGAGCATCTTCGGCAACGCCGGCGACCCGTATCTGCCGGGGAACGACGCCGCGCTCGACGTGGACGGCTGGACCGGCCACAGTGGCTGCGTGATCCTCGCTCCCCATCTCACCCGCCTGCGCAAGAAGGATCTCGGCCTGCCGCACGAGAGCCTGGCCAGCGAGGCCGAGCGGGCCGCCGGCATGTGATGGGCAAGCGAGGGCGAGCTGTACAACGAAGGCAGACCCTTCAAGGTCACGTCACGCGGCATCGAGGGCGTGATGGTGACGATCCTCGCGGACAACTACTTCGGGTACTGCAAGAAAGAGGTGAAGACGCAGATCGGTTACAGCGCGAACCTCTTCGGACTGGCCGAGGAGGAGCATGCGGGCGGCGCGCTGGCGTTCGCGACCTTCAATCTGGGCGACCGCTTCACACCGGATCTGGTCCGGGTGGTGAGCTCGAGCCACCGGTTCGCGGAGGTGCTCGCGTTGGTAGGGCAGCGGGCGAAGTATCACGACTCGGGCTACGCGACCGACGCGATCCACCCCGAGATCCATTACATGCCCGAGGACATGGAGATCGACGTCCACCGCCAGGACATCACGTGGACGAGCAAGGGCCGAGAGCAACATCTCAAGCTGCTGCCCGGCCGCATCTACATCCACCCGAGCGGTTACAAGATCCGGATGACCAAGCACCGGGCCGCGCCGAGCTGGCGGCTCATCGGGACGGTCCCGGAGGGCGCGTTCTGCCACAAGCCGTGCACGGTGTCGGGCGGCGGCAAGTCGGAGATCAGCAAGAGCCTGGTGGATGCCGTCCTGCCCGGGTCGTTCTATGTAGGCAGCTTCGAGGACGACATGGCCCTGGTTCAGGCCATCTTCGGCCGGGGGTACGACGACGCGCGGCTGCACGACGTTCGCGCGGGCGAGGGACGCGGCCCCTCCCGCCCGATCCTGTCTCCCGACCGCTCGCTCGGCTCGGTGATCAAGCTGCTCACGCCCAATCCTGCCGAGTTCACACCGGAGTACAACGCTTGGCTCGAGCGCATTCCGAACCACGTGCGCGCGCTGGTGTTCGTGATCAAGCGCTTCTACCGGCCCGAGTGGGGCGACGATTGGCGGTGCCACTTCAGTGTGGACATCATCAACGGCGCGCCCGGGCACGAGCTCAAGTACGAGGGGCGCCGGCTGGTGGCCAACTATCTCCGGATTGGACGGGAGGAGAACGGGGCGTGGCGGACCTACAAGCTGCGGCAGGACTTCGTCGCGGCCGACAAGGTGCAGATGGAAGACGACATTACCGCCTCGGTGGTGGTGCCGGCGCGCCGGCTCGTCGGGCTCCCGGGCGAGTACGACGGCCACCCCAGCCTCAAGCTGTCGCAGAACTGCGAGTTCCGGCTGTTCCAGAGGCCTGACGACGCGATCCATCCCGGCCTCGACCGGCAGACCGAGGAGGATATGGCGGGCGCCGGCCTCTTCTGCTCCAACTTTCAGCCGCTCACCCGGGAGGACGCCCAGGGCATCGTGGAGGACGTGGCGGTGCACGACGCCTTCACGCCCCCGATGCGCGATCACGTGGCCCGGAACGCCGCCCGGGTCGACGGTGGCTACTCGGCCTGCTCGGCCCAGCCGCGGCTGATCGGCGGCAAGCCGAGCAAGAACCCGCGCTACCTGCAGCTACGCCCGGACCTGGCGCGCCCGCGCGACCGGTACGTCGCGGAAATGGGGGCCAGGCTCAACCGCCGGCTGCCGCTCCACGCGCCGGTGCTGTTCCCCGTGATCAGCGTGCTCTCCGGTCGCCGGAACAACCGGCCCGAGGACGGCATCCGCCCGCTCTGCGTGTACGGTCCCATTCACTACCAGGAGCTGCCCGAGCTGTTCATGGACTACGTGTGCTCGGTGACGGGGGCGTCGCCCAGCACCACCGGTGCCGGCTCGGAGGGCGCCCTCACCAAAGGGCCGTTCAACGCGCTCGCAGCGACCGCGGATCTCAACAACGCTCTGGTCTCGATGCTCCTCACCGGCTACGCCGGCTTCAGCTCGGCCGCAGGCTTCATCGGCCCGCGCTACCGGGTCGACCACGACATCAGCCTGCTGATTCCGGAGATCTGGTGCCGGCTCTTCCCGCACGAGCGGGACCCGAAGCGGCTCATCGAGGCCGGCCACCTCGAGCGGCTGCAGGACTACGAGTACGCCGGGCGGACGGTGGCCGCCAGCCGGCTCGGCTACCGCATCACGGCCAAGTTCGTCCACAACTTCTTCGGGCGGGTATTCGACAACCCCACCACAGTGCTCACCGAGGAGATCCTCCGGCCCGAGATCCAGGATCCCGCGGTCTTCGCCGACGGGGTCAACAACATCGTCGAGGCGCAGCAGCGCGCGGCGGCAGCGTACTTCGCGGACGGCACGATCGAGGACGCGTGCCCCCCGCTCAAGGCGCTGCTCCACATCATGGCGCACGGGCACTACGAGGGCAAAGACGCGAACCACCCCGAGATTCGTGCGCTCTTCACCCGGGAGGCGTTGCTCGCGAGCGACTGGTATCAGGAGCGACTGGCGGTCAAGCAGGCGCGGGACATGGCGCTGTGGCAGCGTCACGTCCACAGCCTGACCGCGTTTCTGGCGCGCGCGGGCCATCGCGACGAGGCGGCGCGGCTCGGCATCGCCGCGAGGCTGGAGCACGCTCGGGCCGAGCTGGAACGGGTGAGCGCCAGCGGCTACCCGGCGACGCTCGTGGGGACGATCGGCGCCGATCCCATCCACCGGCCACCGCGGGACTCCGAGGCCCGTGGTCAAGGGTCGCCGGTGAAGTCACGCGGGGTCTCCCGGCTCGGAGAAGCTGTTCTGGAGGGAGAGCAGGTGGCGAGCGGGGGAAGGGCAGGGTCGGGCTCGGCGAAGGCGTAGCAACTCTTCGCACTGGGTCCGGGTGGGATGCGTCGGAACTAGGCGGCTCACCCGATCGCCGGTCCGGGTACCGCCGCCCGCGAGAGCGCCGCGGTCACACTCGCTACCAGTCCGCCAGGCGTAAACGGCTTCTCAAGCAGATCGCCCTCGGCGCCGGTCGCGCCATGCCAGCGGAGCTTCTCGGCCGAGTAGCCGGACATGAAGACGATCGGCAGCGCTGGCCAGCGCGCCTTCAGCTGTCGCGCCAGCTCGGCGCCGCCGATGCCCGGCATCATCAAGTCGGTGAGGACGAGCTGCGGGGGTCCGTGCCGGTCGACCAGCTCGAGGGCATCGACTCCATCACCGGCCTGGAGCACGCGGAAGCCGCCCTGTTCCAGGATCCGAGCGGCGATTGCGCGTACCGCCGGCTCGTCATCGACCACGAGGACGGTTACGCCGGCTCCCGTCGCGCTCGCGAGAAGGGGTGGCGGCTCCCCGTGCCGCCCATCCGGTTCCGCGGCGGGAAGGATCGGCAGGTACACCGTGAACGTCGCGCCCTGCCCGGGCGCGCTCGCCACCGTGATAGCGCCGTGGTTCTGGGTCAAGACGCCATGGGCGGCAGCGAGGCCCAGCCCGGTACCTTGGCCGACGGGCTTGGTGGTGAAGAACGGCTCGAAGATCTTCGCCTGGAGCGCGGCGTCCATGCCGGCGCCGGTATCACGCACGACGATGGTGGCGTACCGGCCGGCCGGGATGCCGACGCCATCGGCCGCCGCGATCTCGCCGGCAAGCTCGGTCTCCGCCGTCTTGATGGTGAGCGTGCCGCCGGCCGGCATCGCGTCGCGCGCGTTCATGGCCAGATTGATGACCACCTGCTCGAGCTGTCCCGGGTCGACCCAGACCTGAGACGCGGTGTCCGCCACCACCACCAGCTCCCGAACCTCGCCCAGCAAGCGGCGAACCACCGGCTCGGCGTCGCGCACGACCGCGCCGAGGTCGACGGCCTGCGGCCGATGGACGGCGCGGCGGCTGAAGGCGAGGAGCTGTCGAGTGATGGCTGCGGCGTGGTCGGCCGCTCGGATGACCTCCCGCACGTCCGCGAGACACTCCGTCGGCAGGCGCACGTCCCCGAGCAGGAACGCGCTGAACCCGAGGATCACCTGCAGCATGTTGTTCACCTCGTGGGCCACGCCGCCGGCGAGCGCGCCCACGGTTTCCATCCGCTGGGCCTGCTGGAGGCGCTCCTCCATCTGCCGCGCCGCCCGCCCCGCCGCGAGGCGCTCGGTGATGTCCCGAACGATGAGGTGGGCGGAGGGTCGATCCCCCTCCATGAACGCGACCGCCCGCACCTCGACCGGGACCTCGGTCCCGTCGAGCCGGTGAAAGGCGTCCCGCACCGGCGGTGCCAGCTCGGCCGGGCTGACGGCATCGGTGAGCTGGGTCTGGATCGCCTTGAAGTGGGGTGGGTCGAGGAAGGTGTCGATCGGCAGGCCGACGAGCTGCGACCGACGGGTGGCGCCCGCGAGCCGGACGGCGGACGCGTTGGCGAGAACGATGCGCTCGCCGTCGTGGATCAGGATCGCATCCGGCGCCAGCTCGACGAGCTGCTCATAGCGCCCGTCGCCCTCCCGGTCCTTGCGCCGCTCATTGCGTCCGGTCACGTCCGTGTCTTTCAGAGGCCGGGCGGCCCGGCCTCGACCACGTAGCGAGCGCCCTTGCGGCTCACGTACCGGAGCACGCCCAGGCGCTGGAGGATGGGGTCCAATTGGTGCGGAGGGAGCGCCGTCTGTTTCGTGAGCTCGCCCCGCGACATCGATCCCAGCCGGGTCACCATCTCCAGCACGAGCACCTCCTCCGCCGTCAACCCGGGGTGGGCCGGGGGCGGGACGCGGAGCTGGCGCGTGGGCATGCCGGTGATGATGCCGTCGTACTCCCGGAGCGACTCGCGCAGATGCACTCCGTTGCTCGTGAGGTCGTAGGTCCGGAACTCCCGGCTGTGGCTGCTGCCCCGCATCTTGACCACGACCAGCGCTTTGCGGAGCTCGCCCTCGATCTCCACGTAGCGGTGGCTGAGGATGTCGTCGGTCAGGAACGAGACCTGGTATCCGGTGAGCTGGAGCCCGGAGCTTCCCTCTCCCTCTACCACCTCGACGGTGGAGAACATGGTGACGCCCAACCCGGTCAGGGCGCCGATGAGCCGGTAGAGCGACTCGCGGAAGTCCTCGCGGAAGGTGGGGGCGAGCGCCATCTCGAAGCCCGAGATCGAATCGATGACGACGCGCTTGGCGCCGATCGCCTCGACGGCGGTCCGGATCTCGTCCAGCGTCTCGTCGACCGAGAGATCGAGGGGCCGGAGATAGATGATGCGCAGCCGGTCCTCGCGCACCGCGGCGCTCAGGTTCACCTCCACGCTCTTGGCCCGCTGGAGGTAAATGTCCGGATGCTCCTCGAAGATCGCGATAACGGCGGTCTCGCCCGCGGCAAGCCCGGCCGCGATGAACTTCATCGCGAACGTGGTCTTGCCCGTGCCGGTCGGGCCCGCGAGAACCAGGGAATCCCCCACCGGAATGCCGCCGCCCATCATCTCGTCCAGACCCGCGATCCCGGTCGATAGCCTCTCGTCGCCTGTCGGGTGGACATCGTCGAGGCGCTCAGGCGTGCGCGGGAAGACCTGAACGCCGGCGGTGGTGATCCGGATGGTGTGCAGCCCGGGCATCGAGGCCATGCCGCGCATCTTCATGATCTGGAGTCTCCGGACGACCGAGTTCCGGTTCGTCTCCTGGGTGAGCCAGATGATGCCGTCCGCGACGGTGAAGATTGGCTCCCTCAGCTCCTGCTCCTGGTATTCCCCGATGAGGAACGAGGTGACCTCCCACGTGGTCAGGTGCAGCGCCAGCCGCTGCACGAAATGCTCGAGTTGGCCGGATGAGGTCTCTATCCCCTGCGTGCGGATCAGCGACCGGAATGAGTCAACGACGACCACGGCAGGATGCAAGCGATCGACCTCCGCGATGATCCGGATCAGGACCCCTTCCAGATCTCCGTCAAGCGCCTCCTCGCTGAGATTCAGGAAGTGCACGTCCGTTCCGATCCGGTCCGAATCGAAGAAGTCGAACAGCTGCTGATAGCGCAGCATCTTGAACGCTGTCTCGCCGAGGATCGTGATGAACAGGCCGGGCCGCGCGGGGGTCGCGTTGGCGAACAGGAGCTGCATCGTCAGTGTCGTCTTGCCCGCGCCGGGGCCGCCGGCAACCAGGTTGAACGACAGCGCCGGCACGCCCCCGCCCAGGACCTCGTTCAGCCCGGGCACGCCGGTGTCCAGGACCTTCAGCGAAGGACGTCCGGGCGTCGTCTGCTTCCGCGCATGCTTCCTAGCCATCGCGGCCTCCTTGAGATGGGGTGCTCACGGTTCCGCGCGGGCTCGGTATGCCGGTCTGCTCCACCAAATGCGACGCCATCTCGTCTCCAATGATCCGGCCCAGCAGCTCGATCAACGCGGCCACCAAGGCCACGACGCCGGCCGCCACCTCGCGGGCGCCGTAGGCCTGCGCGGCGGCCGTGGTCGCCGGGTTGTCTTCCCCGAGGCAGGACAGGCCGCCGAGCGCCGGATGCTCAGCCCGGACAAGCGCGAGCGCCCGATCGAGGAGCGCGCGGTAGCCGTCGGCTCCGATCCAGCGCCCGAGCCCCGAGCGGAGCTGGCTGCCGAGACGCTCAGCGGCCGTGGTGACCTCGCCGGGCGTGATGGCGTCGGCCGCGATGCGCGCCCAGAGGCGCCGGGCCACATCAGTCGCGGCCGGTGACCTCGGCGTCATTCACGCGCTCGGCGGGCTGGGGCGATCGGGAGGCAAGCAGCGGCCTGGCATTTGACGGTCGAGTCCACTCGGGTAGAAGGAAGGGTGGGCGACCCGGAGCAGGAACACCGTCGCACTTGCGAACCAGAACGCTCGCCTCCGGGAGCGTGCGGGACAATCCATCGCACGAATGGGAGGAAGGACTAGATCAGAAGAACTAGGCCCGATGGCCGACCCGGCTGAAGCCGGAGAGTCGCCGCCAGGATTCCGGCCTGGGTGTCTAGCTCGCGGCCAGCGGTTCCGGGCCCGGCTCGGGCGGCGGCACCCGCACGGCCGGATCCTGCCGGTAGTAGCGGTGGAGCTCGGCAAAGAGCTCGGGGTATTGCCGGCGCAGCTCGTGTGGCCGCTCGAAGAACGTCTCGGTCGCCACCGCGAAGAATTCGGCCTGATTGGTCGCGCCGATCATCGCCGGCCTCTGCCCGGTGGTCTCGATCGCTTAGAGCGATCTTCCCTTGAGCCAGCTGAGCTGCGCTTCCCACGCCCGGTACCGGGGATCGTCTCGGAGGAAGTCGAACCGAGGATCTACCGGCACATTGTGGATCGAAGGATCCCGCCCGACCTGCATCGAGTCGAGCCACCGCAGAGTCTCGTCCGGGTCTCGGAGTTCGGCGTAGACATATGCGAACGCAGCGGGCGGAACCCAGTCGCCCTTGCGCGCGCCCGTTTCGAGATCGCTGAGGTGCTTACGCGCCATGTCCACGAAGACGCGAGCCGCCTCAACCTCGCTCGTCACGATCGGGATTTCGGCCGCCGCAGCGGAATCCCCGTCGACCTCATGGCTCATCCGCTGCATGGCGAGCGCCTCCCGCAGCCGTCCCGTCGCTCGGTAGACGGCGGCCAATCCGACGTAGGGCCCCGATCTTTCGGGGTAGTCCCGAATCGTTTGGCGATACACGGCCTCGGCCTCGGCGTACCGCCTGGCGAGGTAGAGTTGGCGGCCGGTGCGCCCGCTCATGAAGCCACTCAACGGATCGAGCTCGTGCGACGTCCGGGCCTCCGCCACCGCGCTATCCAACTCCCCCCGCCAGCGGAACCATGTCCCCCGCACCGCATGGGCTTCGGGGTCGCCCGGGTCGAGCGCGAGTCCTCTGTCGATGAGCTGCCCCGCGCGGGGCAGATTCCAGCGCCAAAACATCTCCACGGCGCCCAGCGCGAGATAGGCCGACGCCGAGGCACTGTCCAGGGCGATGGCCCTGCGGGCTGCCGCTTCGACCTTGGGCCAACCCTCCGCCGGCGGTATGGCGCCGCCGATCGTGACGAGGGTGTACGCATGTGCGATACCGGAGAGTGCTGGTGCATACAGGGGGTCCCGCTCGAGCAACGCCGCAAAGGTGTCACGCGAGGCAGCTTGTGAGCCCGTGAAACGGAGGGTCAGGCCACGAAGGTATGAGCTGTAGGCGGAGGTGTCCTGGCGATACTTGAGCGGGAGCCGGAGCGCGCCTTCTCGCTCCGCTTCCTTCATTGGGTCCATGGCGCCGGGGCTGGCCGAGCCGGCGCCTCGGCGGGCGAACATTGACACGCCGCCCACGATGAGAATCGCCGCGGCGATCAGTACGCCCGTCCGGGCCACGCGCCGTCGGCGCGCTGGGGGCGCGGGGGGCGCGAGAGCCACGGCTTCGGTGTGGGCTGATGGCTTCGGGAGCGCCGGGAGCGCCGGGGGCGTTCGAGAAAGCTGCGGCTCGATCCTCGCCTTGAGCTCAGCCGCAAGCGCGCGCGTCTCGGCCGACGGCTCCGTGTCATACTCGCGACGGAGGTAATCGGCCAGCTCGTCATAGGCGCCTAGAGCGGCGCTTCGTCCGACTGCCGCGTCCAGGAACCGAATGAGCCGCCTGGCCCCGGCCTCGTCTGCAGGCTCCAGGGCCCAGGCCCGCCGGGCGGCCGCCACCAGCCCGGCATCGCCGCTGCGCTCCAGCTCGGCAACCCGCCGCCACGCCGCATCCGTCACCGCCCGCCGGAGACTGGTCCGCTGGTCGTCCAGCCAGCGCTCGAACTCCGGAGCCCCCGACACGTTGAACCCCGGTGCGAGGTCCCCGTGCCAGGCGGCCACGGCCTCCTCCCAGCGCTGGTCGGCCAGCAGGCGCCGTACCTCGAGCGCGTCGCAGCGGACCACCGCCGGGTCCAGCCCCACATAGCCGTTGCCGCGCGACACGATGGCCGTGTCGCCCAGGGTCTCGCGGAGACCGTGGAGCGCGTTACGAAGAGCGTGGCGCGCCGACTCGTCGTCCGCTTCCGGCCACAGGAGGGCTACCAGGGTGTCCCGCGACTTGGGTCCCGCGGGTTCCGCCAGGGCGAGGTGGAGCAGCAGGGCAAGGCGCTTCGGCTGGGTGAGCGCGAGGGGAGCGGGCTCGCCCGGCCGATGGATCGCGAGGGTGCCGAGCACCCGGAGGTCGATCATGGACGGTATGGGGACGGGATGAGGACACCCCAAAGCTATCCTGTCGGGGCGCACCTGATCAGGGGCGCATTTCCAACGACTTCCGGAGATCGATCATGCGACGGCTACTGCTGTTGGGCGGGATGGGGCTGGGGGTTGCGGGCTGTGGCGCTGGCGATGGGACCGGGCCCCCGCCGCCGCCGGCGAACGCGGTGTCCGCGACCGCGACCGCGAGCGGCAACGGGCAGGCCGGCGCGGTCGCCACGGCGCTGCCCCTGCCGCTCCGGGTGCTGGTGGACTCCGCCGGCACGAAACAGGGGGTGACGGTGACCTGGCATACGTCAAACGGCCTCGTCACGCCGCAGGCGAGCGTCACCGATGCCGCCGGGATCGCCACGGCCACGTGGACGCTCGACACGGTTGTCGGGACACAGTCCGCGACTGCCTCCGTCGCGGGGCTGAACACGGTCAGGTTTCGCGCGACCGCGCTGGCCGGGCCTGCCGCTTTGATTCAGAAGGTCCTGGGTGACAGCCAGACCATGGGCGTGAACGCTCGCTTCTCCTCACCGCTGGGCGTGTTCGTCACCGACCGCTATGGGAATGCCGTCTCGGGGCAGGCGGTCACGTGGACGGTCGTGAATGGGCCGGTCAGCCTCGTCCGCGAGGAGGAATTCGGTACCGCGACCACGACCGATGTCGACGGGTATGCCACGACCAGCCTCAGGCCGGGGGGGACAGAAGGAGGCGCACTGGTGCGGGCGTCGCTGCGCGGCGGTGGCGCTGCGGCTGACTTCACCGTGACGGTCGGGCCGCCGCAATACCTCGTCAGGCTCATTGGCCTCTCCTTCATGAGCGTGCAAAACGGCACGAGCACTCCCGCGATAGACACCGTTCCCGCCGGCCAGACGGTGCAGTGGCTTCTCGGCCCCTCTGACTACGCCGACTTCCACCACCTGGTGTCCGTAGGCACGCCGTCGTTCCTGGCCCCTGGAAGCCCCAACACCTTCCCCTCCACGGTCAGCGTCACGTTCACCCAGCCGGGGACGTACGACTACGCCGATTTCTACAACCCGCGGACTGCGACCGGGGTGATCGTGGTTCGATGAGCCACGATCCGTGACGCGAACCGACTTGTACTCTGGTGAACATCCTGACGGAGGATATGAAAAGTGTGTACTCGCCAGGCGCGTTCGACAGTCATCCTGTTCGGCGGTCTCAGCACTGTTGTCATCTTAGCCTCGTGCTCCGGCGATGTGCCGACTGGAGCGCACGACGACCTGGTATCCATGGGCCGGGTATCCGAGGCCGGGGTTTCCGTGTGCGATCGGTCGAGGTCCGCGGGCGTGATCGTCGACGTCGCACGGTCCGATCTGGCCGCTCATCAGAGTCACGGCGACTACGTCACCAGCCTGGTCGTGGCCCAGAATGCCGATCAGCCGGATGACGGCGTGCACTTCCGCCGCATCGGTGACGCGCTCGCCGTGGCACGGGCCGGGCGGCTGGCGCGGGGTGAACTGCAGTCGGCTGCCTGCCGTATCACGATCACCATTGGCCCAGGGGTGATTCCGGGCACCACCACCGACAGGACAGATCGGGGCCTCGAGCACTTTCCCATCGTAGTGGACGTTCCGGATATCACACTCCGGGGCGCTCTGGTGATGCAGCTGGACGCCGGCGGACGCGCCACCGGAGCCAGAGTGGGTCCCTTCGCAACGACACTCTCACCGGTGGAGCCGCTGCCGATCGTCGACGGCTCCTCGACGCCGCTCATCATCGCCAACGGCCATCCCGGCGGTTCGGCGGGCAACGGCCTCGACGTCGAAGGATTCGTCCTTCAGTCAGGTCAAAGGCTTGGTACGGGCGTGGGGGGGCAGGGCGTCTTCGGGATGCGTGTCGCAGGTCTGAACATACGAGGCAACAAGTTCGAGGCGGGATTCACCGAGGTGCTCGATCTCCGCGCGACCAGCGCAGTCGTCGAGCAGAACCACCTCGGGGGAAGCGCCGGCACGTGTGATATATGCCTCGCCGGCCCGGGCGTCTACCACGTCACCGGCAATCGTCTCCTGGCCGGTGGAATTCCGGGCATCCTCACGGTTCCCGTGGTGGGTCTCCCGGTCCCGAGTGCTGTGGAGCCGTTCGACCTCCCCGCCGCATCGGAGGTCTCGGCCGAGGTCAGGAACAATGAAGTACGCGACCACTTGCGGGTACCGGTCGGCGTGGGCGTTCGCGTCGGAGCGATCGGCCTCGGCGCGCCGAATGTCCACGGGTCGGCCCACGTCACGATTCGCGATAATCTGCTCGTGAACAACAACTTCGCGTTGATCATCGAGGCCGCGTTTCCAGTGCTGGGCACGGACCGCAAGGGCGACATCGACGTGACGCTCGGCGGCAACGTCATGCAGCAAAGCTGTCAGACCAATCTCCTGGTATCGCTCAGCCGGCACACCACGGGGTTGGGGTTGACCGACTTCCCATATCTGCTGAATTCGACTTACACCGTGGCACTTGGCGGGAATATTCGCTGGGAGGACGTGTGGTTCAGCCATCCAGGAGGATTTGGGAATACACTCGTGGTTGACGGGCAGCCGATCGCGAATGGAACGCGAGTGTTCTATGACCCGAATACCTGCCCGGGCGCGACGGCTTCGTAGAGACGGCCAAGGCGCGACGGAGCGCCCCCTGTCGGCCTGGCTTCTTCGGGGTTACCCTCTCCCAGCCCCAGCCATCCGCCATCCGTTCTCGACGCTCGGCCAGCCCAGCCCGCCCCCTGGAGAGGATTCATGGGCAGCCTGAAAAGAGCGCTCGTGCTGGTCCTCCCGCTGTCGGCGAGCCTCGCCCCCGGCCTCGCGGCCCAGGGAGTCACGACCGGGGCTATTCATGGCATCGTTACGGGCCCCGACTCCGCCGCAATCGCGGACGCGATCATTACGGTGACCAACACCGCCAACGGTGAGCGGTGGCGGACGGTCACCCGGGCCGGCGGCCGCTATGCGGTCGAGTACCTCTCCCTTGGCGGGCCGTACACGATCGAGGTGCAGGCCATCGGCTTCCAGCCGACCGACCGGGCGGGGATCCTGCTCTCGCTCGGCGAGGAGCGCCGGGTCGACTTCGCCCTGGCGCCGGTAACGCTGAACCTCCCCGAGCTCACCGTCATAGCCCCGAGTGACTCTCGGCTCAACGCCGGCCGGACCGGCCCGGCCCAGACGATCAGCGACGCGCTGATCTCGAACCTCCCGGTCCCCAACCGCGATTTCTCCGAGCTCATACTGCTTTCCCCGCAGGCAGTTCTTTCGCGCGATGGCGGCATCTCGATCGCCGGTCAGTCCGACCGGCTGAACGGCTTCCAGATCGACGGCGCCACCAATTCTGACCTTGGGGGTGTCTCGGGCCTCTCCGGCTTCGGCACTCCCGGGTCCGCCAATGGGGTCCGCACCCTCTCGGTCGAAGCGGTTCGGGAGCTCCAGATCGCGGTCGCTCCGTTCGACGTCCGCTACGGCGGCTTCGCCGGCGGGCTGGTGAACGCCGTCACCCGCTCGGGCTCGAACCACTGGGAGGGATCGCTCTCCAGCTACTACCAGTCGCAGGCTCTGACGGGCAAGGACTCGGCCGGCAACCGCGCCGACGACTTCTCGCGCAAGGAGCTGACCCTCACCCTGGCCGGACCGATCGTCCGCAACCGCGCAGCGTTCTTTCTCGATGCCGGCCTGGAGCGCTTCGTCAGCGCGCGCGGGCTCTCGATCGGCACCGACACCGTGGGGGGTGCGGACTCAGTGGGGTTCGGCATTCGCCGTGCGACGGCCGTCCGCTTCCAGGACATTCTGCGAAACACTTACCACGTGGACCCGGGCTCGATCGAGCCTCTGACCCCGGCAAATCCCGCGGGAAACGTCTTCGGCAAGGTCACGCTCTGGCCTGGGCTGAATCAGCGGCTCGAGTTCTCCCACAACTTCGCGCGGGGAATCCTCCGCAGTCCCGGGGGCTCCGTCGACGACTCCTACGCGTTGTCTTCCCTGGCCCTCGAGAAGCCCTCGACCGTCAACGCGAGCCGCCTGACCTGGGTGGCGGCCGGCGAGGGCCGATTCTCCAACGAGCTCACCGCCGCCAGACTCGGCGAACGAGAACGCTGTGTCCCGGCCGTTGCGTACCCGGAGATAGATGTGGTCGTCAGTCCCGACCCCGATCGCCGAGAGCTCAGCGCCGGGACGGTCAACAGTTGCTCCGGGCGATACGCCAACCAGACGATCTGGGAGCTGACGGACAACGCGTCGTGGTTGGCGGGAGCGCATCACCTGACCCTCGGCACGCATGACGAGCTGATCCACCTCGAGGGATCCCGTCGGGTTCGAGTTCCAGCGGGTCGCTGGGCATTCAGCAGCCTGGACTCACTGGAGGCTGGGCTGGCCAACGATTACCTCCGCGACATCGCACCGCCGGGCCGGCCCGATGGGCCGGTGAGTGATTTCGGGGTGCGACAGGTCGGCTTCTACATCCAGGACCAGTGGACCCCGGTGCCTACGCTCACGCTCACCTTTGGCGTCCGGTTCGACGTGCCGTTCCTCCCCACCGCCCCCGCGCAGAATCCGGCGCTGCTGGCGGCGCTGGGCGTCAACACCGCGGTCACGCCGAGCGGCAACCTGCTCTGGTCACCGAGGCTCGGCTTCAGCTACGACCTTGGGGGTCGAGGGAAAGCGTTTCTCAGAGGCGGGGTGGGGCTCTTTTCCGGTCGGCCGATCTACCTCTACTTCAGCAACATTTACGAGACCACCGGACTCGACTGGCTCCGCGTGCACTGCCGCGGAACCGACGTTCCCGCCTTCACCGCCGATCCCGCGCTCCAGCCGACCTCCTGCAACTCAACGTCGCCCACTGTGTTCGAAGTGAATTACTTCAACCCGGCGTTTCGCTTCCCGCGGAACTTGCGGGTGTCGCTGGGCGCTGACGTGCGCTTGTTCTGGAACATCGTGGGCACGGTGGACTTCCTCTATATCCGAGGGGTGAACCAGTTCGACATCACCGACGTCAACCTCGTGCCGACTGGCGTCGCCGCCGGTGAAGGCGGCCGGGTACTGTACGGCTCGGTTGATCCGGCGACCGGCATCGCGACGCCCAACCGCCGCAGCGCCGGGTTCGGGACCGTGGCCGAGATGCGGAACTCGAGCGGGGACCGGAGCGTCAGCCTCACCGGCCAGCTGGCGAAACAGTTCGGGCCGGGGGCGGAGGTAAGCGCGGCCTACACCTACACCGACGCGCGCGACCGGATGTCGGCCGACTGCTTCAACATCACCTGCAACCTCGACCTCACCCCGCTCGACGGCACCCTGGACAACCGGCGGCTCGCCACCTCCAGCTTCCAGATCGCGCACAAGATCACCCTCGGCGCCGCGATAGGTCTCCCGCTGCGTTTCAAGCTGGGCGTGTTCTACAACGGATACTCGGGGCGGCCATACAGCTATGTCGTTGCCGGCGATCCGAATGCCGACGGGCTCGGCATGTTCGACGGCAACGACATCATGTACGTCCCGAAGAATGCGGCGGACATCACCCTGGCCGACCCGAGCCAATGGGCCGGCCTGGACAGCCTCATTCGCAGCCAGCCGTGCCTGAGCTCCCAGCGGGGGCAGATCATGCGCCGCAACAGCTGCCGGGACCATTGGGCGCATTTGTTCAACGCGCGGCTGTCGCGGCCGATCTCGCTGGGGCGGGGGCAGTCGGTCGAGCTGATCGCCGACCTGTTCAACGCGCTGAATCTGTTCGACCGAAACTGGGGGGTGCGGCGGAGCGTCGCGACCTTCGACGGAAATGCCGAAGCGCTCCTATTGGTGGGTTATGATGCGGCGAACCAGCGGGGGATCTACGACGTGCTGCCGGTGGATACGAACGTTCGTGATGTCGAAGGAACACGCTGGCGCATGCAGCTTGGGGTGCGCTACGGGTTTTGACTCGTCTCCCCGCGGGGAGCTGAT
>JBGQIW010000051.1:0-18910 GCA_041498715.1 Gemmatimonadota bacterium | reverse complement strand
CTGATGTTGCCGAAAGTCGCAACAACGGGGCTGCCGCGCTCGCTCGGTACGACATACGTTTTTTCGGGTCACCGGTCCGACCCTCCCATCGCCACAATCGACGGACACCAATCGCTAGGGGGATTCATGCGCCTCACCCGGCCTCTCGTCGGCGCCACGCTGCTCGGCTTGCTGACGGTCGCCTGTCAACCCGACTCGTCGCCCACCGGACCCCACGCATCCCGTCTGAGCGTCGCCACCACCGGCGGTCCCAGGCAATTCGTGCTCGGAGCCAAGAGCGGTAAGCTGCCCGACAACCTGGACGCCATCGTGACCAATGCCGGTGGCACCGTCGCGTCCAAGGCGCCGCAGATCGGCCTGGCGGTGGTACGCACCACCGATTCGAGCTTCCGCGATCGCATCACCGCGGCCGGGTTCGCCGACGTCGCCGAGGACGTTGTGGTGCAGTGGCAGCCGAACGACCGGGTGGCGGACATCGAGTTTACGGCCAACGGGCCCACCGCCCTGCTCGTGGGCGGCTCCGACGAAACCTTCTTCGGGCTCCAGTGGGCGCCCGGGGCCATCCATGTGCCCGAGGCCTGGGCCGCGGGCTACGAGGGCAGAGGCGCGCGGGTGGCCATCGTGGACGGCGGCATCCGTTCGACCCACATCGACCTCGCGCCCAACCTCGACGTCGCGCACTCGGCCTCCTTCGCGCTGGACGCCATGGGCAACACCATCCCCTTCAACCACGACCAGGGCACGTTCTGGCACGGTACCCACGTTGCGGGGATCGTCGCTGCCGCCGACAACGGCATCGGGACCATCGGCATCGCGCCCCAGGCCACGATCATCGGCGTGAAGGTATTGGACAACGGCACGGGCAGCTTCGGCGCCGTGGCCGAGGGGATCGTATATGCGGCGACCCCCGTCAATCAGGGCGGGGCCGGGGCCGACATCATCAACTTGAGCTTGGGCGCCGACCTCGATCCCCACGGCAACGGCAACAGCGCCATCGGCAACATCTCAGCCAAGGATGCCGCCCAGCTCAAGGATTTCATCGGCAGGGCCACGACTTACGCCTATCAGCAGGGCGTGGTCGTCCTCGCGGCCGCCGGCAACGGCGACGCCAACGGGAACGGGATCGACTTCGACCACACCAACAACCTCATCGCCGTTCCGGGTCAGTCGCCGCACGTGCTGGCCATTTCGGCGCTGGGGCCGGTGGGTTGGGCGCTGGGTGCCACCAATTTCGACCGGCTGGCTTCCTACTCCAATTTCGGCCAGTCACTGGTCGCCTTCGGCGCGCCAGGCGGTGATTTCGTTCTCCCAGGCAATGATGTGTGCTCCATGCCCACGCTGATCGGCCCGATCGCGGAGCCCTGCTGGGTCTTCGATCTCGTGTTCAGCACTACCCGCGGCAGCGGCACCAGCAACACGAGCTACGGCTGGGTGGCGGGAACCAGCATGGCCACGCCGGCCGCCGCCGGGGTCGCCGCGTTGATCGTCGGGAAGTTCGGCCGCATCGGTCCGGCGCAGATGGAGGCCAGACTCCGCTCCTCCGCGGACGACCTGGGCAAGCCGGGAAAGGACGATGCTTACGGCAAGGGGCGGGTCAACGCGTTCCGCGCCATCCAGTAGCGCCTCGCTCAGCAACCAGGGCGCGGCCTGCCCGAACTCCGGGTAGGCCGCGCGCGCTTTTGTCACGCATGTCGCAGATGTAGCTTCTACCCTCATGCGACCTGGCACCGTACTCGGAGCCCTGCTCATTCTCGCCGGCGTGATCGCGCTTTCCGTCGGCGGATTCTCCTTCACGACCCGCGACAAGGTCGCCGACGCGGGGCCCATCCAGGTCACCACCGAGCACCAGCGCTCGCTCCCCGTCTCCCCCATCCTGGGCGGACTCGCCATCGTCGGCGGAGTCATCCTGATCGTCGCCAGCAGCCGCAAAGCCCGCTAGCCTGGCCGCGCCGGAGAACCGGGTCCCGACGGACGGCGTTGATACGCTGTCACGTGGGTCACACCGGTTTCTTCAGCCAGCGAGGCTCTTTCATGTTACAGCGATTTCACGTCGCCCTGCTCGCGTTGCTCGCCCTCAGCGCGGCTCCACTCGCCGCCCAGCAGGACAAGATGCAGCACGACGAGATGAAGAAGGATGCCATGGGGAAGGACGACGCCATGGGTAAAGGCGACGGCATGGCTATGGATCACGGCATGGCGATGCTCCCGCACGACACGTTCACCGGGGCCGAGGGACACAAGGCGGGCGGATCCTTCGCGCTCGCGAGCGAGGGCGGCAAGACGGTCCTCAAGCTCGGAAGCGACTTCTGGGCCGATAAGGGTGCCGACGTGTACGTCGCGCTGAGCTCGGGGCCTACGGTGTCGGACGGGGCCGTCTTCCTGGGCAAGCTCTCGAAGGCGTCCGGCCCCCAGGCCTTCGACGTCCCCTCGGGCACCGACCTCAAGCGCTTCAGCCACGTGGTGCTCTGGTCGAAGAAGGACCAGGCCGCCTACGGCACGGCCAGCCTGGCGGGCGACGACGCGATGATGCATAAGTAGGCGTGGCTCAGCTGCCCTCTTCGAAACCGTCGACCGAGTCCGGCCGCTCGCCGGCGGCGCTCGCGCTCGCGAGCCAGGCGCCGCTGCGCGAGCGCCTGATCGCCCGGGACGAGGGCGCCCTGGTCGAGCTCATCGAGACGGCCACGCCGTGGCTGCTCGGTCTCACTCAGAGCATGCTCCGGGACCAGGACGAGGCGGAGGAGGTCGTGCTCGAGGTGTTTCGCATCGCCTGGGACCGGGTCGGCTCGCTGGGCGGTGAGCACGAGGGGCTCATGCCCTGGTTGCTCCGCGTCGCCCGCAACCGGGCCATCGACCGCCTCCGGCACCGGGCCCGGTGGCGCCGCAAGGTGGAGCGGGCGGCGGCGCTGGGCGGCACCGGTCCGGCAACGGCGCAGTTCGCGGAGCCGGACGAGTCGGCCCAACCCGGCTGGCACGTGCACGAGTCCGTCCACGCCGCCTTGAAGGCGCTCCCCGAGGAGCAGCAGGCGGTCGTGCGGCTCGCCTACTTCGGCGGCCGGACCCATTCGGAGATCGCGCGGGAGCTGGGAATTCCGATGGGGACGGTCAAAACCAGGCTGCGGCTCGCGTTCGACAAGCTTCGGGTGACGCTGGCGCCCATTCAGGACTGGGTACGATGACTCCGCACGACTGGTACGTCGAGAACCGCGCGGCCTACGTCGCGCGGGCGCTGGAGCCGCGGGAGGAACGGCTGTTCGCCGACCACATTCCGCGCTGCGCGGAGTGCGCCCGCGAGGTCGCGGCGCTGGAGCGCGACCTCGGCGCGCTGCCCATGGCGGCGGCGCCGGCGACGCCGCGGCCGGGCCTGTCCCATCAGCTGGCCGACGCTGTGCTGCGTCGCCGCTCCTGGTGGCAGCGCGCCAGCCCCGGCGTCGCCGCGGCGGCCGTCCTCTTTGCCGCTGGGCTCGGCTTCCACGAGCGCACCGCCCGCTCCGCCGCCGAGCTGGCGGTGTCGGAGCGGGATCAGCAGCTGGCCGCCCTCCGCGACACGCTCTCGATCATGCGGCAGGCCCAGCACATCGTGCAACGCGACATCGCCATGAACGGCCACAAGGGCGGCCTCGTGATCTTCGACGACCCGGTGACGCACCGCTGGAACGTGGTGATGCACGGGCTCCCGCGCGCCCCCGCGGACTCGGTCTATCAGTTCTGGTTCATTACCGGGAACGGCATGGTGCGGTCGGTCGAGCTGCGCTGCGAGAGCGACCGCCCGGCCTTTGCCACCGTGGCCATGCCCAACACGCCAGGCCCGGTGATGGGCGCCGCGCTCACGGTGGAGCCCGCCGTCAACCGCACCGCCGAGCCCAGTGGGCCGATGCTGGCCCACGTGCAGTTCTGATCCGGGGACTTACTTGGGAGGAGTCGTATCGGCGGGTGCCGGCGGCGTGAGCGGCAGGGAATCGGTCACGTCCACCGTATCGGCGCTGTCCACCTTCCAGGCCGGGATGAAGTCGGTCTCTTCCTCGCCGCCGAAGTGCGGCACCAGCGCGTCCGGCACGCTGTCGCTCGGGATGATCACGCCGTTGCCGCCCAGCTTCCGGAACAACTGCCATTCGGCCTTGCGCGCCGCCCATGGCCGGCCGCCGTTGTACAGCAGCACTACCAGCAGCACGCCGTCCTGCCGGCCGAGATAACCCACTACATTCGCCACCTGGGCCAGCGTGCCCGTCTTCGCGCGCACGACGCCCTCGCCCGGGAATCCCGACGCGAGCCGGTGGAGCGTGCCGGTGCCGTTGGCGGGGAGCAGCTGGGGGAAGTTCCGCCCTTCGGGCAGGGTGGGGAACCGGGCGAGATACGCAGTGAACGTGCGCGCGGTGACCCGGTCATCGTACGAGAGCCCGCTGCCGTCCACCAGGGCGATACCATCGGTCCGGCCGGTGACGTCCTCCACATGCTTGAGCAGCTGCGACGCGGGCGTATCGCGGCCACCAGCCCACTGGAGCAGGAGCTCGGCGCCATAGTTGAGGCTCCGGCGGTTGATCTCGCTCGCCAGCGAATCGAGCGTCGGGGAAGACACCTCCGCCAGCACCCGGGGCGCCGCGCTGGGCGGCGCGCCGATGAACGGAGCCGAGTTCCACGCGATGCCCGCCTTCGTCAGGGCGTGCGTCCAGGCGGCGCTGAGCACGATCTTCGGATCCGGCACGACCGCGGCGAGACCCCGCGCCCGCGCCCGCACGCCGATCGCGCCGACCAGATTCCAGCCGCCGTCGCCCCGGGGCCGGAGTCTCAGACTCGAGCGCCGTCCGGCGCTGGTAACGGCCTTCACCGTCACCAGCGCCCCGAGGCCGGACGGCGATTCGTCCACGATGCGCGGGCGCGAGCCCGACCGGGGCCCCGGCCGCACCTCGATCCAGACGAGATTCTCGTTCAGCGTGAGGGGCCCGATCAACGGCGCGAACAGTCGCCCGAAGTGATGCCGGGACCAGGCGGCGGGATACACGGCGTCGGCCGGCCCGTCCGCGCTCTGGACATTGAGCGGACCGGTCAGCTTCCGGATGCCGGAGCTCGCGAGCTGGAGTGCCAGGTCGTAGAGGGTGGGCCCGGCCCCGATCCCGCGCTCGAAGGACGGGTCGCCGTTGAGCTCGAGCCCCCAGCTCCCGATCCATTCGCCCGTAGTGGGATCGACCGAGCCCGCGCCGATCACGCGGGTCGGCCGACGGGCGGTCCCGCCGAGCACGGTGCGCGCGAAGCCGGTCGTGAACACTTTCACGGTAGACGCAGGGATCAGGGGATCGTCCGGGTTCAGGCTCCAGAGCAGCTTGCCGCTCTGATCGGCGATCGCGATGCCCCAATGGCCCGGCGCGGCCCGGGAAGCCGCGCGGTACCAGGACCCCATCCTGTCATCGAGCCACTGTTGGTCCGGCGCTTGGCCGGCTGCCGCCCCGGCGTTGACGCCGAGCCACAGAAGCCCGAATCCGAGCCGATAACGTATTGCCACTGAATTACCTCAGCATCATTTTCGCGATCGTCTGGAGCTGCATGTTGCTTGTCCCCTCATAAATCGTGCCGATCTTCGCGTCCCGATAGTACTTCTCCGCGGGGTATTCCTTGGAGTAGCCATACCCGCCGAACAGCTCGACACACTTCGACGTGATCCGGTCCGCTACCTGGGAGCTGAAGAGCTTGGCCATCGCCGCCTCCCGGGCGAACGGACGGCCCGCGTCCTTGAGCCGGGCGGCGTTGTACACCATGAGCCGGGCGGCCTCCAGCTCGGTGGCCATCTGCGCGAGCTGGAACTGGATGCCCTGGAAGTCGGCGATCGGCTTCCCAAACTGCTTCCGCTCCTTGACGTAGCTGGTCGCGGCCTCGAGCGCGCCGGTCGCGACGCCGATCATCTGTGCCCCGATCCCGATGCGACCTTCATTCAGGGTCTCGATCGCGATCTTGTAGCCCTGGCCCACCGGCCCGAGCACGTTCGCGTCCGGCACCGGGCAGTCCTCGAGGATGAGCTCGGTGGTGCTCGACGCGCGGATGCCGAGCTTGTTCTCCTTCTTCCCCACCGCAAACCCCGGGAAGCTGCGCTCCACCAGGAACCCGGTAATCCCTTTGTAGCCCTTGGCGAAGTCCGTGTTCGCGAAGACGATGAAAAGCCCCGCCTCGGCGCCGTTCGTGATCCAGAACTTGCGCCCGGTGAGCGACCAGCCGCCGTCCCGTCGGTCGGCTCGGGTCTCCAGTGCGAACGCGTCGCTGCCGCTCGCGGGCTCCGAGAGCGCGAAGGCGCCGAGGAGGCCGGTCACGAGGCGCGGGAAGTAACGCGCCTTCTGCTCGTCCGTACCCCAGCGACCCACCGCGTTGTTGACCAGCGTGTTGTGGACGTCCACGTAGATCGCCGCGGACGCGTCCACCCGGGCCATCTCCTCGATCGCCAGCGTCGCCATGAAGATCGAGCCTCCCGCTCCCCCGAAGCGCTCGGGAATCTCGATCCCCATCAACCCCAGCTCGAAGAACTTGGGGAGCAGGTCCTCGCGGAACTGCGCGGCCTCGTCCATTGCGCTCACGTGCGGCCCGATCTCGGTCTCCGCAAACTCCCGGACGGTGCTGCGGAACAGCTCCTCCTCCTCGGACAGGACCGTGAGCCCAGGGGGGCTGGCGGAGATGGTTTCAGCCATGGACGACTCGCTTGTGGAAGTGACGTCTCGTGAAGAAGATACCGGTGGCTGGAGGGGGGTTCAATGCGGCGCTTTGACAGTGCCGCGGAACGGCGGTAAGCTGAGCGCCATGCCGACTCCCTCGACGCGCCTGGTGGTGCTTGCATCGCTCGCTCTTTCCGCGCTCGCGTCCGCTCCGGCGGCCCGAGCCCAAGCGCCCGCGCTCTCGCCCGAGACGCGGGCTTTCGTTCGCGTGGACGGCCCGACGACCGCGCTGGTGCACGCTCGGGTGATCGACGGCACCGGCGCTGAGGCCCGGTCGAACCAGACCATCGTGATCGACCTGGGACTGATCCGGGCCGTGGGCGATTCGGCCCAGGTGTCCGTTCCGGCCGGTGCGCAGGTGCTCGATCTTGCCGGGCGGACGGTTCTTCCGGGCTTTGTCATGGTGCACGAGCACATGTTCTACCCCGGCGTGCTCTGGTCCAGCGGCTACATGGCCAACGAACAGGCGTTCAGCTTTCCCCGGCTTTACCTCGCCGGCGGGGCCACCACAATCCGCACCGGCGGGAGTCTGGAGCCGTACACTGACCTCGAGCTCCGGGCCGCGATCGACTCGGGTCGGACGCCGGGCCCGAAGATGGACGTGACCGGGCCCTACCTGCAGGGACCGGGCTTTCCCCTGTTCTACCAGATGCACGCGCTCAACGGACCGGACGACGCCCGCCGGACAGTGGAGTACTGGGCTGGTCTGGGCGTGACGTCCTTCAAGGCCTACACCAACATCACCCGCGACGAGCTGGGCGCCGCGATCAAGGCCGCGCACGCCCGCGGCCTGAAGGTGACCGGGCACCTCTGCTCCGTAACGTTCCACGAGGCGGCCGCCCTCGGCATCGACGACCTCGAGCACGGGATCATGGTGGCGAGCGACTTCGTAGCCGGGAAGAAGCCGGACAACTGCCCCGACGCGGACGTCGAGCCCTCGCTGCTGGCGCTGGACCCCGCGGGCGAGCCGCTCCAGAAGTTGATCCGCGACCTGGTGACCCATCACGTGGCCGTCACGTCGACGCTCCCGGTGTTCGAGACCTTCGGGCCCCACCGGCCGCCCCTGCCGGACAAGGTGCTCGACGTGATGACCGGCGACGCCCGCATTGCCTACCTCAAGCGCCGCGCCCGGATCGCGGACCGCGGCGACACGGCCTGGACCGTGCTGTTCCAGCGCGAGTTGGCGTTCGAGCTGGTGTTCGCGAAGGCGGGAGGCCTGCTCCTGGCAGGCACCGACCCGACCGGGTACGGCGGGGTCGTCGCCGGCTTCTCCAATCAGCGCGAGGTGGAGCTCCTGGTCGAGGCCGGCTTCACGGCGCTGGAGGCGATTTCCATTGCCACGTTGAACGGCGCGAAATACCTCGGCCGGGAGCAGCGGGTGGGGACAGTCGCGGCCGGGAAGCAAGCGGATCTGATCGTCGTGCGCGGGGACCCCGCGACCAGCATCGCGGATATTGAGAACATCGAGCTCGTGTTCAAGGACGGCGTCGGCTACGACCCCGAGAAGCTCATCGCGTCGGTCCGGGGGAAGGTCGGCCTCAACTGATACCCAGATGAGCCAGCCGGTGTTCCGAGTCTCCGCCCGCGCCCGGAGCTTCCGGTTCGCGGCGCGCGGCATCATCGCCCTGCTGCGCTCGCAGCACAACGCCTGGATTCACGCCGCCGCGTCCGTGGCCGTCGTGGCGCTCGGGCTCCGCGTCGGCCTGTCGCGTGTCGAATGGAGCCTGGTGGTTCTGGCGATGATCGTGGTGTGGAGCGCCGAGGCGCTCAACACGGCCCTCGAGGCGCTGTGCGACGTCGCCTCGCCCGCGGCGCACCCGCTGGTGGAGCGGGCCAAGGACATCGCGGCGGGGGCCGTGCTGCTCGCGGCCGTGGGTGCCGCGATCGTGGGCCTGCTGGTTTTCGGGCCGCACCTGCTCCCGCGCGGCGGGTGAGGCGGGGGCGCCCCGTCGGTCATTTCGCGGCGGTGGCGGGCTCCCGGGCCTGGGCCAGCGTCTCCGCCAGCACCTCGAGCGCCACCGGCACCCGACCCAACGGCGCCGCCACCTGCGCGCCCCGCACGCGGGTCCGTACGGCCGCGAGCATCTCCTGCGCGATCCGCACGCCTTCCTGGAGCGCCTCTTCCTTCCCCTTGGCGCTCGCGGCGCGCATCCGGTCCAGCACCACGGCGGGCACCGTGACCCCTGGCACCTCGTTCGCCAGGAACTCCGCGTTTCGCAGGGAGACCAGCGGCCAGATGCCCGCCACGATCGGGATGCCGAGCGGCGCCACCTCCTCGAGAAACCGATCCAGCTGGTCCACGTCGAACACCGGCTGCGTGATCGCCAGCTCGGCGCCGGCCTCCACCTTCCAGGCAAAGCGCCGGAGCTCGCGCTCCTTGTCGGGCGACGCCGGGTTCACCCCGACGGCGATCAAGAACCGGGTCGGGTCTCCGATGGCGTTGCCGCCGGGGTCGAGCCCGTGGTTGAGCCGGGAGACGAGATTCGTGAGGCCGATGGCGTCGATGTCGAACACCGCCGTCGCCTCCGGATAGGGCCCCATCTTCGGCGGATCGCCGGTGACGATGAGCAGGTTGTTGAGCCCGCTCGCCGCCGCGCCCAGCAGGTCCGAGAGCATGCCGAGGAGATTGCGGTCGCGGCAGGCGTAATGGACCACCGCCTCCATGCCGACCTCGCGCTGGATCATCAGGCCGGAGAGCAGGGCCCCCATGCGGCTCTGCGCCCGGGGTCCGTCGGGGACGTTCACAGCGTCCACTCCCGCCGCCTTGAGCTGCCGCACCTGGTCGAACATCGGCCCCGGGTTCACGCCCCTGGGTGGCACGATCTCGACCGTAGTTATGAACTTCCCGCCCACGAGCTTCGCGGCCAGGCGCGACCGCTCCGCCAGCGGCACCGGATCGACCGCCTTGGCCGACGACGGCGCGGCCGCCACCGCCGTCGAGTGCCTGGGCGAGACGCTCTGCACGAACCCGGCGATCGCTTTGATGTGCTCCGGCGTCGTGCCGCAGCACCCGCCCACGAACCGGGCGCCCGCTTCGACCATCCGCTTGGCGTACGTCCCCATGTACTCCGGACTCGCCATGTAGATCTTGCGGTCCTCCACCTCGCGTGGCAGCCCCGCGTTCGGCTGTGCCGAGATCGGGACCGTCACCACCCGCGCCAGCTTCTCGACGGCCTCCAGCACCCCGTGGGGCCCGACCGAGCAATTCACCCCGATTACATCCACGCCCATCGCCTGGAGCGCAGGGCCGAAGACGGTCGGATCGGTGCCGTAATGGGTTTTCCCGTCGGTGCCCACCGTCATCTGCGCAACGATCGGGAGCTTGGATAGGCTGCGCACCGCCTTGACCGCGGCGCCGAGCTCGCTCACGTCGCTGAAGGTCTCGAGGACGAACCCATCCACGCCGCCCTCGAGCAGGCCGGCTGCCTGCCGCGCGAACGCGGCCTGCGCCTGGTCCAGTCCGGTCTCACCGTACGGCTCCACCCGCACGCCGAGGGGCCCGATCGCGCCGATCACGACGGCACGGCCTCCCGCCGCCTCCCGCGCCACCCGTGCGGCGGCCGCGTTGATGCGCTCGGTCTCCGGCGCCAATCCGTAGTGGGCCAGCTTGACCGGGTTCGCCCCGAACGTGTTGGTCTCGAGCAGCTCCGCGCCGGCCTTGACGTAGTCCCGGTGGATCTCGCGGACCAGATCCGGTTGCCGGAGAGCCAGCTCGTCGTAGCAGACGTTCAGGAAGATGCCCTTCCCGTAGAGCACCGTTCCCATCGCGCCGTCGAAGACGTGTACCCGGCTGTCCGCCAGCAGATCTCGAAATGAGGGCATCGGACCTCCCGCCTATCGGTCGTAGCCGAGATTCGGAGCCAGCCATCGCTCCACCCCGGCCACGTCCATTCCCTTGCGCCGCGCGTAATCCTCGACCTGGTCCTTCTCGATCTTGCCGACGCCGAAGTACTTCGCTTCCGGCCGCCAGAAATACCAGCCGCTCACCGCCGCCGCCGGCAGCATCGCGAAGCTCTCGGTCAGTGTGATACCGGCCCGTGCTTCGGCCTCGAGGACGTCGAACAGGGTGCGCTTTTCCGTGTGGTCCGGACACGCGGGATAGCCCGGCGCCGGGCGGATGCCCTGATACTCCTCGCGGACCAGCGCTTCGGTGTCGAGCGTCTCACCCGGCGCGTAGCCCCACAGCTCGGTTCGCACCCGCTCGTGCAGTCGCTCGGCGAAGGCCTCGGCGAGCCGGTCGGCGAGCGCCTTGGCGAGAATCGCGCTGTAGTCGTCCTGCTGCGCCGCGTGGCGCGCGACCAGCTTGTCGAGGCCGTGCCCGGTCGTGACCGCGAACGCGCCGAAATAATCCCGCACGTCGCTGTCCCTGGGCGCGACATAGTCGGCCAGGGCCAGATTGGGCCGGCCGTCACCCTTCGACATTTGCTGCCTGAGCGTGTGCACGGTGGCGAGGACGGTCGTCCGACTGTCGTCGGTGTAGAGCTCGATGTCATCCCCCACCGCATTCGCCGGAAAGAATCCCAGCGCGGCCCGGGCCGTGAGCGACCGGTCGGTGACGATCGCCCGGAGCATGCGCTCCGCGTCGGCGAACAGGCTCCGCGCGGCCTTGCCCACGGTGGGGTCCTCCAGGATCGCGGGGTAGTGGCCCTTGAGCTCCCAGGTCTGGAAGAACGGGGTCCAATCGATCCGGGCCGCCAGCTCCTCGAGCGGGTAGGCGTCGAGGGACCGGACACCGAGGAAGCAGGGACGTGGCGGCGGTGTCGCCCGCCAGTCGACCGTCAGCCGGTTCGCCCGGGCTTCGGCGATCGTTGGCCGCCGCTCGCCCGTCGGCCGCGCCGTCCGCGCTTCGCGGATGCCCCGGTACTCCTCGCTCACCCCGCGGACGAACTGGTCCCGCCCGGTGTCGCTGAGCAGGCTGCTGGCCACGCCCACCGCGCGGGACGCGTCCAGCACGTGCACTGTGGGCGCCGTGTACTGGGGCGCGATCTTGACGGCGGTGTGGGCCCGCGACGTCGTCGCCCCGCCGATCAGAAGCGGCACCGAGAACCCTTCCCGCTCCATCTCGCTGGCCACGAATGCCATCTCTTCCAGGGACGGGGTGATCAGCCCCGATAGGCCGATGATGTCGACCCGCTCGGCGCGCGCGGTTTCCAGAATCCGCGCGCACGGCACCATCACGCCCAGATCCAGCACGTCATAGTTGTTGCACTGGAGCACGACGCCCACGATGTTCTTGCCGATGTCGTGCACGTCGCCCTTCACGGTCGCCAGCAGCACCTTCCCCTTCGGCTTCGAGTCGGCGTGCTTCTCCGCCTCGATGTACGGGATCAGGTGGGCGACCGCCTTCTTCATCACTCGCGCGCTCTTGACGACCTGGGGCAGGAACATCTTCCCGGACCCGAAGAGGTCGCCGACGATGTTCATGCCGTCCATGAGCGGGCCTTCGATCACCTGGATCGGCCGCTCGAAAAGGTGGCGCGCTTCCTCGGTGTCCTGCACGACGTAGTCAGCGATCCCCTCGACCAGTGCGTGCGCCAGGCGCTCGTGGACCGGCGCCCCTCGCCACGCCAGGTCCGCCGTCGCGACCTCCCGCCCCTTCACCGTGTCGGCGACCTGGAGCAGCCGTTCGGTCGCGTCCGGGCGCCGGTTGAGCACCACGTCTTCCACCCGCTCGAGCAGATCCGGCTCGATGTCGGTGTAGATCGGCAGCGCGCCCGCGTTCACGATTCCCATGTCCATGCCGGCGCGGATCGCGTGGTACAGGAACACGGTGTGGATCGCCTCGCGCAGCGGGTCGTTGCCCCGGAACGAGAAGGAGACGTTGCTGACCCCGCCGCTCACGAGGGCGTGGGGCAGCGTGGCCTTGATCCGCCGGGTCGCCTCGATGTAGTCGACGGCGTAGCCCGCGTGCTCCTCGATGCCGGTGGCGATGGCGAAGACGTTGGGGTCGAAAATGACGTCCTCGGGCGGGAACCCGACCTCCTCCGTCAGGATGCGGTACGACCGGGCACAGATCTCGACCTTCCGCGCCGCCGAATCCGCCTGCCCCCGCTCGTCGAAGGCCATCACGATCACGGCCGCCCCGTACCGCCGGACCAGCCGGGCCTGGCGCACGAACGCCGCCTCGCCCTCCTTGAGCGAGATGGAATTGACGACGCCCTTCCCCTGCAGACACTTGAGACCCGCCTCGATCACCGACCACTTGGACGAGTCCACCATCACCGGCACCCGGCTGATGGCGGGCTCCGACGCGAGCAGCTGGAGGAACGTGCGCATGGCGTGCTGCGAGTCGAGCATCGCCTCGTCCATGTTTACGTCCAGTAGCTGGGCGCCGTTCTCGACCTGCTGCCGCGCCACCTCGAGTGCGGCCTCGTAGCGTCCCTCCAGCACCAGCTTGGCGAACCGGCGCGAGCCGGTCACGTTGGTCCGCTCGCCCGCGTTCACGAAATTCGTGTCCGGGCCGATCACCAGCGGCTCGAGCCCGCTGAGCCGGCAGCGGTGCGGCAGCTCCGGCGGCCGGCGCGGCGGGAGCCCGCGCACCGCTTCGGCGATCGCCCGGATGTGAGCCGGGGTCGTGCCGCAGCACCCGCCCACGAGGTTGACGAGGCCGTGCTCCGCGAACTCGTGGAGCACGCCGGCGGTCACCGCCGCGGTCTCGTCGTAGCCGCCGAATTCGTTCGGCAGACCGGCGTTGGGATACGCGCTTACGAACGTCGGCGCCACCCGCGCCAGCTCCTGGATGTGGGGCCGGAGCTGCCGGCCGCCGAGGGCGCAGTTGAAGCCGACGACCAGAGGCCGGGCGTGCATGACCGAGTACCAGAACGCCTCCGGCGTCTGCCCCGACAACGTCCGGCCGCTCTGGTCGGTGATCGTCCCGGAGATGATCAGGGGGACCCGGTCACCCCGTTCCTCGAACACGCCCTCGACGGCAAAGATCGCGGCCTTGGCGTTGAGCGTGTCGAAGATCGTCTCGACCAGAAGCAGGTCGGCGCCCCCGTCCAGCAGCCCGCGCGCCGCGTCGGCATAGGTCGCGGCCAGCGTGTCGAATTCGACGTTCCGGAACCCGGGGTCGTTCACGTTGGGCGAGATCGACGCGGTGCGGTTCGTGGGGCCCATCGCTCCGGCCACGTAGCGCGGCCGCCCCGGCTCCCGCGCTTCGAACTCGTCTGCCGCGGCCCGCGCCAGCCGCGCGCTCGCGAGATTCAGCTCGTAGGTGAGCGCCTCCATCCCGTAGTCGCTCAGGGATACGGCGGTAGAGTTGAACGAGTTGGTCTCGATGATGTCCGCGCCGGCCTCCAGATAGGCCCGATGGATGTCGCGGATGATCGCCGCCTGCGTGAGCGACAGAAGGTCGTTGTTGCCCTTGAGGTCGCGGGGCCAGTCCGCGAACCGCTCCCCGCGATATTCCCCCTCGCCCAGCCGGTGCGACTGGATCATCGTCCCCATGGCGCCGTCCAGCACGAGGATCCGCTCGGCGAGAAGCGGACGCAGCCGGGCCAGCCGCGCGTCGCGCGCGCGGTGCTCGGGCTGGCCGGTCTGGGACGACGGGGACGAATGGCTCACGCGCATCTCCGAATACGACAAGACCCGGGTGCCAAAACCCCGGGTCAGGCGTTTTAGCGGTTGTTTAACGTGGCCGCAAGCTGCCGCAAATCGCCACGAGCCTTCGATTGTCTATTGGGAAAGCTAACCTGGCGTCGGGCCCCATCAAGGCCCGGACCCGGCTTCTGTGAGTCCCAGCCGCCGGGCGGCCTCGGTCGGGGTGATGCCCCCGACCAGCACCACCTTGCTTCGGGCCGCCGCGCCGGCGGCCACCGCCACATTGGATCGCGGCACTCCCAGCCGTTCGGCGAGCAGGCGTTCGAGAGCGTCGTTCGCGGCTCCGTCCACCGGGCGCGCCGCGACCCGCACCCGGATCTCGTCTCCGTGCAAGCCGGTCACCTCGTTGCGAGAGGCGCGGGGCTGTACCCGGATCCGGAGCCGAACCCCGCCCGGTACCGGCTCGATCGGCCTCAGAGCGCGCCCACCACCACCACCTGGGCCACCCAGAGCAGGAGGTAGGCGACCAGCGGGCTCAGGTCGAGGGGACCGAACGGCGGGAGCACCCGGCGGAGCGGCTCCAGGATCCACTCGGTCAGCGCCGTGAACGGTCGCATCCATCGGGCGTGCGGCGAGACGCCGAACCACGAGCCGACGACCCGAACCAGCAGCGCGATCCGCAGCACCCAGAAGGCACCCGACACGCCTTCTAACAGCCAGACCCTCGGGCTCGCCTGGGCGAGAAGCTGCAGCTCGTAGGCGAACCCGATCAGCCACCGCACCAGGCTGATGAGCACGAGCCCGCCCACGACCGCGATGCCGAGGAGCCAGAACGGGGCGTCTCCGGGGCTGCCGCCGGCCCGGAGGATCCGCTGCTCCAGGGGGCGGAGGACCGGGTCGCTGATCCGCCGCACGAACCGCGGCCAGGCGCCGAACGGGCTGAGCCGGCGGCTGCGCACGGCCCAGTGGGTGCAGGCGACCACAACGGCGTAGACGAACGCCGCGCCAACGAGGCCCCGGGTGAGCGAGTCGAGCAGGGCGGCGATCACGGAGCGGGGACCTGGTACCTGTTGATGGCGCCGGAGGGCGTCGCACAGACGATGCTGAACGTCCCGCCCCGGAGCGTGGCTTCCTCGAGGATGGCGGCCGTCCCTTCGCAGGACTCGACGGTCCGGCCCCGAGGCTTCCGGAAGGCGACGGTCACGACGGCGGAGTCGCTGACGACGCGGATGCGGCGGACGAAAACGGGGGCGAGGCTCTCGACCCCCATCTGGCGGAGCGTGGCCGGCGGATTGCCTCGATGCGAGCCCTTGTAGTCCGCCGCCTTGTCCACGAGCTGGAACACTTCCCGACCGAGGAGCGCAGCGTCGCGCCGGTCCGGGGGCAAGGTGTCCAGTGCGGAGCTGCGTGGGGGCGCTTTGGATTTGGACGAGGACGAGCCCGCGCACGCCACGAGGCCGGCGGCGACGAGCAGTACGGCCCGGACGCCCTGCCGGCTCATTCCATCGCGAATTCGCGGTTGAACACGACCTCGAAGCTGAACGTCTTGGCCCGGCTGCGGGTCTCCATGATGTCGGCCACACGACGCAGGCGCTCCGGGATGCTCATGATCTTCTCCTGCGCCCTGCGCCCCAGCTCCGACAACCCGTCCAGGCTTTCGATCTTCCAGTAGCGGATCTGCTCCTGCACGATCCGAAGATAGTCGCGGGGTCCGTAAATCCCGGCCCGGCGGATCACGTCGGCGAGGTCGCGGAAGCCCGGCATCGTGTGCCCCGGCATCTCGATGCTGGGCAGGATGAACGCGGCGGAGTGAAGCGCCTGGTCCGGATCGCGCTTGAGGATCTCCTCGAACACCGTCCGGTAGAAGGTGTAATGCCGCGCCTCCTCCTTGGCGACGTTGCTGAGAATCTCGCCGAGAATGGGCTCGTATTCACCGACCAGCTTGCCCGTCTCCGCGTGGGAGTGCTGGGTGGCCCGCTCCTGCACCGTTGTGTACGCGAAGACACGGTAGGGATCGCGGTCCCACTCCGGATGGAACCCCGCTTTGATGTACTCGAACTGCATCTCCTCCAGCGTGCGCTGATTGAGGAGGCGCGCTTCCCGGGCGTAGTCGTGGAGAACCTGGCCGTGCCGGTCCTCCTCCGCCGTCCAAAGGTTGTTCCAAAGACGCCAGAAGCTGTCGTCCCCCAGGTAAACGGCTAGGAGCCGGTGGAAGTGCGGCAGCCCCTCTTCCGTGAGGAGGTTGAGCGCCAGCGCAGCCCGGGCGGGATCGGGGATCCCGGCAGCACGGTCCCGCAACCGGGCATAGTGGGTATCGGGGCAGGTCCCCTGCTGGGGCCCGATCAGCTCGGAGGGATACCAGAGGTCCCGCTTCCGCTCGTGGCTGTCCATCAGCTCGCGAACCTTGGACTCGAGGTCTCGCAGCACCTCGAGTTTGGAAAACAGCTCGCGCGCGGATTCGGTTAGTCCCATGAGTTCGTGATCACCCGGAAGGAGTAGCGCGGGACCGAAGAAACCCCGCTATGGGAACGGCAACGGCCAGCCACGAAAAGTACGCGGCTGGCCGGATCCTGCCAATCAGGACCGTCAGGGCAGATCGGCGCCGAGTCCTTTTTCCATCAGCACCCAGGTGCGGCCACCGATGTAGCCGCGGCGACGCAACACCACCTGCCACCCCAGCGCCCCGAGAAGCCCCTCGGATTCGAGGTCGTCCGTCCAGAATTCGGCCAAGTGGGCCCCGGCCTCGTTGGCGTGTGTCTCGAAGGCCGCAAGCAGGCGATGGGCATGGCCTTGGTGCCGTTCCGCGGGGACCACGGCCACGTCAAGCACGTTGGCGACACCGCCCCGGAGGGAGAACCGGAGCCCGCCGATCCAGTCACCGATCTCATTACTCAGCACCAGATAGCGGTCGCTGACCGGGTTACCCCAGCCGGCCGCCTCCTCGGTCTCGGCGGCAAGCTCGGAGAACCAGACCGCGAAGTCCTCGTCCTGTTCCATTTCCCGGATCTTGAGATCGTCCATAGCCCCATCCTCCACCAGGCTTGGCAAGACTTGGGAACGCAACACCGATGCCAAGCCGCCCCGACCACTTGTGAACCGTGCCAGCTCCTCGCCCGTTACAACGCCAACGGGCCTTACAGGTTCAGTTATCGTACGATTCACGGCCGATATTGAGATTCACCGTTCCGACCAGCACCGCCAACGTTATACTCAGGCATGAGTTCGACGCCCGCGACCGGCCACCCGGTCACCGTCCGCTGCCCGTTCTGCGACACGCTGAACCGGGTGGACCTGGACCGGGTCTCCGCCGGTCCCAAATGCGCGAAATGCGCCAAGCCCATCCGCCTCGACCGTCCGGTCAAGGTGACCGACGCGGACTTCGACCGTATGATCGAGGGGGCAAGCGTTCCCGTGGTGGTCGATTGCTACGCGGACTGGTGCGGACCGTGCCGGATGATGGCGCCCACGCTCGACGAGTTTGCCCGGGCGGAGCTGGGGCGGGCGCTCGTTCTCAAGCTGGACACGGACGCGAACCCGGCCACCGCCCGGCGGCTGGGCATCCGGGGCATCCCCACGCTGATCGGGTTTCAGGGCGGGCGCGAGGTGCGGCGCCACGTGGGACTCGCGGACCTGCGGGTGTTACAGGAGCTGGTGCGGCCGGCTACTTGAGCCTCAGCGCGATCCCGCTGATCACCGCCACGGCGCCCAATCCGAGCAGCGCGGCCCAGAGCGGCAGCGCGAACCGGAGCCACCGGTTGAACGGAACGCCCGATGCGGCGAGTATCGCCATCAGTGCGCCGTTGGTGGGCGTGAGGATCTCGCACAGGCCGGCGCCGTACTGATAGGCCAGCACGGTCACCTGCCGCGACAACCCGAGCAGATCCGAGACGGGCACGAGGATCGGGATCGTGAGCACCGCCTGGCCGCTCACGCTGGGGACCGGGACGTGAATCAGCGTGTGGGCCAGGATCATGCCCACGCCGGACGCGGCCACGGGGAGCTGGGCCAGCGGCGTGAAGATTCCGTGCACGATCGTGTCGAGGATCTGACCCTCGTCGAGCGCAACGTAGATCGCGCGGGCAAAGCCCACCAGCATCGCCGCCCCGGCCATCGAGCGAAACCCGGTCACGAATGCGTCCGCGGTCCCCGACAGCCCGAGGCCCGCCACCAGACCGGCGGCGAGTCCCATCGTGAAGAAGACCGCCGACAGCTCGTCGAATCCCCAGCCCAGCCGGAGGACCCCAACCACCAGGAGCGTGAAGGCGGCGACCACCAGCGCCAGGACGGCGCCCGAACGCGCCCCCTTCACCGCCGCTCGTTCGTGGTCGGCGGCCGCGTCTCCGGCGACGCGGATTCGACGGGCGTAGCGCATGGTGCCCCAGATCCAGACTGCGAGGGCGGCGGCGAGGAACACCGTTCGGAACGCAGCTCCCGACAGCGGGGGAAGCTGCGCCAGCTTCTGCGCGATGCCGACCTGGAACGGGTTGATGGGACTGAACGCCGCGCCCACCGCCGCGCCGCCGAGACTCATCGCCACCGCCGTGACCGGATCGAAGCCGAGCCTGCGGGTCAGGAGAAGGAGGATCGGCACAAAGGCGATGATCTCCTCCTGCATGTTCTCGGTCATCCCACCCAGCGCGAAGGCGAGCGTGGTAATGGGGATGACGAGCGTCTCCCGCCGG
>JBGQIW010000050.1:0-18994 GCA_041498715.1 Gemmatimonadota bacterium | reverse complement strand
TACGATCCGGGCGAGCCCGTCCGGCTGGCCGAGGCGGTGGCGCGCATGGGGCTCGCGCACGTGGTGATCACGTCGGTCGACCGCGACGACCTGCCGAACGGCGGGGCCGAGGCGTTCGCGGCGTGCATCCGGGAGATCCGCGCGCGTCTGCCCGACACCTCCGTCGAGGTACTGATCCCCGACTTCAAGGGCTCCGAGGCGGCGCTCCGGATCGTGATGGACGCGGAGCCGGACATCCTCAATCACAATCTCGAGACGGCGGAACGGCTCTACCGGCTGGCCCGGCCGGGCGGGCGTTACGATCGCGCGCTCGAGCTCCTGGCCCGGGCCCGGCGCCTGGCCCCCGGCTCCCTCACCAAGTCGGGCATTATCCTCGGCCTGGGCGAGGAGTGGGACGAGGTCGTGCGCTGCCTCCGCGACCTCCGCCGCAGCGACGTGAACATCGTGACCCTGGGCCAGTATCTGCGTCCCTCCGACCGCCATCTGCCGATCGCGCGCTACTACACGCCCGCGGAGTTCGCCGAGTTGCGGGACATCGGGCTGGCGCTGGGCTTCCGCCACGTGGAATCGAGCCCGCTCACCCGCTCCTCCTACCACGCCTGGTCCCAGATCGACCAGGCGCGGGGCGCGCACCGCTGATGGCGGGCTCCACCGCGGCCCGGCGGACGCCCTCGGGTGCGCGAGCGGTCGACGCCGGCGTGGCCGCCGAGTACCGCCAATGGCTCCGCGAGATGATGGTCATCCGGCGCTTCGAGGAGAAGGCCGGTGAGGCCTACAGCCTGGGGAAGATCGGCGGCTTCTGCCATCTCTACATCGGCCAGGAGGCGGTCGCCGTCGGCAGCATCGCGGCGCTCCGGCCCGACGACTACATCGTCTGTTCCTACCGGGAGCACGGCCACGCGCTCGCCCGGGGAATCCCGCCGCAAGTGGTGATGGCCGAGCTGTTCGGCAAGGCCGCCGGCTGCTCGAAGGGCAAGGGTGGCTCCATGCACCTCTTCGACGCCTCGCGCGGCTTCATGGGCGGCCACGCGATCGTCGGCGCGCACATCCCGCTCGCGACCGGGATGGCGTTCGCCGCCAAGTATCGCGGCACCGAGCAGGTGGCCGTGTGCTACTTCGGCGAGGCGGCGGTGAACAACGGCGCCTTCCACGAAGCCCTCAACATGGCCGCGCTCTGGAAGCTGCCCTGCGTCTACATCTGCGAGAACAACCGCTACGGCATGGGCACGGCGCTGGAGCGGGCCAGCGCTCTTTACGACATCTCCGAGCGCGCGTCGTCGTACGACATGATCAACGAGGTCGTGGACGGCCAGGACGTGCTGGCGATGAAGAACTCGATGGACCGCGCGGTGGAGCGGGCGCGGATCGAGAAGGCGCCCACGCTGCTCGAGGTCCGCACCTACCGGTTCATGGGCCACTCGATGTCGGACCCGATCCACGGACACTATCGGACGAAGGAAGAGGTTGAGGAGCACCGGAAGCGGGATCCGATCGCGCTCTGGTCGCACAAGCTGATCGCCGACGAGCTCATGGACGAGCCTGCGGTGCGGGCGCTGGACGCGGAGGTCACGGCGGAGATCGCCGAGGCGTACCAGTTTGCGGATCAAGCGCCGGAGCCGGACCCCGCCGAACTGTATACCGACGTTTATGCCCCAGGAGAAACAGCGTGAACGCAGTTGACGAGCTATGTCCGTCCTGACGTACCGGGATGCCCTGAACTCCGCCCTCCGTGAGGAGATGCGCCGGGACGATACCGTCTTCCTCATGGGCGAGGAGGTCGGGGTCTATCAGGGCGCCTACAAGGTGAGCCGCGGCCTGCTCGACGAATTCGGGCCGATGCGGGTGGTGGACACGCCCATCACCGAGCTGGGCTTCGCCGGCGTGGGCGTGGGCGCCGCGATGACGGGGCTGCGTCCCGTTATCGAGTTCATGACCTGGAACTTCGCGCTGCTCGCGATCGACCAGCTGGTGAACTCCGCGGCCAAGATGCGCTACATGTCCGGCGGGCAGATCGGGGTGCCGGCGGTCTTCCGCGGCCCCGGCGGCTCGGCCCTCCAGCTCGCCGCGCAGCATTCCCAGGCGTTCGAGAGCTACTACGCCCATATCCCCGGACTCAAGGTGGTGATGCCCGCGACGCCAGCGGACGCCAAGGGGCTGCTCAAGAGCGCCATCCGGGACGACGACCCCGTGGTGTTCATCGAAGGGGAGATGCTCTACAACCTGAAGGGCGACGTCCCCGACGAGGAGTACGTGATTCCGCTCGGCTCCGCCGACGTGAAGCGCGCCGGTACCGACGTGACGATCGTCTGCCACTCGAAAACGGTCGCCGTCGCGCTCAAGGCGGCCGAGCAGCTCGCCGGCGAAGGCGTGAGCGCCGAGGTGCTGGACCTGCGCACCATCCGTCCGCTCGACACAGCCACGGTGCTCGGGTCGGTCGCCCGGACGCACCGGTGCGTCGTGGCCGAGGAGGGCTGGCCTTTCGCCGGCGTGGGCGCGCAGGTGGTGGACGTGATCCAGCGCGAGGTGTTCGACGAGCTGGACGCCCCGGTGCTGCGGGTCACCGGCGCGGACGTGCCGATGCCGTACAACCGGCATCTCGAGAAGGCGGCGAAGGTGGACGCGGGCAAGCTGGTGGACGCGGTGGGCAAGGTTCTGTACCGGTGACCAAGGACGATCGGCGCTAGCCGGCAGCTCTCTATGGCAACTCAAGTCGTGATGGAAGCGCTCTCGCCCACCATGGAAGAGGGCCGCCTCGTCGAGTGGAAGAAACAGGAGGGCGAGACCGTCGCCGTGGGCGACGTGCTCGCGGAGGTGGAGACCGACAAGGCGGTGATGGAGCTGGTGGCCCGGGTGGGCGGCGTCCTGCTGCGCCAGACCGTGACCGCGGGGCAGACGGTTCCGGTGTCGTCCCCGATCGGCGTCATCGGGCAGCCGGGCGAGGCCCTGCCCGCGGCCGGCGGGAACGGCGCGGGGACCGCGGCCGCAATGCCCAAGCCGGCCGCCAAGCTCCCGCCCCAGGCCGCGCCCCGACCCGCCGTTCCGGCGCCCGCGGCCGCTTCCAGCGTGGCGGCTCCCACGGCGGCTTCCGCCGCAGCCGCTCCGGTGTCGGCTCCACCGGCCCCGCCCCCGTCGGGCCGGCTCAAGGCGTCCCCGCTCGCGCGGAAAATCGCCCAGGAACGGGGACTCGACCTTCGGGCCATTCAGGGCTCGGGCCCCGAGGGCCGGATCGTCCTGCGGGATCTGGAGACCGCGCGCCCCACCCGTCCCGCCGCCGGGTCCGCACCGGCAGCGGCCCCGGCCCTGCCCGCCGCCCGCCCGCTTCCGGCAGCGCCGGGAGAGGGCTTCACCGACACGCCGCTGAGCCAGATGCGCAAGACGATCGCGCGCCGGCTGGCGCAGTCGATCGGGCCGGTGCCCACCTTCTACCTCACCAGCGAGGTGGACATGGAGCGGGTGGCCGAGGCGCGCCAAGCGATGCTCGCCGCCGGCAGCGAGGTCAAGGTGTCGTTCAACGACATCATCATCAAGGCGGTGGCCACCGCCCTCCGGCAGCACCCCGCCTGCAACGCGTGGTGGCAGGACGACCACATCCGCTACTGGCACGAGGTGCACATCGGGATGGCTGTCGCCATCGAGGACGGGCTGATCACGCCGGTCATCCGCCACGCCGACCGGAAGACGCTCCGCGAGATCAGCGCGGAGGCGCGGGACCTCTCCGGCCGGGCCCGCGAGCGCCGGCTCACGCCCGAGGAGTACACCGGCTCGACGTTCTCGATTTCCAACCTCGGCATGCTCGACATCGACGAGTTCACCGCGGTGATCAATCCGCCGGAGTCCGGGATCCTCGCGGTGGGGCGGATTGTTGAGAAGCCGGTCGGGCACGCCGGCGCGATCGCGCTCCGGCGCCGGATGCGGCTCACGATGTCGTGCGACCACCGGGTGATCGACGGCGCCACCGGTGCGCGGTTCCTGCAGACCCTGAAGGCGATGCTGGAGAATCCGCTGGCCCTCGTCTGGTAAAACGTGAACGGGAGATCTTCGTGGCCAACTTCGACGTCATCATCGTAGGCGGCGGGCCGGCCGGCTACGTCTGCGCCATCCGCTGCGCCCAGCTCGGCCTCGTGGCGGCCGTCGTCGAGCGCGACAAGCTCGGCGGCGTCTGCGTCAACATCGGGTGCATTCCGACCAAGGCCCTGCTGCACAGCGCCTACGTCGCGAACGTCATCCGGCACGACGCCAAGGAGCTGGGGCTCACGACCGGCGAGCTCAAGACCGATTACGGCGTGGCGATGCGGCGATCACGGAAGGTGGCGGAGCAGAACTCGAAGGGTGTCGAGTTCCTGATGAAGAAGCACAAGATCACGGTGATCCGCGGCGCCGGGAAGCTGCTGCCCGGCAAAATGGTGCAGGTGGGGAGCGACGTCCACACCGCCGCCAAGGGGGTCGTGCTCGCCACCGGCTCCCGGGTGAAGGGGCTGCCCCAGATCGGACTCGAGCTCAACGGGACCACCGTCATCAGCTCCGACGAGGCCCTGTTTTTGGAACAGGCGCCGGCGTCGCTTGCGATTGTCGGGGCCGGTGCCGTCGGCTCCGAGTTCGCCGACATCTTCAATGCGTTCGGCACCAAAATCACCTTGATCGAGGTGCTGCCGCGGATCCTCCCGGTCGAGGACGCCGAAGCCTCCGACGCGCTGGCCAAGAGCTTCAGGAAGCGCGGGATCGCGCTGCACTCCGGCGCCAAGATCACCCGCGCCACGGTGGGCAAGGACAACGTGACGCTCGAGCTCGAGGTGGGCGGGAAGGCCGAGCGGGTCGAGGCCGTGAAGGTCCTCATGGCCGCGGGACGCGCTCTCAACACCGAGGATCTCGGGCTCGCCGAGGCCGGTGTACAGCTGACCGACCGCGGCTTCGTCAAGGTGAACCTGGCCACGCTCGAGACCACGGCGCCCGGCGTCTACTGCATCGGCGACGTCGCCGGGCCGCCGATGCTGGCCCACAAGGGGTACCGGGAGGGCGAGCACGTGGCCGAGCTGCTGGCGGGCCATCCGCCCCGCCCCATCGACTACACCAACGTGCCCAGCGTGACGTACTGCCACCCCGAAGTAGCGAGCGTCGGCCTCACCGAGGAGCAAGCCAAGGCCAAGGGCCTGGCGATCCAGGTCGGCCGGTTCCCCTTCAGCGCCAACGGCCGCGCGCGCACGTCCAACGAGACCGAAGGCCTGGTCAAGATCATCCGCGACACCAAGTACGGCGAGATCGTGGGCGCGCACATCGTGGGGTCGCACGCCTCCGAGATAATCCACGAGCTGGTGGTCGCGCGCACGAACGAGTACACGGTCGAAGAAGTGGATCTTGCGATCCACGCCCATCCGACGCTGTCGGAAGCGATCGCCGAAGCGGCCCTCGACTCCCTGGGCCGGGTGCTCCACATCTGAATCCGGCCCGGGTCGCCGCGTCGGGCGTGGCCGCGGCCGCGCTCCTGGGCACGGTGGTCGCGACGCTCGCCGTGCTCGGTGTGGACGTCCTCCGCGCCGGCTTTCTGACGGGCGCTCCCGCCGACCGGGCGGCCACCGGAGCGGGTGCCGCCGGCCCGGACGCCGCCGCGCTCCTCGTCGGGGGAACGTTCGGGGGATTCGTGATCGCCGCGGTGACCGCCTGGTGGTTGCTGGGGCCGATCGACTCCTACCGGCGGGCGATCCTCGCCCTGGCCAGCAGCTTCGGCACGGTCGTGCTCATGCTGCTCGCCGTGCCGGTGCACCAGTGGGCGGGCCAGCCGGGCCTGCTGAGCCTGGCCGCGCTGCTCGCGGCGGGCGCCTTGCTCTTTGCGCTCCGGGCCCGCCGGGCCGCCCGCCGGCCATGACGCCACCGGTCCTGCTCCTCGACCTCGGCCGCCGGGCGTACGGCGAGGTACTGGAGCTGCAGCGTACGCTGGCCCGCCGGCGCATCGCCGGTGAGATCACCGACGACCTGCTCCTGCTGGTCGAGCACGAGCCGGTCGTCACGCTCGGTCGAGGCACCCGCGCCGCCAGTCTGCCTCTCCCGCTCGCCGAGTTGGCGCGTCGGGGGATGGAGGCGGTCGAGGTCGAGCGCGGCGGCGACGTCACCTGGCACGGGCCCGGCCAGCTCGTGGGCTACCCGATCCTCGACCTCACGCGGCATCAGCCCGATCTGCACTGGTATCTGCGGCGGCTCGAAGCCACGCTCATCGCCGCGCTCTCGCGGCTCGACGTCCCTGCCGAGCGGAACCCGGGCCTCACCGGCGTCTGGACCCGCGGCCGGAAGATCGCGAGCATCGGCATCCACGTGAAGCAGTGGGTCACGCTGCACGGCTTCGCCCTCAACGTCACCGCGGCCCTCACCGGGTTCGATCTGATCGTGCCCTGCGGCATCCAGGGCGTGGTCATGACCAGCGTCGCGCGGGAGCGGGGCGGCCGGGACGATCCGGCCGCGCTCGAGGCCGAGACCCGGGCCGCCGTGATCGAATCCTTCGGGGCCGCATTCGAGCGGGAGCCGGTCATCGGCACCCTCGAGCCGGACGGAACCGTGGCAAGCCAGCGGGCGTTCTGAGCCGGAAGCCGTCCCCCTCGACCCGGAACCCGAGCATGAGCGCACCCCCAACGTCTGGCGCACCGCGGATCGACGCACGCACCGACCGCAATCGCCTTCCGCCCGGACAGATCCTCACCCAGAAATGGCCGGTCCTCCACTACGGCACCGTGCCGGACATCGATCTTGCGCGGTGGCGCTTCGAGGTGAAGGGCGCCGTTGGAGCGCCGTTCGAGCTCACCTGGGCCGAGCTGCTCGCGCTCCCGCGGCAGGAAACCGACTGCGACATCCATTGCGTCACCCGATGGAGCCGGTACGACAACGTCTTCGGCGGAGTCCCCGTGCGCGCGCTGCTGGGGCGCGCCCGGCCGCTCCCGTCCGCCGGGTTCGTCCTGGTGCACGCCGAGCAAGGGTACACGACCAACGTGCCGCTGGCCGACCTGGACCGGCCGGCGAACCTCCTCGCGCTCACGTACAACGGCGAGCCGCTCACCCCCGAGCACGGCGGCCCGGTGCGGTTGCTGATCCCGCATCTCTACCTCTGGAAGAGCGCGAAGTGGGTGCGGGGCTTCGAGATACTGGAGGAGGACTATCCGGGGTTCTGGGAGCAGAACGGCTATCACATGCGGGGGGATCCCTGGGCCGAGGAACGCTATGGCCGGCCGGATCATGCCAGAATGCGACGGGGTCCGCGACGGTAGCGGCGACTGCGGGGGTGCCTTCGGCGCCCCCGTTGCCTTTGGGCCCCCGACCCATCATCCTCCCTAGCATGGCAGACGTGACGCGGCGACCGTCGCCGGAGGCCCAGGCTGGGCAACGGGTCAGCGAGATTCTCAGGGCCGCGGAGAGCTGGTCGAAGGAAGCGCCGTCGGCGCTGTTTCCGGCCATCCGGGCGGTCTGCATCCGCCTGGCGGAGATGGTCGCCGATCAGCGGCACTACCTGGCGCCCTTGCCAGAGCCGCAGGAATCCGAGCGCCGGGCCGTGCTGACGCTGGTGGCAGATCAGCTCCGCGGTCCCGCGGTGACCCGGGGACTGGAGCCGCACCTCAAGGCGCTGGAGGAGTTGGAGCTTCGCTCCACCGGCTCCTGGGCCACGGTCGCCTCGGCGCAGACCGAGTGGATCACGACCGCCATCCGCTACCTCGAAGCCAGCGCGGCGAAGCTGCCTCCGGGCGAGCGGCCCGACCCCTACTGGGCCGACGACGTGGTCGCCGGCATCATCGCGTCGGTGCGGGCGCTTATCGGCGTGGACGAGCTGCACGCGCGTACCGAGGCACGGTATTCCGGGCCCGTCCGGCGGGAGGCAGCGCCCGACGAGGAGGGCTAGGCCGTCCCCGCCTCCGCCGTTTCCGCCGCGCCTTCCCGCCGGCGTCCCCCCCGCTCCCCAAACAGCTCCAGGAATCGTCCGAATACCGCGACCCCGGCCCACAACTGCTCGAGGTCGAGCCTCTCGTTCGGCGAATGCAGCCGGTCGTCCGGCAGGCCGATGCCGGTGAGCACGACCGGCGCGCCCGAGGCGCCCAGCTCCGGTACGATCGGGATCGAGCCGCCGGAGCGGGCGCGCACGGTCTTCTGCCCGATCACCTCCTCGAACGCCGCATCCAGGATGTCGAAGACCGGGTCGCTCGTGTCCACCTGCACCGGATCGCCGCCGTGCAGCAGGCGCACCTCGACCTCGGCGTACTTAGGCGCGACCCGCGCGACGGCGCGGGCGAGCTGCCGCTGCACCTTTTCGAGCGTCTGCCCCGGGACGAGGCGGAGGCTCACCTTGGCCAGCGCCTGCGCCGGAATGACGGTCTTGGCCCCGTCGCCGGTGAAGCCGCCGCGGATCCCATGGATCTCGAAGGTCGGGAGGGCCCAGGTGCGCTCGAACACGCTGTAATGCTTGAGGCCGGTCAGCGCTTTCGCACCGACCTCGTCCCGCAGATACGAGCGCTTGTCGAACGGCAGCTTCTTCCAGGCCTTGAGCTCGGACTTGGGGGGCGACTCGACATCCTTGTAGAGCTTGGGGATCTGGATCTCGCCGGTCTCGTCCTTCAACTGGCTCAGCATCCGCGCCAGGGTCTCGATGGCGTTGGGTGCCACACCGCCGTAGGCGCCCGAATGGAGGTCCCGGTCCAGCGTCCGGACCACGATCTCCGCGTAGCACATGCCGCGCAGCGCCGTGTAGACCGCCGGGATGCCGGGCGCGTAGTAGGACATGTCGCACACCAGGGCCGCATCCACGTCGGTCCGCCACGGCTCCTTCCGGAGAAGGTCGACGATGACGTGGCCACCGCACTCCTCCTCGCCCTCGAAGATGAACCGGACGTTGAGAGGCGGGCGCCCGTCGGGGCCGCGCACCGCCTCGTAGGCCTTGAGCAGGCAGTAGACCTGGCCCTTGTCGTCCGCGGCGCCGCGGGCGAACAGCTTGCCGTCGCGCACGGTGGGGGCGAACGGCGGCGTTTCCCACTCGTCCAGCGGATCGGGCGGCTGCACGTCGTAGTGGCCGTAGATCAGCAGCGTGGGTTTCCCCTCGACCGGCGGACTCTCGGCCCATACGACCGGGTGTCCGTTCCCTTCGATCAGGGTGACGACCGGACAGCCAAGCCGCTCGAGCTCGGTGACGAGCCATTGCGCGGCGACGCGGCAGTCGCGCGCGTGGTCGGGGAGGGCGCTGACACTGGGAATCGCGAGCAGCTCACCGAGCTCGCGGAGCATGCGGTCCCGTTCACGGGAGACGAAGGTGGTATCCATGGACGGTTAACCTAAGGCCAACATCGGAAGGTGAGAAGAGACACGTGACGAGCGTCACCGCGATGACCCCCGCCCCGGCTGTACGCTCAGGTTCCGCGGTCGCCGCCGGGAGCCCGGCGGAGGCCTGAAGGACCGCTATCCACGTGGAGGTCACATGCAGCGGACGCAGCGCCTCACCTTGCTCTCGACCATTACGGCAGCCGCCCTCGTGGGTGTGACCGCGACGGCCGGCGCGCAGCAGGAGCCCTATCCGCAGAAGCCCCCCGCCCCGGTCGAGACCGGCGCGGTGGATTCCAGCAAGCAGAACATGCCACCGAGCAACCCGGCGGTCGCCCCGCGCACCGGGGTCACCGTAACGGACACTTTGTCCGACAAGGACAAGGCGAAGAGGAAGAAGACGCCGACACCCGCAGCAACGGCGGACACCACCAAGCCGAAGAACTAGACTCGCGGGACCCGCAGGAACCACAAACAGTAACGGGATGCTCCCGGTCACGGGGGCTCCCGTTCACTGTTTGGTGCTGTCGCTCCCCACGGCGGCCTGAAGGCGCGCCAGCGCGCTGTCGCCCTCCGCCCCCGCCACCAGCTGTTTCAGCGCCGACACGCTCTTCGCGACGTCGGCATCGTGCTCCTGATACCACCGATCGAAGAGGTCGAGCCGCGTCCGGTAGATCCGCGCCCCGACCAATTGCGCGTTGTTGATCGGACGCTCCGCCAGCCGGCCGATGTGGTACGTCAGCAGCCGGGCACCGACCGGTCCTTCGAGCTGCGCCCGCGCCCATCGGGCGGCCTCCGCCCGGCCGGAATCGAGCGCCTCGGGCGCGGGGTGGGAGCCGTAAAGCGTTTGGAGGCGGCCGACCAGCGAGTCGTAGTACTCTCCCAACACGATCTCGTCATGCCACCGGTCCGCGGCCCGCTGGGCCGCGGCCGAGTCGCCCCGGGTGCGGAAGAAGCGCTCCGCCGCCCGATACGCCACCAGCTGGGCGTAGCTCTCGTTGAACGGCGTCGCGCTCGGCACATAGAGCGTGTTGTGCGCGATCTCGTGGAAGACGAGCGCCGCCAGCTCCACGGAATCGGAGGTGAGCGCCGTGGAGAGCAGCGGGTCGTTGAACCACCCGAGCGTGGAAAACGCCGCGGCCGGGCGGAGGTAGATGTCGTAGCCGCGCGCGGCGAGCCGGTCGGCTTCGCGCCGCGCGGCCTTCAGGTCGAAGAAGCCTTTGTAGGGGATCCGCCCGACGATCGGGTACTTCCAGGTGTAGGGGCAGATGCAGTCTTTCGGGGCGGCCGAAAGATTGAGGAGCAGCGTATCCCGGCCGACGTCGGCGTAGGTGGTGTAGGTCTGCTTGGCCGCTAGGCCGAGGGCGGCCGCATAATCGCGGGTGTCGAGCACCAGCTTGAGCTCGCTCCGCAGCTCCGGCCGGGTGGCTGGGTCGGCCACGAGCTTGGCGATCGGCCGCCGGGCCTGGAGAATCCGGTTCTCCTCGATCCCCGCGCGGGTGAGATATCGCACGTCCTCGCTGGCGACGTAGGCGGTAGTGTAGCCCGCCATGAGCGCGCCGACGATGACGAGAAAGATCATGCCCGCGCGACCCATGCGCCCCGGATCACCGGACCCGCACCAGGCCCACCCGCGGCGCCAGGGTCGCCGATATCGCCGCCCCCGCTGCTCCCGAGAGCTTGAACTGGACGCCGGACGCGCCGGCCACCTGGATGATGCGGACGTGGTGCCCGGAGCCCTGGTGCAGCGTGCCGGCGTGGGTGTATGCGCCGGTCTTGGTGCTGTCGGGCACCAGCGGGAACGCCGGCGTCTTGGCGAGCTGGGCCAGCGCCGCTCGCAGGTTGAATCCGACGTACTGGAGCCGGGGGTTGAGCGGGGTGAAGCCGGGGAGGTCGTCCAGGTAGTTCGCGGCCTGCCAGTAGGTGACGAGATCGGAGAATGGCTGGCCCGACTGCTGGGCGACGTTGGCGGCGCCGAGCAGCGTCGTGTTCTCGAGCTTGAGGGTGAAGTCCGTGCTCGGCACGAGGAAATGTGTGGAATCGGGCGTGGTCGTGCCGAACTGGTTGGCGAGCCACTTCACCATGAGCCAGTTGGCGCCCCGCTCGTTGAGGGTCCCGGTGGACTGGTCCGACTCGATGAGCGCGGTGACCTCGGGATTGGTGAGGTAGCTGTACGCGTTGTCGTAGTCGCCGCCCGCGAACTGGCCCAACGTGTTCTCGCCCGACACGACCAAGAGCGGGTTGTTGGCGTCCCGGATCAGGCGCCCGCCCAGCTCCTCGGCATAGTGCGACATTCCTTCGTTGAGCCAGGTATCCTCGGACGTGCCCCCGGCCAGCAGCACGTGCCGGTTGTAGCTGATCATGTGCTGGAATTCGTGGATGAACGTGGGACCGAGATTGTCCTCCGCGAATTTCTTGTCGATGGTGCAGGACGTGTTGTTCGGGTCGGGCACGATGCTGTAGAACACCTCGCCCTTGTTCGAGCCCGGCTGCGACGTCTCGAGATCCACGCTGAAGAAGTACCCCAGGATGACGCTCCTGGTGGTGTTGCAGCTGCCGCTCAGCCGGTTGATCTGCGGCGTCAGGAGCACCTCAACCACGCCGTTATTGTCGATGTCCGACTCGCGGCCGTAGTTGGTGGTGTCGATGGGGTAGAGATAGTTGTCGAACAGCTGCGCGATATTCGTCAGGTCGGTCGCGGAGTAGCTCTGAGACGATCCCGGCGTCACCGTGGTGTCCACGAAGATCGCGAGATTGCCGCTCACGACTTGGGCCCGCGCGCCCACCGCGACGAACGGCTGGTCGCAGTTGGTGTTCCGGCAGACCAGGAAGCTCTTGAGATCGCCCACGCTGGGCGGCGTCGTGGTAGCGAGCGACGGCGCCCGGGCCACGTTGGCCCGGAAGAGCGCGGTCCGCGGGTCGGAGGCGATCACCCGTTCCTTCCGCCGGAGCATCATGTGGAACTGCTCCGCCGTGAGCGCCGGCTTGAACGCGCCCAGTAGCGGCGACGGAATCGGTCCCTGGTCGGCGGTAGTTCCGGGAAGCGCGGCCCCGGTAATCGCGTACTGCCCGGTGACGCCGGTCGAGGTCTGGGTTCCTGCTCCAGAGACCGCCAGATACAGGTATTCGGCACCGCCGCTGCCCGCCGCCGGCACCGAGGGCACCGCCACGCAGGGTCCCGAGGCCGGGTCGAACAGGTGCACCTCCCCGGCGGCGAGGGTGGTCGGTGCCACGACGCCACAGACCGACAGGCTGGGCCCGGTAGTATCGCTCCCACAGGCGGCAAGGCCTGCCAGGGCAAGCGCGGAGATCAGGGTGGACTTGAGGGACACGAGGGTATGACTCCGGCAGGAATGTGAACCGGGCTGGAAGCGAGCAAGATACGATGGGACAATGGCTTTGACAATCATCGGACCCCCCGGTACCTTGGGACGGTGCCCGACGAAGCCTGGCTCTCCAGTATCAAATTCGATGCCGACGGACTGGTCCCCGTAGTCGCCCAGGAAAGCCGCTCGGGCGACGTGCTGATGGTCGCCTATGCCGACCAGGAAGCGCTGCGGCGGACCCGGGCCAGCGGCCAGGCGCACTATTACAGCCGGTCCCGGAAGAGCCTCTGGCGCAAGGGCGAAACGTCGGGACACGTGCAGCAGGTCCGCCAGATCCGGGTGGACTGTGACGGCGACACCGTGCTGTACCGGGTCGACCAGTCGGGGCCGGCCTGCCACTCGGGCGACCGCACCTGCTTTGCCAGCGAGGTGACGTCCGCCGGCGACACGAGGCACACGCCCGACCCCGGCGGCCACGTGCTGGGGCGCCTGGCGGAGACCATCCGCGCGCGCGCGGCCCAGCGGCCGGAGGGATCGTACACCGGCCGGCTGCTGGAGCAGGGGGCGGCCAAGATCGCGCAGAAGGTGGGCGAGGAGGCCGTGGAGGTCCTGGTGGCGGCGCTGGCCGAAGACCCGCCCCGGCTCGCGTCGGAATCGGCGGATCTGCTGTACCACCTCCTGGTATTGCTGCAAGCCAAGGGCGTTGCCGTGGAGGAGGTGTGGCGAGAACTGGAGTCCAGGGAGAAAAGCGTGGGGCCGTGAACGCTGTGTCGCGATGAGCTTCGTACATCTCCACACCCATTCGGAGTACTCCCTCCTCGACGGCGCCAACCGCATCCCCGAGCTGGTGTCGCACGTCAAGAAGCTCGGCATGGACAGCCTGGCCGTCACCGATCACGGCAACCTCCACGCGGCGTGGTCGTTCTACGAGCAGGCCAAGACCCAGGGCATCCGGCCGATTCTCGGCTTCGAGGCCTATCTGGCGTTCGGCTCGCGCCGGGAACAGCAGAAGCCCGCCTGGGCCCCCTCGCATTACAGCCACCTGGTCCTCCTGGCGAAGAACCGCGCCGGCTATAAGAACCTGGTCCGTCTCTCCTCCATCGGGTTCACCGAGGGGTTCTACCGGCGCCCGCGGATCGACCGAGAAGTGCTGGAGGCGCACCGGGAAGGCATCGTCTGCCTGGCGGCGTGCCTGTCCGGCGAGGTCGCCCTTTGGCTCCGGCAGGGCCGCTACGAGGACGCCAAGCAGAGCGCCGAGTGGTTCGCCCGCCAGTTCGGCCCGGACGGGTTCTGGCTCGAGATCCAGCAGCACGGCATTCCGGACGAGCGGGTCGTCATGGAGGGGATGCTTCGCCTCGGCCGGGAGCTGGGGCTGGGCGTGGTGGCGACGAACGACGCGCACTACCTGCGGCGGGAGGACGCCGAGGCACACGACGTGCTGCTCGCCATCGGGACGGGCGCCGACCTCGACGACCCCAAGCGCTTCCGCTTTCTCGGGCAGGAGTCGTACGTCAAGTCCGAGAAGGAAATGCGGGCGCTCTTCGGAGACCAGCCCGAGACCCTCGACAACACCGCCCGCGTCGCCGACCTCTGCGAGTTCACGTTCGAGAAGCGGTACTTCCTCCCCAGCTTTCCCCGGCCGGCCGAATACGCCAGCGACGAGGCGCTGCTGGAGCACCTCGCGACCGCGGGAGCGGCCCAGCGCTACGGCACGCCCCTGCCCCCGCCGGTGCAGGAGCGGCTCGCCTACGAGCTGGGCGTCATCAACCGGGCCGGGTACGCCGGCTACTTCCTGATCGTCCAGGATTTCATCGCCGCGGCGCGCGAGCGCGGCATCCCGGTGGGGCCGGGGCGCGGCTCCGCCGCCGGGTCCCTCGTGGCCTACAGCCTCGGCATCACCAGCGTGGACCCGCTCCGCTTCGATCTCCTCTTCGAGCGGTTCCTCAACCCCGAACGCGTCTCGATGCCCGACATCGACGTGGACTTCTGCTTCGAGCGCCGGGGCGAGGTGATCGAGTACGTGCGCGAGCGGTACGGGCGGGACAGCGTCGGCCAGATCGTCACCTTTGGCACGATGAAGGCGCGGGCGGCGGTGAAAGACGTGGCCCGGGTGCTGCGGATCCCGCCGGTGGACGCGGACAGGCTGACCAAGCTCATCCCTTCCGGGCCCGCCTACAGCCTCACCATTCCTGAGGCGGCGGAGAAGATCACCGAGATCCGCGATCTCATGCGGAGCGACCCGATTTACCGGCGGCTGATCGACCTGAGCGCCCGCATCGAGGGGATCTCGCGCCACATGTCGGTGCACGCCGCGGGCGTCGTGATCGCGCCGGGCCCCCTGGCCGAGTACGTGCCGGTGTGCACCGCACCGACCAGGGGCGCGGGCCAGTCGGCCGACGGAGAAGACGCGATCATCACCCAGTACGACATGATCGCGCTGGAGCAGGTCGGCATGCTCAAGATGGACCTGCTCGGCCTCAAGACCCTGACGGTCATCCACGATGCGTGTGACGCGATCCGTCGGGGTAGCGGGGAGGTCGTTGACATGGATGCGCTGTCGTTCGACGACCCGGCGGTCTACGCGTTGCTCCGCCAGGGCCGCACCGCCGGGATCTTCCAGTTCGAGTCCGCGCTCGCCACCGAGACGCTCAGGGCCATGAAGTGCGACCGCTTCGACGACCTGGTCGCGTCCAACGCGCTGCTCCGCCCCGGCCCGCTGGATGCCGGCATGCACACCGTGTTCATCAAGCGGAAGCTGGGGCAGGAACGGGTGACCTACGCCCACCCCCTGCTCAAGGAGATCCTGGAGCCGACGTACGGCGTCATCACCTACCAGGAGCAGGTGATGCGGATCGCCAACGTGCTCGCGGGCTTCAGTCTCGCCGAAGCCGACGTGCTCCGGAAGGCGGTGGGCAAGAAGGACCAGGAGCTGGCGAATCAGGAGGTGGCCAAGTTCGTCGAGCGCGCGACGGCCCAGGGCCATCCGCGCCCGATGGTCGAGGAGCTCGGACGGCAGATCGTCACCTTCGGCCGGTACGGGTTCAACAAGTCGCACTCGGTGGCCTATTCCGTCCTCTCCTACCAGACCGCGTGGCTCAAGGCACACCATCCGGCCCAGTTCATGGCCGCGCTGCTCTCGTCCGAAATCGGCAACACCGACAAGGTGGTGCAATACATCAACGAGGCGCGCGAGCTGGGGCTCGAGGTGCTTCCGCCCGACGTGAATGAGTCGGGCTGGAAGTTCACGGTCGTGGGCGACCGCCGCATCCGTTTCGGGCTGGGCGCCGTGCGGAACGTCGGCTGGGGCGCCATCGAATCGATTCTCGCGGCGCGGGGACAGGGCTCGTTCACCTCGCTCGCGGAATTCGCCGAGCGAATCGACCTCAGGCTCTGCAACAAGCGCGTGCTCGAGTCCCTCGTGGCCGCGGGCGCGTGCGACTCGCTGGACGGCCACCGCAAGCAGCTGGTCGAGGCGCTCGATCGCGTGCTGTCCGAAGCCCAGCTCCAGCAGCAGGAGCGCGAGGCGGGACAGGCATCGCTCTTCGCCGACGCCACCGCGACGCACCGGCCCGCCGCCCTCGCTCTGCCCGATGTTCCCGCCTGGACCGAGGCCGAGCGTCTGGCCCGGGAGAAAGAGGTACTGGGGTTCTTTATTTCCGGTCACCCGCTCGAGCGGTTCCGGAGCGAGGTGGAGCTGTTCGGCACCCGGACCACCGCGACGCTCGCGGAATGGAGCGAGCACACCGTGAGCCTGGCGGCGGTCGTGACCGCGGTCCGCCGGCAGATCTCCAAGAAGACCGGGAAGGAATACGCGCGAGTGGTGCTGGAGGATTTCCACGGCACGGCGGAGGCCATCGTCTTCCCCGAGGCCTGGGCCAAGCTCAATCAGGTCGTGCTCGCCGACCGGGCGCTTCTGCTCACCGGGGGTCACAGTCCGCGGGACCGGGGCGAGGACCGGGCCCCGTTCGTGGTGGAGGGGGCCCGCCCGCTGGAGGAGCTGAAGGAGTCCGGAGCGGTCGGCCTGAGCCTCCGGTGGCGTGCGCCCACCGCGCCCCGCCCTGACGCGCTGCGGGCCGCCGCGGCTCTGTGCAGCGCCCATCCCGGGCCGGTTCCTGTCTATATTGAGTGGTCCGACGGGAACGGCGAGGCCGTGCGCCTCCGGGCGAGGCGGGTGCGGGTCGCCCCGGGCGAAGACTTGGTGCAGGCCCTCCGTGATCTCCTCGGCAGCGACGCCGTCCACTACGTAAAAGCGAGCTGACGGCCATGGCGCCGACCTACACCCTGGAGTTCGAAAAGCCGCTCCTCGAGCTGGAAAGGCAGATCGACGAGCTCAAGCGTCTGGGCGAGGAGCGGCAGATCGACGTCGACGGCGAGCTCACCGGACTCCAGAGCAAGCTGGAAGCCCTGCGCGCGGAGATCTACCGGAACCTGACCCCGATGCAGCGGGTGATGGTCGCCCGCCATCCCCGCCGGCCCTACACGCTCGACTATCTCAGCACCATCTTCACCGATTTCATCGAGCTGCACGGCGACCGCCTGTTCCGTGACGACCCCGCCATCGTCGGGGGCTGGGCGCGGCTCGCCGGCATCTCGGTCATGGTGGTCGGCCACCAGAAGGGCCGGGACACCAAGGAGAATCTCAAGCGCAACTTCGGCATGCCCCACCCCGAGGGCTACCGGAAGGCGCTCCGCCTCATGGAGATGGCGGCGAAGTTCACCGCGCCCGTCATCACCCTCATCGACACGCCCGGCGCCTACCCCGGCCTCGGCGCCGAAGAGCGGGGCCAGTCGGAGGCGCTGGCGCGAAACATCATCGAGATGGCCGGGCTGGAGACGCCGATCATCAGCTGCGTGATCGGCGAGGGCGGCTCCGGCGGCGCCCTCGCGCTCGGTGTGGCCGACCGCGTGCTCATGCTGGAGAACTCGGTCTACTCGGTCATCTCGCCCGAGGGCTGTGCGGCCATCCTCTGGAAGGACGCCGCTCAGCGCGAGCGCGCGGCCGAGGCGCTCAAGCTCACAGCCGAAGACCTGCTCCGCCTCAAGCTCATCGACGAGATCGTGCCCGAGCCCGTGGGCGGCGCGCACGTCGACCCCGACGCTACCGGCGAGGCCCTCCGGGCCACGTTGATCCGGCAGGTCACCGAGCTCCGGAAAATCCGCCCCGAGAAGCTGGTGAAGCGCCGGGCCGAGAAATACGCCGCGATGGGCGTGTTTACCGAGGCCTGATGCCGCAAACCATCGAGGTCCGCTTCAAGGGCACCCGGAAGGGCTACTTCACCTGGGCCGACGAATCGGCACCGCTCCGGCTCGCGGAGCAGGTCATCGTCGAGGTGGAGCGGGGGAAGGATTTCGGCCGGACCACGGCCACCGGCGACGTCGCCACCCGAAAGTGTACCTCGTGCAGCACCGGCTGCGCCGTGGGCGAGGCGCCCGGCGAGCCCAACGCCAAACCCTCCGCCGACGAGCCGTTCAAGCCGGTCCTCCGCCGCGCCACCCCCGACGACATCCGCCAGCACAACGAAGGCCGCCGCTCCGAAGAGGACGTGCGCCGCAAGGTCCTGGAGCGGGTGCGGTCGCACGGGCTGGTGATGAAAGTGAGCGACACGGAGTGGCAGTGGGATCGAAACAAGCTCACGATCTACTTCACCGCCGAGAAGCGGGTAGACTTCCGCGCTCTGGTGCGCGACCTCGCGTCGCTCTTCCGGACCCGGATCGAGCTCAGACAGATCGGCGTGCGGGACGAGGCGGCCCGCCTGTCCGGCGTCGGCCGCTGCGGTCGTGAGTACTGCTGCTCCACCTGGCTCACCGAGCTCTCCCCGGTCAACCTCGGACTGGCCAAGGATCAGCACCTGTCCCTCAATCCGTCCCAGATCTCGGGCGGGTGCGGCCGCCTGCTCTGCTGCTTGAAGTACGAGCACGAATTCTACGTGACGGCGCGGAAGCGCTTTCCCAAGGAGGGCAAGACGCTGCGCACCGCCCTCGGGCTGGAGAAGGTGGTCGCGGTGGACATCTTCCGCGAGCGGGTTTTCCTCCGCAGCGAGGAACAGGGCTCCCGCATCATCCCGCTGGTGCAGCTCCGGGAAGAGGTCGAGCGGCTGGGTGACGTGCTGCCCACGCCGGAGACCCGGCCCCGTCCGCTGCCGCCCCCGGAGACCGCCGTGCTCGCGCCCGCGGCGTCCACCAACGGCGCGTCCCACACCAACGGCACCACCCGGCCCGATGGCGCACCTCCCCGACGACGGCGGCGGCGGCGCGGCGGTGGAGGGGCCGCCGGCTCCCCGCCCGACTCCGAGTCCTGAGTGGCGAAGTTCTACCTCACGACCGCCATCGACTACTCCAATGGCGAGCCGCACCTCGGTCATGCCCTGGAGAAGGTCGGCGCCGACTGC
>JBGQIW010000049.1:0-19470 GCA_041498715.1 Gemmatimonadota bacterium | reverse complement strand
CGGAGACGCACGCGAGCGAATACGCAGGCGCCGGCGAGGCGCACGTCATACTGGTTGAGTTGAAACCCAAGCCCTGAACAGACTCTGAGCTCCGCCCGGTGCGGTCCACCGGTGACGCACAGCGGACCATAGAATTCGGATCAGCGTGCGTTCCGCCCGCAGCTGATGCGCAGAGTCGTTAGACGACCACGGAAGAGATGAGCGAAACCCTCGGGATCGACAACCGCCAGGTCTCGCAACAGGCTGACGCTCTGGAGGGCAAGCTCCGTGAGATTGCCTCAGCTGGAGGTGCGTGCTCTATCTGGCGCCCGATTCGCACGTACCGCAGGACCCAAGGTCTCACGGCGCAGCTGAATTCGAGTCGGACTGAATTCGAGAAGACTCTCTCGGACCTCGTAGCCGTGATGAACGCGCCCATTGCGGGCCCAGGATTCGCAGTCGCGCCCATTGCAACAGCAGTGGTTGGCGCTGCGATGATGCACTACTTGCGGCTCCAGCAGGCCTGGAGCGATGCCAGCGCCATCATCCAGCGGCAGGGTGCATATGGCCTTGGGATCCTCAGCCTCTATATCGCAACCGTAGCGCTGGGTGTCACCATACTATTTGGTGTCCTGAGCCTAATCCATGTGGCCGCCTAACCCGCGCGGCCCAGCTGGCGGGCGTGGAGCGCCCCGAGCTCTGGTCGGTGCTGTCCGCCGCTGACGGACCGCGGAGCGTAGAATTCGGAAGCCGCGGGCCCTTCGCCCGCAGCTGATGCGCAGGTCGTTAGGTGGCGCCGCGGAGTCCATGCGGAGGAATAGCAGGGCATGCCCGGGTACATCAAGTGGGCCGACCGACAGTTTCAATTCACCTTCCCGGTCGGCACCTACCCGGAGCTGATCGAACGACTCCGGGGCACACCCGCCCGGCTCACAGAGCGCCTCACCCGCGTGCCCGCAAGCCACCTCGTACAGCGCCACGGCGGCCGCTGGTCCATGCAAGAACATGCCGGCCATCTCGCTGATCTCGATGAGACCCTCTTTCTGCGCCGCCTCGACGACTACAATAACGGCGTCCCGATCCTGCGGGCCGCGGATATGACCAACGCGGGGACCGAAGCCGCGCAGCATAACCGGCGGCCGCTGGCCGACGTGCTGGGCGGGTGCCGCACCATCCGGCACCTCCTGGTCGCGCGCTTGGAAGCGCTCGAGGCGGGGGCCTTTGCCCGGGTGGCCCGGCATCCGCGGCTCCAGTGCCCGATGCGGCTGGTCGACATGCTGTTTTTTCATGCCGAGCACGATGACTATCATCTGGCACGGATCACCGAGCTGCGGCGGTCGGCAGCCGCCACCTAACCCGCGCATGCGGCTGGCCGGCACGGCGCGCTCCGGGCTCCGCCTGGTGCTGTCGTCGGTGGCGGCCAGCGGACTGTAGAATTCGGAAGCTGCGGGCCCGTCACCCGCAGCTGATGCGCAAGGTCGTTAGGCAACGGGGAAGCAGCATCCACTCGAGAGCGGGCTATGCCAGAGGAGCTGATCGGTTCGGAGCGCCGCCGTACGTTGCCCGCCGACGCGGAACGACGGCACGTGCTGCAGGTGATTCAGCCCGGGCTGCTGGGGCTCATGGACGGCTCCGTGTCCACGTTGGCCCCGCTATTCGCCACTGCCGCGCTGACTGGCCGTCCACAGGCGGCCTTCTTGGTCGGGCTCGCGGCCTCGCTGGGGGCCGGCATCAGCATGGGCCTCGCCGAAGCGCTCTCGGACGACGGCAAGCTCTCGGGCCGGGGCAACCCCTGGGCGCGTGGTGCGGTCACCGGCCTGGGCACGTTGCTCGGCGGCATGGGTCACACACTGCCGTTTCTCTTACCCTCGCTGCGCCTCGCGCTCATCGTGGCCTATATCGTTGTCGGCATCGAGCTTGTGAGCATCGCGGCCATCCGCTACCGGTACCTGGGCAGTCCGCTGGGGCGCACCATCGTGCAGGTGATCGGGGGCGGTCTGGTGGTCTTCGCCGTGGGCCTCTGGCTGGGCCGCGTCGGTGCGGCGGGGTGAGATCGTACGACGGGGCCATGCGGTGCGCGTTATTGCCCTAACTAGCGCATGCAGCTGGCGGGCGCTCACCGACCCGCACTCCGTCCGAGGCAGTCCGCCGATGGCGGACCGCGGACCGTAGAATTCGGCAGGCGCGGGCATTCCGCCCGCAGCTGATGCGCAGTGTCCCGTTAGGCCGCATCCGTCCTAGCAGGGTTCGCCCCTGGCAGGGCACAGGAGGCAAGATGAGCTGCTTGTTCCTCATTGGACGCCTGCTCTACGGCGGCTTCTTCCTCGTGGCCGGCATCCTCCACTTCGTCCGCCTCGCCGCCATGACCCCGTATGCCGCGTCGAAAGGCGTCCCCGCGCCCCGCCTGGCCGTCCTTGGTTCGGGCGTGCTGGCCGCGTTGGGCGGTCTGAGCATTGTGCTGGGGGCCTGGCCCCAGCAGGGCGTGCTCTTGCTCGTGGTCTTCCTCGTCCCCGTCACCTTGTCCATGCATAACTTCTGGGCCGATCGGGATCCGGCGACGCGTCAAGTCAACCAGGTGCAGTTCGAGAAGAACCTCCCCCTCCTCGGCGGGGCCCTCATGGTGCTGTTTGTCCCGCCGCCATGGCCGCTCAGCCTGGCCCGCTAGGCAGGCTCTCGGTTATGGCTGGGGTCGTGAGGTTCACGCGACGGGATGCGGCCTAACCCGCGCATGCAGCCGGCGGGCGCGGAGCGCTCCGGAGCGGACCATGGAATTCGGAAGCGGCGGGCGCTCCGCCCGCAGTTGATGCGCAGTTTCGTTAGGCGGCCACGATCTGCCGTTGCGAGGCTGAGATCTGGTCGTTCCTGGAGTAGCCGTGCCCCCGAACGCGGGAGGGAACCATGGGTCCGTTCGCGTGGACCGAGCAGGTGGCGACCATCAGCGCCACGCTACAAACCCTGGAGGACCAGGTCGCCCACGGGGACCTGGCCGCGCCCGGCCTGGAGCCATTTAAGAGTGCCTTGGACGAGCTGCGGCTCCGGGCCTGGGGACTGCTCATGGCAACCAATGCCGATGATTACCGCGGGTTCCAGGAGCGGTTCCGCATCCGCCGTGGGAAGGACATGTGTCGTGCCCTCTGCGGTGACGTGCGGGCGGGCAAGCTGAGGGGCCGCCATCCCGAGCTACTAGAACTGGGCGCGGCCGCGCAGGACCTGGCGGCGACCGTGGACGACGCGCGGGGGCAGGCGTTCTGACTGCCCGCCCGGCGTTGCTTCCGTGCTGGCCTAACCCGCGCGGCCCAACTGGCGGGTCTGGAGCGCCCCGGGCTCCGCTCTGATGCTGTCCGCCGGTGGCGGACCGTGGACCGTAGAAGGCGGAATGCGCGGGCACTCCGCCCCGCAGCTGATGCGCAGGTCATTAAGGCTACGCCAAGTGAGGTTCGCACGTGTGCGGGTGGCGCTGATTGGGAGTACCGGCTTCATCGGTCAACCCGTGGCGCGCTGGCTGATTGGCGCGGGCCACGAGGTGTTCGGTATCCAGCGAGGCTCCACCTCGACCCAGGTGCCCGGCGTGCGGGGCCTCACCGCTGACCACCACGATCTTCCCGTGCTTGCGAGTGCGTTGGCTCGGGCGGCTCCAGCCGTGGTCGTGGAAATGGTGGCATACACGGAGGAAGACACGGACACGCTGACGGCGGCCCTACCGGGCACCGTGCGTCGGCTGATCACGATCAGCAGCGGGGATGTCTACTGGACTTACGATGCCTTTCGAGGTCTCCGCACCCCCGGGGATGCCGCCGAGCCGCTTTCCGAGACCGCCCCTCTGCGCGAGCAGCTTTTCCCCTATCGGTCGCAGGCCACTGGGCCTGAGGACCTGCTGCACTCGTATGAGAAGATTCTGGTCGAGCAGAGGGCGCGAGCGGGGTCCCCGGTGCCCGTCACAATCCTGCGGCTGCCCATGGTCTATGGGCCTCGGGACCAGCACCAGCGGGTCGGCAGCTACCTCAAACGTCTGGCGGCTGGCTCCTCGCTCCTGCGGTTGAACCCCGCGGAGGCGCAGTGGCGATGCACCCGCGGCTATGTCGAGGACGTGGCCTGGGCGATCGCCCTGGCCGTGGTAAACGAGCGTGCTACCGGGGAGGTCTATAATGTTGGAGAACCCGAGGCGCTGACCGAACTGGAATGGGCCGAGGCGATCGCTCAGGCTGCCGGCTGGCAAGGCCGGGTGGTGCCGGGCGGTCAGGCGGCGATCTCGTTCGACTCGCGCGATACCATCGCCGCTCCGACCAGCGGCGTGCACCTCACGGTCGAGGGCGCGGTGTATCCCGGCGCCTGGGATGTCGCCTCCACCTTCGGCGAGGTGCACGGGGAGGCGTCCACCTACCTCAACTTGCCGCTTCCACTCGGGCCGGTCCTCGCACTCCGGGCTGGCGGGAAGCGGGTCTGGGGCGAGGTCCCCTTCCAGGAAGCCGCGTTCATCGGCGGCGCCTCGACCGTGCGCGGTCTCTATAATGACCGCTACGCCGGCGACGCATCGGCTTACGGCAACGCCGAGCTCCGGTTCCATCTCTTTGATTTCGGGTTACCGGTTCCGGGGCAGTTTGGTCTGCTCGGCCTCGCCGATGCGGGCCGGGTCTGGCTGACAGGCGAGTCGTCGGGTACCTGGCACCACGCGTTCGGCGGCGGTATCTGGCTCGACTACCTGGACCGGCGCAGCACCGTGTCGGCAGTGGTGGCGCGGGCGGAGGGACGGACAGGGTTCTATATGCGGACCGGCTTCGCGTTCTGAAGCCCGGTGGCATCCGGAACCAGCAGCACGAGCTCGGTGCCCTGCCCTGGCGCGCTATGCACGCTGACCGTGCCGCGGACCTGAGCTGCGTGCTCCGCCATGCCGAGCAGTCCCCGGTGCCCCGTACGCTGATAGGTGTGCTCGAAGAAAAGCCTCGGCCGACGAAGCGAAGGAAGTGTTCACGGCGTTCTTCGCGAAGCGCCAGCCAGCGCACCATCCGTAATGAATGCGCGCTCCGCACCTCAAACAGTTATGCCGGCGCTCTTCGACGCAGCACCTGGCAGACTTGGGCCGCCTCGGTAATGATCGCATCGCCTGCGAAGCGTAAGCTTGCGAGCGTGCGATCGGCTGCTTCCTGGTGCCCCGCCCCGCACGCATCTGCGACCACGATGGGCATGTAATCTGCCCGGGCGTCAGGACGGCGGTCGCCACCTGCCGCCAGGCCACCGAAGCCTCCGCCGACGATGACGACGCGGGGAAGCTTTTCAGCCATGTCCGCCTCAGTAGAAACCTTGGGTGTCTCGCTGGACGCTGACTTTCCCCATATAGCGCCGCGAGATGAACACGAAGTAGGCAATCGCCAGCGTGAAACCCACCGGCCACCACATGGACGCGATCACCAGCGCTCGGGGGCTGGCAGCGACCGTGTAGGCCGTCAGCGAGTTTTCCGGTGCGAGGGTCGAATGAAGCATCACCGGATAGAGCGCCGCGCCTCCGGCGGCCAGAAGGCCGGCTAGGAAGAAGTTCGAGCCGACGAAAGCCCGCGTTTCCCGGCCAGTCGAAAGGCCCGAGATCAGGGTGATGGCGGACCCGAGGACAACGAGCACTCCCAGCCACCAAAACGGGTTGGCAACCGCGCGCGCGGGGAGGTCAGGGCGAACCACCCAGGACTCGAACGAGATCAGAAGAAAGAGCGGGACGACCGCGGCCCAGAGAAACCTCGCGTACTGCCTGCTCCGGTCATGTACCAGGCCTTCGGTCTTCAGGGTGAGATAGGTCGCGCCATGCGCTGCCAGTATGACGACCGCGAAAACCGCAACTGATACCGTGTACCAGTCGAGCAGTCCCACGTTACCGCGGACGCTGAAGTCGGTAAAGAAGGCCATCGAGAAATTGCCTTCGGCATCGAGCGGAACGCCGCGCGCCAGGTTGCCTGCCGCTGCGCCGAACAGGATGGCTAGCAGGACATTGGAAACCACGAACACAAAGTCCCAGAACCCCTGCCATTGGCGATCGTTGATGTGGCCGCCAACTTCGATCGAGATGCCTCGCAGAATCAGGCACCACAAGATCAAGAACAGCGCGAGGTAGTACCCCGCAAACGCCGAGGCCATGAGCCTGGGAAACACCGCGACGAGGACGCCGCCAAAGCCGACCAGCCACACCTCATGCCACGACCAGAGCGGCCCGATCGCCGCGATGACCTGCCGGCGTTCCTCCGGTGCCTTCGCGACGAGCCAGTGGAGCATTCCCGCGCCGAAATTGCGCCCATCCAGGATCACGTAGGCGATCAGCATGAACGCGACGACGCCGTACCAAATCGGGATCATGGGGCCGGCACCTTTCCGCGAGCTGGCACCTCTCGAGCTGCCTGCAAGTCTCCCGGGTCGACACGGACGTCGTCGTCCGGACCGCTTCCGATCTCACGACCGACCAGGTAGAGAAAGAGCAGGCCGAGCAAGAAGTAGAGGCCGATGAAGCCAATGAGCGTGAAGATGGTGTCGCCGCTGCTCACGACCTTGCTGTAGCCCTGGCCCGTCCGAAAAAGGCCATACACCAGCCAAGGCTGACGTCCCAGCTCGGCTGTCATCCATCCCAGTGTGTTCGCGATATAAGGAAAGGGAAACGCCAGCATCAGCACCCACAGCAGCCCGGTGCTGGTTTCGAGCCGCCCGCGCCAATTCTGGAAACCCGCATAGGCCATCAAGAGGATGAACAGCGTGCCGAGCGTAATCATGAGGTGAAACGAGTAGTACAGGAGCTCGATATTGTCGGGCCACGTGGCCTCGGGGTATTCCTGCAGGCCGTGCACGTAGCTCCGGAGCGTGCCGTAGGCGAGGAAGCTGAGCGCGCCGGGGATTTCGATAGGGTTGTCCAGGCGGCGGGCCGCAACGTTGGGTTGCCCGATCACCGCGACTCCAGCCATGGGTCCCCCCACGAATCGCCCTTCCATCGCGGCGAGGGTGACCGGCTGGTGGTTGCCGACCATCTTGGCCTGCTGATCGCCGGTCGGAAACGCCACCAGCATGGACGCAATCAGCCCCACTATGGTTCCCGCGCGGAGGTACAGGCGTGCCTGGACGGGATGGCGCCCCCGCAGGGTATAGAACGCTCCCACCGCAGTGACCACGAACGAGCCGGTCACGAGGGCCGCAAGCTGATTGTGGGCGAACTGCAGCAATGCCCACGGGTTCAGCAGGTAAGAGCCCAGGCTAGTGATACCAAGCGAACCATCGGCCTCGACTCCGTAACCCACCGGATGCTGCATGAAGGCATTGGTGACCAGAATGAAGAAGGCGGAGATCCAGCTTCCCAGCGCGACGGCCACCGCCGCCATGAAGTGGTACCGTGGACCCAGCCGCTTCTCCCCCCAGACGAGCGCGCCAATGAACGCGCTTTCCACGAAAAACGCGAACATGCCTTCCATCGCCAGCGTCTGTCCGATGACGCCACCGGCGTAGCGGGAGAACCCCGCCCAGTTGGTGCCGAACTGAAACTCCATGGGGATGCCGGTGACCACACCCACCGCGAAATTCAGCCCGAAAATCTTGGCCCAAAACCGAACGGCGTCGTTGTACTTCTCATCACCGGTCCGCAGCGCACGCCACTTCCAGTACACCAAAAACCAGGCCAGGCCCATGGTGAGCTGCGGAAAGAGGTAGTGATAAGTCAGCGTGAAGCCGAACTGGAATCGGCTCCAAAAAGCGGGATCGGAGAGAGTCGAGTTCATGGCCACGCTACCTCGACCGTGTCTCGTGGGTTCATGTCCCCCCCTTTGCGCTCACGATGCCGTTCAGCCGAGGAAACGCTCAAGGAGCCGAAGGAGCTCGGTCCGGCCCTGCGCATGTCGGCCGACCCGAGTGGGCCGGCTAGGCCGGCGCACTTCGACGCAGCGCCTCGCAGACTTGGGCCGCGTCGGTGATGATCGCATCGCCTATGAAACGCAAGGTTGCGAGCGCGCGATCGGCTGCCTCCGGGTGCCCCGCCCCGCACGCATCTGCGACCACGATAGGGATATAACCCAGGTTACCGCCAGAGTGTCACGAGGATCCATGGCACAGCGTCCCTGACGCTCTCCTGCCAGGCCGCGTCTCGCCACGGGCCTGGGAGGGGTCCGTGGTTAGGCTCCACCAGGTCCACCGCGAGCGTATGGGAGCGGGCTCCGCGCCTACGTCGCCGTTGAGGGGCGGGGGGCCGGCATCGTGGAATACGCCGACGCGCTCCGGCCCGGACTCGCAGGGTTCTTCGCCGAGCTGCGCCGGTTCGGCGTCTGGCGCACCTTGCTCCTCTCGGGCGACGCCCAGGCGAACGCCGAAGACGTGGCGCGCGCGGTGGGGATCGACGAGGCGCGGGGTGACCTCTTGCCCGAAGACAAGGTTGCGCAGGTGCGCGCCTTCGTGAAGGCGGGTGAGCGCGTGCTCATGGTGGGTGACGGGACCAACGACGCGCCGGCGCTGAGCAGCGAAACGGTGGGCATCGCGCTCGCGTCGGGCGGTGGCGGGATCACGGCTGAGGCGGCAGACGTCGTAGTCCTCGGTGACGATCCGACCCGGATCGCCGAGGCGATTGCGATCAGCCGTCGGACCATGCGCATCGCCCGGCAGAGCATCTGGGCCGGGCTCGGTCTCAGCGGCCTGGCTATGGGTTTCGCCGCCGCTGCGGGCCCATGCGCAGAGGCACTAAGCAGCTTCGATCTCGCCGGGCCTCAATCGCTGACGCTCGCTCCGCAGCGATCATAAAACAAGACGCCGCTGCCGCGGGGTCTTCGCCTCTCCCCTACTGACCATCTCCTCCAACCTCGAAGAACAACAGTTGTTCCTCGCGGCCCCGCGCAGTCCGCGCCTGACCGCCTTCGCGGGCTCGCTCGATTCGTAAGTGGTTGGAAACGCGCGGCAGTCCGTGGCTGACCGTCAGTTCCTCACGACTTAGGATCCTGTCCCGCAAGGGGTCCGGGTTCGACTCCCGGCATTCGCACTCAACTCCCGACGTCGAGCTCCTCTTCCGCCGCCCCGCCGACGCCGCTCGGCCCCTCCAGCGTGTAACGCACCTTGAGCCGGCCGCCTCGGAGTTTCGGACTCAGATCCAGTACCAGATCCTCGACCGTCACCCCGTCGGGCAGCGAGACGTCCCAGCAGCCCGCGCCCATCGGCGTCGAGACGTACACCCGGGTGAAGGCCGATCCGCCCTTCAGACTGATCTTCGCGTTGCCGCCGTGCGGCACCGGGCCGCCGCCGGTGACCTCGGCGGTGGGCCCGAACGAGGCGGCCGGCGGCGCGCTGTCGCGCAGCACGGCCGTGACCTGGCCGCTGCGGGCGGTGACGGCGGCGATGTAGTCGGTGACCTGGGCGACGGTAGGGGCCACCGGCTCTGGGGTGCAGGCGCTCAAGAGCGCCGCCCCGGCGAACAGGACAAACCACGAGCGGCGCGGCGATGGGACCATAGTCCACTCCTTGGACTCTGACGTCTCGGCGGGAATCACCCGCTCCGAGCGGCAACGAGCATACCGCGCGCGGATCGGGTCGCCCACGGCTGCGCGGGCGAGCCCTGGGTGAGTCGTCCCAGACTCAATACCGACAATGGGTTAGGCCACCGGACTCGGCCGCGCGTCGCGCCCTCGATGACGTCTGTCCAGGCGGCTCGCGCCCTCGTTTTCCCCTCAGGCGCTGCTCGCGGCTTGCGGCGCGGCATTGCGCTCTACCTTGCCCGTCGCCGCCGGAGAGGCGGCGGTTTCCCATCTGCCCATCCGCAGGGCACAGGGGTAGATTCTCCCGCATGACGGACATTGTGGTCGAGAAAACCGCCGAGGACGCCGCATCGAAGTCGCTCCGGGTGACCGTCCCGGTGGATCGCGTGCGCCAGGCCGAGGACCGCGCTATAAAGGACTACACGACGCGAGCCCGGCTGCCCGGTTTTCGCCAGGGCAAGGCGCCCGCCGCCGTGGTGCGGAAGCGGTTCGGCGACGCGATCCGGCAGAGCGTGCTGGAAGAGTTGATCCGCGAGGGCTGGGAAACCGCCCGCCAGACCGAATCGCTCAAGCCGATCGCCGATCCCTCAATCCGAAACCTGAAGTTCGAAGCCGGCAGCCCGATCGAATTCGAGCTGCTGGTCGAGGTGCGGCCCGACCTCAAGCTCGGGCGGCTGGGCGGGTTCCGCCTGACGCGCACCGTAGCGGCGGTCACCGACGCCATGGTGGAGGAGCAGCTCAATCGCGTGCGGGAGGACAAGGCCGCGTGGCTCCCGGTCGAGGCGGCGCGTCCCACGCCCGGCCAGATGGTGCGGGTCGAGGTGGCCCCCCTCGAGGGCGACCAGGCCGGCCAGGCGCAGCCCTACACGCTCGTCATCGGAGAGGGCCAGGCCATCCCCGAGCTCGAGGAACGGATCATGACGCTCCTCCCGGGCCAGACCGTGGAAACCGAGGTTCGCTTCCCCGACGACCATCCCGACGAGTCCCGTCGCGGAAAGACGCGCAAAGTGCGGCTCACCCTGTTCGAGGTGAAGCGGCAGGAGCTGCCCCCGCTCGACGATGCCTTCGCTCGAGAGGTGGGGGAGTTCGAGAGCCTGGCCGCGCTCCGCACCGCCGTGCGCCAGGACCTCGAGCGGGAAGCGGGGCGGGAAGCTGATGCTGCCTTGCGACAGGCGCTGCTGTCCCAGATCATCGAAGCGAACCGGGTACCCGCCCCCGATTCACTCGTGCACCGCGTGTTACACGGCTACGCCCACCTCTACAAGGTGCCGGACGACCAGCTCGCCGGCTTCGAGGCCCAGTTCCGGCCCGTCGCCGTGCAGCAGGTGCAGCGGGACCTGGTGCTGGATGCGGTCGTGGAGGCGCAGGCGCTCAAGGCCACGGAGGCCGATCTCGACCAGCGGATCACGGCGCTGGCGGCGGCACGGAACATGCCCACCGGCGAGCTGTACGCCTCCCTACAGAAATCCAACCGGCTCCCGGAGCTGGAGCGGGCGATCACCGAGGAGAAGGTCTTCAGCCATCTCCTCTCGCAGTCCACGGTTGAAGAGGCGAGCACCTGATGACGGCCACTTTGTATCCTCCGTATATCATCGAACGCTCGAGCCGCGGCGAGCGGACCTACGACATCTTCTCCCGGCTCCTCATGGACCGGATCGTCTTCCTGGGCGCGCCGATCAACGACGACGTCGCGAACATCATCATCGCCCAGCTGCTGTTTCTCGAGGCGGACAATCCGGAAAAGGACATCTACCTCTACATCAACTCGCCCGGCGGGGTCGTCTCCGCGGGCATGGCGATCTACGACACGATGCAGCACCTCCGCGCGCCGGTGAACACGATCTGCATGGGGATGGCGGCGTCGATGGGCTCGTTCCTACTGTGCGCCGGCGCGGCCGGGAAGCGGAGCGCGCTGCCCCATTCCCGCATCATGATCCACCAGCCATCGGGCGGCGTGCAGGGCACGGCCGCCGACATCGAGATCCAGGCGCGCGAGATCCTCTATCTGCGCTCCAAGATGAACACGCTGTATGCCAAGCACACGAGCCAGCCGATCGAGACGATCGAACGGGACATGGACCGGGATCGCTTCATGAGCGCCGAGGAGGCCAAGGCCTACGGGCTCATCGACACCGTCTTCTCGGCCCGCAAGGACCTCGTCGTGCCGAGTAAGAACGGCGCAAAAGAGACCTTGACGCCCTCCTGAGCGGGGGCCAGCTTTCGGGACGCTTACTCAAGCCGCCAACCATGTCCAACGACAAGCACCTTCGTTGCTCCTTCTGCGGTAAGTCGAAGGATTCGGTCCGGAAGTTCATCTCCGGCCCGTCGGTTTATATCTGCAACGAGTGCATCACGCTCTGCAACGAGATCCTCGCCGAGGACGAAGAGCGGGAGGTCGCGGACAGCATCACCCAGGTCCCCACACCCACCGAAATCAAGGACGTGCTGGCCCAGTACGTGATCGGGCAGGAGCGGGCCAAGCGGACCCTCGCGGTCGCCGTCTACAATCACTACAAACGGATCAACGCCTCCAACGGGCGGGAAGCCGAAGTCGAGCTGGACAAGTCCAATATCCTGCTCCTCGGCCCCACCGGCGTCGGCAAGACGCTGCTCGCCCAGACCCTCGCCCGCATTCTCGACGTCCCCTTCACCATCGCCGACGCCACCACCCTCACCGAAGCGGGGTACGTGGGCGAGGACGTCGAGAACATCCTCGTGCGGCTGCTCCAGGCCGGCGACTTCAACGTGGCCGAGTGTGAGCGCGGCATCGTCTACATCGACGAGATCGACAAGATCGCGCGGAAGTCGGAGAATCCGAGCATCACCCGGGACGTCTCGGGCGAGGGCGTGCAGCAAGCCCTCCTCAAGATCCTCGAGGGCACCGTCGCGTCGGTGCCGCCCCAGGGCGGCCGCAAGCACCCGCAGCAGGAATACATCCAGATCAACACCAAGGACATCCTGTTCATCTGCGGCGGCGCGTTCGACGGGCTGGAGAAGATCATCCAGGCCCGCACCGGGCGGCAGCAGATCGGCTTCAGCTCCAATGGGCGGGCCAGCGGCACCGAGCTGGACAAGAAGAACCCCTACGCCGAGGTCGAGCCGGACGACCTGCTCCGCTTCGGCCTGATCCCCGAGCTGGTAGGCCGCCTCCCCGTCGTGGTCTCGCTGGAGGCGCTGGACGAGGAAGCCCTGATGCGGATCCTGGTCGAGCCCAAGAACGCGCTCACCAAGCAGTACAAAAAACTCTTCGAGCTCGAAAGCGTCGGCCTCACCTTTGACGACGAGGCGCTCCGCGCCGTCGCCGAGAAGGCACTCAAGCGCGGCACCGGGGCCCGCGGTCTCCGCTCGATCCTCGAGACCATGATGACGGACATCATGTTCGACCTGCCGACCCGCGACGACGTGCGTGAGGTGGTCATCACCAAGGAATCGATCGCCGACGGCGTCCCACCGCTGGTCGTCACCGAACGGCCGAGGACCAAGCGGGAAGCTTGACCAGCGCCGGTCCCGGCTCGAAGGGCGGCCTCTCCGCCCTCCCCATCGAATTCGTCGGCAGCTTCCCCGATCCGCTGGTCCGCTTCGAGCCGGCCCTCCCCGAAGTCGCGTTCATCGGTCGATCCAACGTCGGCAAGTCCAGCCTCCTCAACGCCCTCGTCGGCCGGAAGAACCTTGCCCGGGTGAGCGGGACGCCAGGCAAGACCACCCTTCTCAACGCATTCCGCCTGCCGGGGTTCTACCTCGTCGATCTCCCGGGCTACGGCTTCGCCCGCGCAAGCAAGGGGGCGAGAGAAACCTACCGGACCCTGGTGACCCGCTATCTCCGCGAGCGCCCGGCGCTCACCGGCGTCGCCTGGCTGCTGGACGCGCGGCACGACCCGTCCGCGAGCGACCTCGAGATGCAGGCGCTGCTCGTCGAAAGTGGCCGACCAGTCCTCGCCGTGCTCACCAAGGGGGACAAGCTGGGCCGCTCGGCCCAGCGGGGGCGGGCTCACGCGATCGCCCGGGCGCTCGCGCTGCCGGAGGACCAAGTGCAGCTGACCAGCAGTCGCACCGGCGAGGGGGTGGAGGATCTCGCCGCGTCGATCCTGGCCCTGGTCGGCTAGCGGCGCGCGCGACGGAAGACCCGCCTAGAAATCAGCTCCGAGCGACACGTAGAGACTGCGGCCGGGCGAGGGAATGATCCCGGGGCCCGGATATTCGTCCGTGCGCCGGGTGAAATAGTGGGCGTCCGCCAGGTTGTTGACGCCGCCCGAGAGCAGGAAGCGGCCGAGCCGTGATTGGAGCGAGAGGTCGAGCACGGCGTAGGCGGGGACGAGACCGACGTTGGCATCCGAGCTCACCACCGTGTTGTTCGCGTCGCCGAACTGCTCGCTCACGTGAGACACCTGGAACGTGCCGGAGACCACACCGCGAGCATAAGTCACGCCGGCCCGATTCACGACCCGCGGCGCGTATTCCACCCGGTTCCCCGCGAACGGACCGTCGGCGTACTTCGCGTCGGTGAACGCGAAGGCGTTGAACAGGGAGAGATCGCCCAGGCCGGGCGCCGCACCGAAGAGGGCGAACGGCCGGAGCTCGACGAAGGTCTCCACGCCGCGATGGATGCTCGTCCCCACGTTCGTGCGCAGGGTGAACGGCGTCCCGTCCGGATCGGTCCCCGAGACGAGGCCGATCCGGTTGCCGTAGTGGATGCGGAAGACGCTCACGTCGAACGTGACCGCCGATGCGGCGAGGCGCCCGCGCCAGCCAAGGTCGGTGGTGTAGCCGTTCGGATCCTTGAGACCGGGGTCGATCCGCGACACCGACGCGAAGGGCGTGAGCGACGAGTAGTCGATGGCCCGGTAGGAGCGGGCCGCGCTGCCGTAGAGCTCGGTGGTGGCCGACGTGCGGAACCGGGCGGTCGTCCCCGGCAGCGCGAACGTCCGGTTGCGAGCCAGCGGTGAGAAGGTCGTGTCGGTGTGGCCGCTGGTCGTCGAGTGCAGATACTCGATCCGGACCCCGGGCACGAGCGTCAGCCGGTCGCCCACCCGCAGGAGCCGCTCGGCGTGGGCCGCGAGGTTGGTGTTGCCGAACGTGACGTCGTTTTCGTAGGGCCCCCCGTACAGCGTGAGATCGAAGTCCGACCCCCTCGAGCCCGGCCCGCCCTCCTGCCGGTGCATCCGACCCGCGAATGCCCGGACGCCGGCCACGAGCGTTCCCTCCCGCCCGAGCAGCGGGAAGGACCAGGTGAGCCGGGACTCGAGTGTCGCGTTCGTGAACCGCTCCCGCTCCACTTCGCGGGGGACGAACTGGCCGGTCGCCGGATCGAGCGAGTCGACGGTGCCGGCGCCGCCGGCCTCGTTACGCCACACGAGATACCGCTGGCTCAGGCTGCCCCAGAGCGTCGTACGCAGGGAGAGGTTCGCCGACGGCGTGTAGTCCGCCATCAGGGCGAGAACGTTCCAGGGACTACCGAGCCAGTTCCGCGCCCGGTACGACGCGCTGGGGTCGGCATTGAACTGCTCGTCGGTGAGTCCTCCCGGCATGTGGATCCGGTTACGAAACAGCGTGTACTCGAGGCCCAGGCGCAGCGCCGGCGAGGCGCGCCAGCGGAGGCGGCCGAAGCCGGTGACCTGCCGCGAGTCGCCGTTGGGACGCCAGCCATCCTGGGTGCGGAACTGCGCGAAGCCGTAGTAGCTGAGCGGCCCCAGGCCCCCGCCGACGTCGCCAAAGCCGTCGAGCGTCGCGTAGCTCGCGCCGGTGAGCCGGCTCCGAGCTACGGGCACGCCGGGCGACCCGTCGCGGATGACGTAGTTGACCATGCCGCCGAACTGCGACCCGAAGCCGAGGGACGGCGCCCCCCGCACCAGCTCAACGCGCTCGAGCGCCTCCGCCGGCGGCAGGAAATAGGCTTCGGGGTACCCGTAGGGATCCGCCGCGATGTTGTACCCGTCCTGGCGCACGTTCACTTCGACGGACTGGCTCGCGTTGAGGCCGCGGAAGCCGATCCCGTTCGAGGGGAAGCCCGCCCCGCCCGTCTCTGCGACGTTGAGTCCCGGCACCCGGGCGAGTAGTTGCCTGGAAACATCCTGGGCCGCGTTGAGATCCAGGCTGTCCAGCTCGATCACCTCCACCTTCCGCCCCGCATAGACGACGCCCTGGGCCACATCGGGCATCGGGGCGGCACGGCTCCGGCCGGCTGGCGCAGTGACGTTCAGGTCAGCGAGCTGCTGCACCACTCGGGCGAGGGCCACATCGGCCCGGACGACGCTGTCGCCCACGATCCGTACCGGTCTCCGCGTCGGGGTGAATCCCACCGCGGCGATTTCGAGGGCATAGCTGCCGGGCGGCACGTCGTCGAGCCGGTACTGCCCGAACTGGTCGGTCGTCGTGCGGCGGTCGGCCCCGACGAGGCGGACGGCGGCACCTGCAACAGGGCCCTCAGGAGCGCTGACGCCGCCTTCCACCGCACCAAGTCCGGGGAGCTGGGCACGGACCGGGGTGGCGAGCCCGGCGAGGAAGAGGACGCTGGCCAGACGGGCGAGGCGGTGAGGCACCTAGTTATTGAGAATGGGAATCAGATGCAATACTATTTCCTAACAGGGTACTCCCCATTCCCTTGCCTGTCAACTCGACGCGCGGCGAGATTTCCCCCATACGCCCCGCCGAGGTGCCGTCGTGCCCGGTCCGCCACACCTCCGTGCTCCGCCCGCAGCCGCCATCGCCACGCTCGCCATCGTGGCCTGCACGACGGTCGCCCTGACCTCGAGCCGGCCGTATGCCATCGGGGCGATCGCCCTCCTGAGCGTCGCCGTCTGGTTCGCCATGCGCCGGCTCGAGCGCCAGGCTGCCCGGGCCGAGGCCGGCCGCCAGGAAGCGGCCCGCCAGCTCGACCGGCGAATCAGCGAGCTCTTCTCCCTCCAGGAGCTGAGCTACGTCCTCGCCGAGTCCATCCAGCTCGAGCGCGTCGTGGATCAGGTGGCCCGCTACGGGGCCCGATTCCTCCAGGCGGACGGCGCCCTCGTCGCCCTCGTCGAGCCCGACGGCACGACGCTCCGCGTAGCGGCGGCGGCCGGCACTCTCGCGCCGCTCCTGGCCGCGCGCTCGGCGGCGGGCGACTCCGGACTGGTGCGACTGGCCGTAGCCCGGGAGAGGATCGAGGTAGCGCAGGCCACCGGTCAGCCGGTCGTGCTGTTCGGCCAGGAGGCGGCACGGTCGGCCGCCGTGGCGCCCCTGCGCTCGCAGGGCCGCGCCATCGGCGCGCTCGCCGTCGCCGACCGGCGCGAGGGTCCGTTCACGACGGAGGACCTCTGGCTCCTGTCCACGATCGCGACCCAGACGTCGATGGCCGTGGCCAACAGCCGCCTCTTCGAAATGGTTCGGCGGAGCACGGAGGAGTGGGAAACCGCCTTCGACGCGCTGACCGAGGGGCTCGGTGTCGTGGGACCCGACGGTCAGGTGCTCCGCGCCAACTCGGCGTTGGCCGCGCTGGCGGGTGTCCCGCCGGATGCGCTGGTGGGGGCCGCGTTCACGGCGGCGTTGGCTGATAACGCACCACCGGCGCGCGAGCTCCTCGCCGCCGCGCAGCGGCTCGAGCGGCCCGCGCCGGTGGAGATCCGCCGGGAGCGGGACGGCCGCCGGCTCCGCCTGGCCGCGGCTCCGCTCTGGGGACCCGCCGCCGACGGCAGCGTGGTGATTCTGGTGGAGGACGTCACCGAGCAGAGGGCGTTGGAAGGCCAGCTGATCCAGAACGAGAAGATGGCGTCGATCGGGCAGCTGGTGTCGGGCGTCGCGCACGAGCTGAACAACCCCCTCACGTCGATCGCCGGCCTGGCCGAGCTGCTGCTCGAGCCCGCCCGCCGGCTGCCCGACCCCACCCGCGACCACCTCCGCGTGATCCACGATCAGGCCGAGCGCGCCGCCCGCATCGTCCGGAACCTGCTCACCTTCGCGCGGCCCAGCTCGCTGGTGAAGGAGCCGGTGGACCTGAACGACGTGGTCGCCCGGACGGCGCTCCTCATCTCCTACGAGATGCGGCAGCGGGGCATCGAGCTGGAGCGCGCGCTCGACGCCGACCCGGTGGTCGTGATCGGCGATCGTTACGAGCTACAGCAGGTCCTGCTCAACCTGCTCACCAACGCAGTCCACGCCGTGAGTGCGCTGGAACCGGAGCGACCGCGGCGGATCCGGCTCGCCACCAGCCGGAGCGGTGACCGGGCCACGCTGGAGGTGGCGGACACCGGCCCGGGTGTGCCCCCCGCACACGTCCCGCAGCTCTTCACTCCCTTTTTCACGACCAAGGGGCCCGGCCAGGGCACGGGGCTGGGCTTGTCGGTGAGCTACGGACTCGTCGAGGCGCACGGGGGCCGTATCGCCTACCGGTCGTCGAGCGATGGAGGCGCCGAGTTCGTGGTGACGCTCCCGCTCTTCCACCTGCCGGATCCGGATCGGGCTGAGGCCCCCGACGCCGCCGGGGACCTCCAGACCGAGGAGCGCCCGACCCGGGTGCTCGTGGTGGACGACGACGCGGGCGTGCACCGGATGGTGAACGCGCTGTTCGCGCCCGAGGGCCATCGGGTGGATGCGGTACGCACCGGAGACCAGGCGCTACGGCTGGTAGAAGGGGAGGCCTACGATCTCGTCATCGCCGACGCACACGCCGTGGCCGCCGACGGGAATCTCTTTGCCGCCACGCTGCTCGCGCTCCGCCCCGACTGGCGCAACCGGCTGATCATCGCGAGCCACCCCCGCGCATCGGGCCCCCATCCTGCCGCGGCTGTGCATTGGGTGGCCAAGCCCCTCAACGTCCGCGATCTCCGCGCCGTGGTGGCGCGGATCCGGGGGGAGGTGAGAACCGAGAAGTGAGGGGCTCGCTTCTTACCGCGAACCCCCGCGCCCGCAGCAACGCCCTCGCCTCGGCGATCGACGACCCCTGGAAATGGAAGATTGACGCCGCCAGCACCCCGTGTGCGCCGGCCTCGAGCGCCTCGGCGAGATGCTCCAGCCGGCCGGCCCCGCCCGACGCGATGACCGGAATCCGCACGGCAGCAGCCGCGCTCCGGAGGAGCGGGAGGTCATAGCCCGCGCCGGTGCCGTCGCGATCCATCGAGGTGAGCAGGATCTCGCCCGCACCCAGCGCCTCGAGCCGGCGGACCCACTCGATCGCCGCGAGTGAGGTCCGCTCTCGTCCACCGGTGACCATCACGGTGTCACGCCCATCGATCCGCTTCACGTCCACGGCCGCCACGACGCACTGGGCGCCGAAGCTGCTGGCCAGGCGCTCCACCAGGGAGGGGTCGCGGACGGCCGCGGTGTTGATCGCGACCTTGTCGGCGCCGGCACGGAGTGCCTGGCCGGCGTCGTCCACCGAGCGAATGCCGCCACCCACCGTGAAGGGGATGAAGACCGAGTCGGCGACCCGGCTCACCATCTCGAGTGTGGTGCGCCTATCCTCGTGCGTAGCCGAGATGTCGAGGAAGACGAGCTCGTCGGCCCCCTCGGCGTCGTACCGCGCCGCCTGGGCCACCGGATCGCCCGCGTCGCGTAGCGCCTCGAAGTGCACGCCCTTCACGACGCGGCCACCGGCCACGTCGAGGCAAGGGATGATACGGCGGGCTAGCACACCCGGAGCACGTCGTCGAGCGGGCCGGCGGTACCCGTGCCCAGCAAGACCAGGATGTCCTCGAGCGCCCGCCGCTCGCGCGGCCAGGCGAACCGTGCCCCCGCGGCGTCAGGGCTGAGCCACTCCAGGCACTCGTGCTCCGGGCCGGGCCGGGCGGTGGCACCCGCGGCGACGAACGCCGCAAACACCGGCACCAGCGCCACCTCGTCCGCCCGATGCTGATAGAAGGTCTCGACTCGGCTCAGATTGTAGAGCCGATCGGAAGCGAGACCGGTTTCCTCCAGGAGCTCGCGGCGCGCGGCATCGACGGGCCGTTCGCCCTCCTCGATGTGACCATGCACCGTTTCCCAGGAACCAGGGCAGCGGCCCCCGGGCCCGCGCCGGAGCGCGAGCACCTCGAGCGACGCTCCCACGCCTCGG
>JBGQIW010000048.1:0-20871 GCA_041498715.1 Gemmatimonadota bacterium | reverse complement strand
GTGACCTCATCCTTACCAAGGATGCGCTCTACCGACTGAGCTACGCGAGCGAACCGCTCAACCGATAAGCGGGCGACGGGACTCGAACCCGTGACCCTCAGCTTGGAAGGCTGACGCTCTACCAACTGAGCTACGCCCGCGCGTTCTTCATCGTCCTGCCTCCTGCCACCTCGACCGCCCAGCGCGAGTGGTGGGGGTAGGATTCGAACCTACGTAGGGCGAAGCCCGGCAGATTTACAGTCTGCTGCCATTAGCCACTCGGCCACCCCACCCAAGCTGCTCCACTCACCCTGTCGAGACAGAACCCCGCCGCCCTGGCGGGGTTCGGTCGCGTCGTCCTGCGGGCGTTCGGCATCACCGAGCTGACGAGGGGAATCGAACCCCTAACCCCCTGTTTACAAAACAGGCGCTCTGCCAATTGAGCTACGTCAGCCAAAGCAGGCCGAAAAGAGCAGACCCATATGATAGATGGGGATTTAGCCTACGTCAACTGGGCCGGCGCCGACCCGCCACCTGCCGGGCCTCTAAGCCGCCGGAGGGTGCTGAACCCGGATGATCTGGATCGACCCGTCCTTGGCATCCCGGACCTCGAAACCATACTTCCGCAGCAGCGCCCGGATGCGGTCGGCCTCAGCGTAGTTGCCCCGCCGTCGCTCGGCCACCCGCACCTCGGCCCACCGCCGCGCCCAGAGCTCCGCCGCCTCCGGATCCGCCGGGGGGACCTCGGGCGGCGTGGTCAGCACCCCATCCTCCGACGCCATCCCGTCGGTCGCTCCGGCCCCCGCTCCGCTCGGGGCCGCGGGCAGGGTCAGGTCGGCGCCGGCGGTCACCATCACCGTCTGGGTACGGGCGGTTGGGGCCACGTCCAAGACCTGATCCACCAGCCCCCACGCGTCCTGGAGCAGGGGCCCTACCCGTCGCCCCGCGTCCAGCAGGCGGTTCCCCTCCGGGAGGAGGAGCTCGAAGATGGCCGCCACCGCCTGGGGCGCGTTCAGGTTGTCGTCCAGGGCGTCGGCGAACCGGCCGCGGAACCGCTCGGCCAGCTGGCTGCTGTCCGGGTCCTCCGAAGCCGCGTCCGTCGGCGGAGCGGCTGCCAGCCGATCACGGAAGCGGCCCAGTCGGGCCGAGCCGCGGGCCGCCGCCGCCAAGGCAGCGTCGCTCCAGTCGAGCCGTTGCTGGTAGTGGGTCTGGAACATGAGCAAGCGGATCGCGCCGGCGTCCACCCCCTGCTCCCGCAGATCTCGCGCGGTGAGAATGTTTCCGTACCGCTTGGACATCTTGGTGCCGCCGATGTCCAGAAACTCCCCGTGCAGCCAGTAGCGGGAGAACTCCGGCTTGCCGGTATGGGCGCAGCTCTGCGCGATCTCGTCTTCGTGGTGGGGGAAGATGAGATCGACCCCGCCGGCGTGGAGGTCGAGCACATCCACACCGCACCGTTTTCCGATCAGATCCAGCGCCATGGCCGAGCACTCGAGATGCCAGCCCGGGCGGCCCCGGCCGAACGGGGCGTCCCAGGCGGCGCCGACCGCCTCATCGTCCGGCCTGGCCGCTTTCCAGAGCACGAAGTCGCGCGCGTCCTCCTTGGCGTACTCGTCCGCCGAGACCCGTTCGCTCGCGCCGGTCTTGAGCTCCCGGCGGTCCAGCCGCGACAGCCGGCCGTAGGCGGGGAACTTGGCGATCGCGAAATAGATGGACCCGTCCTCGCTGCGATAGGCGACGCCCTTGTCGAGCAGCGAGCGGGTGAGTGCCACCATCGGCTCGATGTACTCGGTGGCGCGCGGGTAGACGTGCGCCGGCCGGATCCGGAGGTAGTCGCGATCCTCGAAGAAGGCCCGGGCGAACGGGTCCACCTGCTGCCGGAGCGACACCCCGCGGGCGCGGGCCGCGGCGATCGTGCGGTCGTCCACGTCGGTCAGGTTCATGACCTGGAAGACGTCGTACCCGCTCGCGTCCAGCCAACGCCGCAGCAGATCCTCGAACAGGAACGTCCGGAAGTTCCCGATGTGGGCGTAGTTGTAGACCGTGGGGCCACAGGCGTAGAACGTCACCCTGGGCGGCGCGATCGGTTGGAACGGCTCGACGGTGCGGCTGAGCGTGTTGTAGAGGTTGAGCATCAGGCTCCCCCGGCCGCCGCCGCGGTCGCCACCGTGGCGGCGGGCTCGGCCGAGCCCTCCACCTTGACGTGCACTCTTCGCTGCGGGACCGGACTCTCGAGCCCTTCGGCGTCGAGCCGTTTCTTGATCCGCCGCCGGAGCTCACGGGCCACGTCCCACTGGCTCCCGGGCTGGGTCCGCGAGAGAACGCGGATCACCACGGCGTTTTCGCTCAGCACCTCGACGCCTGGCACGTCCACTGGTCCGTCGAGCCGCGCCCTCCACCCGGGGTCGGCGGAGAAGCGCGCTCCCTCGTCCCGGAGAACATCCAGAGCGTGATCGACGTCCGCCTCGTGGCCGACGCCGACGTCGATAACCGCCCTCGACCAGTCCCGCGTCTTGTTGCTCACCACCTTGATCTCGCCGTTGGGAATCACGTGCATCACCCCCTCGAGATCGCGCAGCACGACGACCCGGAGCGACATCCGTTCGACCACCCCGCTCTTTCCGGCCGCCTCGATGACGTCGCCCACGACGAACTGGTCCTCGAACAGGATGAAGAATCCGGAGATGAAGTCCTTCACCAGGCTCTGGGCGCCGAACGAGATGGCGAGCCCGATGATGCCCGCGCCCGCCAGCAGCGGGCCGATCTCGACGAACAGATTGAGCGTGAGCAGAAACGCGACCAGCAGCACCGTCGTGCCCCCGACCGTCCGCAGCAGCTGCGCCATCGTGAGGCTGCGCTTTTCGCGCAGGGTGGTGACCGTGGGGTCGCCATCCTCCACCATGTGCTCGATCCGGCGCGCCGCCAGCCGGATGAGCCGCGCCGCCGGCCACGCCAGGAGCCAGATGATGACGACCTGGGCGAGCTTTCGCGTGAGCTCGGCGCCGTCGAGCCGGAGAAACTCGGCGGCGCGCTCCACAATTGCCTGAACGTCAAGGACAAGGGACACGCCGCTAAGCTAGGGGGCCCTCCGCGACACAGTCAATCGGTTGTCGGCTCGACACATCACCGCGCGCGGGAAGCGCGCCGGCGTCGAGCCGGAGGGCGATCCGCCGGGCCCGGCCCAGTGCGCGGGTGGCGAGGACGCGGACCGCGCCGCGGTCCCAGACGGCGACGCGGGGCGTGAGCGCGAGCAGCGTGCCCAGATCGGAAGCGAAGAGGAGGAGGCGGCGGCCGCCCGGCCCCGGCACCACGAGCCGAACGGGCGGGCGCGCCGCCTCGAGCCAGACGCCCAGCGGCTCGGCCACTCGGCTGAGCCCGACGAGGCGGGCGAGAGGAAGGGAGGAAGGGACGGGCAATACACGCCGGGGCACGACCGACGGTATCGTCGGCCGCGCCCCGTCATCGTACCGCCCTCCTGCGGTGGGGCGCTATTTCGCCGGAACGACGGCACGGGCGACCTTGGCTTCGCGCCCGCGGAGAACAGCGTCGACCAGGGGAGCGGGATCGAACCGGACCGGGTCGGTGGTGGGCAACCCGGTCTCCCGCTCGGCGGCTTCGCAGGCCCCGCGCGCATCCGTCTCCGACAGGTCGTACGTGTTGAGGGAGATCCCCAGCACCCGCGTCGGGTGGACCATCGAGCCGATGCTCTCGTAGACCCGGACATAGTGCGAGAGCGGAGGAATCCGGAGCCACGCCTGTTCGCGGTAGTCGCCGATGTAGACGCGGCTGACCTGGTGGCAGAGGATGAGGCCGTCGGGGCAGGCCCCGTGCAGCAGCCCCAGCGTCACCCCCGAATAGCCGGGGTGATTGATGCTCCCCTGGCCTTCCACCAGCACGATGTCGGCGTTCACGGCGCCTTCCAGGGTGACCCGCTCCGCCGCCCCGGCGATGAAGTCCGCAATCACCGCGTCCACCGCGATCCCCCAGCCCTCGAGCATGATGCCGGTCTGGCCGGTGGCCGCGAAGCGGGTGCGCGCTCCCCGGCGGTTGAGCTGGTCGACGAGCTGGAGCTGGGCGGTCATTTTCCCGACGTTGCAGTCGGTGCCGACGGTCAGCACCACGTACGCGTCCAGCTCCTTGACGCGCCCGGAGGCGACCGGCAGATCCCCCGGGGGCCGCCGCAAGTCGAGGATCCGGCGCCCGCCCGCTTTCGCCCTCGCCGCCAGCAGCGGATCGTCTTGCAGGAACGTGTGGAGCCCGCTCACGAGGTCGCAGCCGGCGTCCAGCGCCTCCGCCAGCCAGGCTCGCCACTCGTCCGGGAGCCGCCCGCCCACCGGCGCGATGCCGATGAGCACGGTGTTCGCGCCCCGGGCGAGCCCTTCCTTCACCGACCCCACCACCGGGATCGCGCCGCCGAAGCCCAGGACGTCGCCGGCGGTCCGGCCGGCCAGGCGGCGGTCGAGCACCGCCACGACCCGGTCCGGCTGATAGCGCACGATGGCGTTGGCGGTCTTGGACGTCATCGGACCGAAGTCGCCGTCGGCGACGATGAGATAGCGGATCGGCTGGCTCATGGGGCGGGAATTCTAAGCGTGAAGGGGCGGCCGCAGCGGCCGCCCCTCGGGAATCGCGGAGCCGCTCCGGGTCACGGCTTGTGGTCGCCGCCGGTCTCCTCGATCACCTCGGCATCGTGGACGGTGGCGTCGAGGCCGGTGCCCAGCTGCTTGGCGCTGCCGGCGCCGCCCCCCGGCAGCAGACCCATCCGCTGCTTGAGGGCGAGGAGCTGCTGGTCGGCCGTGCCGTGATACTCCAGCGCCTCGAACTGCTTCGCGAGCGCGTCCCCCGAGAACTCCTCCTGCAGCTCGGCCGCCGCCAACGCTCTCCGCTCGGTGGCCTCGATCTTCTCCGCCATCCGGTCGAAGGACTCGAACGCGCTCTTGTCCGACATCCCGGACATAGTCTCCTGGATCCGCTGCTGGGCCTCGGCCCGCTTGGCGCGAGCAATCAGGATGTTCTTCTTGCGCTTGGCCTCTTCGATCTTGTCGTTGAGCTGGCGCAGCGCGAGCTTGAGCTGCTCGTTCTCCGCTTTGTGCTTGACCCAGGTCTCCTGCAGCTGCTGCGCGCCCTGGAGCTGCTCGTTGTAGCGGACCAGGGCCTGCTTGGCGAGATCGTCCCGTCCCTCCTGCACCGCGAGCATGGCCCGGCGCTCCCAGTCCTCCGCCTGCTTCTTCAGCCCTTCGGCGTCGGCCTGGAGCTTCTTCTCGTCGGCGATGGCGGACGCGACCTGCTGCTTGGCCTTGGCCAGCTGCCCCTTCATGTCGAGGATCAGCTGGTTGAGCATCTTCTCCGGATTCTCGGCCCGGGTGATCAGGTCGTTGATGTTCGACCGGATCATGGCGGACAGGCGATCAAAGATTCCCATCGCGGGTCACCCTTCCCGATAGGGCGCGAGCGCGCCCAGGTGCGTGGCGAGGGCCAACGTAATCGAATCGAAGCTCGCCTCGAACTCGTTGTAGTCGAGGTTCTCGAGCTCGAGGGTATCGGTCAGCACGATGTGATCCCCCTCGAGCCCGTACGAGCCGTGCACCAGCTCGCGAGCGTTGAGCTCGAGCAGCTGCCGGAACAGCTCGCTCCGCCTCGGCTCGCTGGCCGGCAGCTCCATCACGAGCACCCGCAGAATCACCACGGGCGGGGCGTAGTGCACCACGACCTCCGCGCCCTCAGCGGTGCGCACGCGCCAGAGGTTGGGTTCCAGCTCCTCGATCGCCGCCGAGCCGCCCTCGACGCGGTCGAGCCAGCCCTGAATGTCTTCACGGGTGATCATGTTTCGCCTCGTCCCGGGAGCCGCTCCGCCTGCTCGCCTTGCGCCAGCATGCGCTCGGCGAAATCTAACCGCTCCTCGACCTCCGCCAACCGCGTTTTCACTGCGTCGAGCTCCTCCAGCACACCCGGATCGGGCGGCGCCGCGCCGCGCAAACGGTCGGCGATGGCATGCCCGAGCGGCCCCTTCAGAAGCTTGATCGTGAAGACTGCCGCGACAACGAGGAGGATCGCGAACAAGTCGTTCTGGCCCATACCGGCACTCCTCCTCTCGACGGATCCCGGCCGTTATTCGCGCAGGCGGTCGGGCTCCCGCGACTGAGCCAGCAGCCGCTCGGCGAAGTCGACCCGCTCCTCGAGCTCCGCCATCCGCCCGCGCATCTCGTCGAGCGCCTGGAGCGTGGTCTCCTGGTCACCCGAGCGGACGCCACCGCCTTCCAGCCGGCGGGCGAGGGCTTGTCCCAGCGGGCCCCGGAAGATCACGGCCCCCGCCACCAGACCGACGATGCCGACCGGGATCGCGAAGGCCACGCCGAGATGAACAGCCACGACCGCGAAGCCGGCGGCGAGTGCCGCGGCGGTGAGCGTGACCGCCAGCGCGACGTTGCCGGCCACGTCGTTCCGGTCGCTCATCCAGCCTCTCCGCCCCCCGGAAGCCGGCCCGCGGCGTCCGGTCGGGCGAGCAGTCGCTCGGCGAAGTCCATCCGCTCCTCAAGCTCGGCCACCCGCGCCTGGCCCGCCTCGAGCTCGGCCACCCGCTGCTCCAGCTGTACCACGCGGGCCTCGTCTTCGGGAGGGCGGCCGCCCCCGCCTGCACCCAGCTCGATCGCCCGCGCAAGCGCGCGGCCCAGGGGCCCGCGCAACACGATCGTGCCGGCCACCGCGACTGTGAGAACGGTCGTGATCACCATCGGGGCGATATCGGATGCGGGAATCGCCATCCCTACCTCACGAATCCGCCGGGAGGCGGCCCGGCTCGTTCCGCTGGGCGAGCATGCGCTCGGTGAAATCCATCCGCTCCTGCAGCTCCACGACCTCGTCGCGGAGCCGCGCCACCTCCTCCTGCATCGCCGGATCCGGTGCCGCCTCACCGCCTCGGTGCCTGATCCGGTCGGCCATCGCCCGCCCGATCGGACTGAACGCCAGCACGATGGCCGTGCCGCCACCGAAGATGAAGACGATCGCAAGGATGTCTTCCATCAGGCACCGGCTCCGGGGAGCCGCTCGGCCGGGCGCTGCTGACTCAACAGACGCTCGGTGAAGTCCACCCGTTCCTGGGTTTCCTCCAGCTGCCGGCGAACCTGGTCCAACTGGTCCCTCAGCTCGGCCACCTCGGCGACGACGTTCGGATCGGCCACGGTCTGACCCTGGATGCGGCGCCCGAGCGCCTGGCCAACCGGCCCTTGGGAGAAGCGGACGAATCCGTAGATCCCGCCGAGGACGATGGCCAGCCCGGTGATCATGCCGAAGATCGGGATGAGCTCGGCTATCATGTTGCCTCGGCTGGCGTTTCCGTCACGGTGCAAGCAAACCTACGGCCGGGCGTTTCATAATGTTTCAGTTCGAGACGAGCGGAGGGACGGATCAGGCGAGCTCCACCGTGGTGATCGCCCCGAGCGAGACGGCGATCTCGGTATCGTCCTGGCCGAGCGGCCGGAGAAAGACTTCGTGGGCGGTGATGTGCGTGTCCACGCTCGTGGGCACGCCGAGCACTTCGGTCCGGTCCGTCGTCGTGATGCGGACGGGCTGCTCGTTGCCGCCTGCGTACGCCAGCAGGGCGACGATCTCGTCGTAAGTCATAGGGCCTCCGCAAAGAACCTGGCCCGCACAGCCGCGTCGGCTAATGTAGGGCGTCCACCGAGCGGGCGCGAGGATGACCGCTGAGCCGGGAGGCCGTTAGGTTACGGGTTCCTCATAACCCGACCGATCCGATGACCACGAGGGTGATCGTTTTCCTGATGTGCGGGGTGGCGAGCGCTGCCTGCGCCCAAGCCAAGCCGGCGGCGTCGGCCCCGGCGGGGGCGGCGGCACCCGCGCCCCAAGGTGACGCGTCGCAATGGCTCACCTACGACCCAGCCACGAATACTGCCACGTTCAAGCTGGCGGCGGGCGCCCCCGGCGCGAACAGCCCCTTCAACTTCGACGGCTATACCGATGGCGGTGCGGCCCTGGTGGTACCGCCGAAGACCAAGGTCGTGATCAATTTCGTGAACGAGGACGGCACCCCGCACAGCGCGGAGGTCATCGCCGACAAGGATCCGATCCCCAACATTGGCGGCGACCCGGCGATCCCGGCGGCGTACACCAAGGACGTGACCCAGGGCTTGCCGCAGTTCGGCAAGGACGTGATACGCTTCACCGCGCCGGACCAAGGGAGCTACCGGATTTTCTGCGGGGTGCCCGGGCACGGGCTCTCGGGGATGTGGATCCGGTTCAGGGTGGATCCCGCGGCCAAGACGGCGAGCTTCGGGCCGACAAAACAGTAAACGGTGAACGGGGGCTCCGAGCATCGACAGCCCCTGTTCACTGTTCACTGTTTACGCAGTTCCAGTGCCTTCCTCAGGAACTCCCCCGTATAGCTGCCCTTGGTTCCCGCCACCTCCTCGGGGGTTCCCTGGGCCACGATCCGGCCGCCCTCGTCCCCACCCTCTGGACCGAGGTCAATGATCCAGTCGGCGGTCTTGAGGACATCGAGGTTGTGCTCGATGATGACGACGCTGTTGCCCTTGTCCACCAGGCGGTGGAGCACCTCGAGGAGAAGGCGCACGTCCTCGAAGTGAAGCCCCGTGGTCGGCTCGTCCAGAATGTAGAGCGTGCGGCCCGTGTCGCGCTTGGCCAGCTCAGTGGCCAGTTTGACCCGCTGGGCCTCTCCGCCCGACAGCGTTGTGGCGGCCTGGCCGAGGTGGATGTACCCCAGACCGACATCGTTCAGGAGCTCGAGCTTCTCCGCGATGCGCCGCTGCGCGCCGAAGAACTCGAGCGCGTCCGCCACCGTGAGCTCGAGCACGTCCGCGATGCTGCGCCCCTTGTAGCGGACCTCCAATGTCTCCCGGTTGTAGCGCCGACCCTTGCACACCTCGCAGGGGACGTAGACGTCGGGCAGGAAGTGCATCTCGATCTTCACCAGCCCGTCGCCCTGACACGCCTCGCACCGGCCGCCCTTCACATTGAAGGAAAAGCGCCCCGGCCCATAGCCCCGCATCTTGGCCTCGGGCAGCGCGGTGAACAGCTCGCGGATCGGCGTGAAGAGACCGGTGTAGGTCGCTGGGTTCGAGCGCGGCGTCCGCCCGATCGGGCTCTGATCGATGTCGATCACCTTGTCGATCAGATCGAGTCCCTCGAGCCGGGCATGCGCGCCCGGGACGACCTTGGCCCGATAGAAATGCCGGGCCAGCGCCCGATACAGGATGTCGGTGACGAGGGTGGACTTGCCCGAGCCGGACACGCCCGTCACCGCGACGAAAAGTCCGAGGGGGATGTCCACCGTGACGTTCTTCAGGTTGTTCGCGCGCGCGCCGACCAGCCGGAGCCGGCGCTTGCGGTCGGCCAGGCGGCGGCCCGGCGGCACCGGGATGCGGAGCTCCCGCCGGAGATACCGCGCCGTGAGCGATGACGGGTGCCGGAGGATCTCGTCCACCACGCCCTCGGCGACGACTTCGCCGCCGAGCCGTCCGGCGCGGGGGCCGAGGTCGATGACGTGGTCCGCCGCCCGGATCGTGTCCTCGTCGTGCTCGACCACGATGACCGTGTTCCCAAGATCCCTGAGCCCCTTGAGGGTGCCGAGGAGGCGCTCGTTGTCGCGCTGGTGCAGCCCGATGCTCGGCTCGTCGAGGATGTAGAGCACGCCGACAAGACGCGAGCCGATCTGAGTGGCGAGCCGGATCCGCTGGGTCTCGCCCCCGGAGAGCGAGGTGGCGCCGCGGCCGAGCGTGAGGTAGTCGAGGCCGACGTCGCGGAGGAACCGGAGCCGGTCGGCCACCTCCTTGAGGATCGGGCCGGCGATCTCGGGGTCGACGCCCGCGGTGCCGTTGGAGCGCAGGGGGATGCTCTCGAAGAACGCGAGCGCCTGGGAGACCGGGAGGTCCACGACGTCCCCGATGCTGCGGCCGTTGACGAGCACCGCCAGGCTCTCGGGCCGGAGCCGCTTGCCCCCGCACGACTGGCACGGCTGCTCGATCATGTACTCCTCCAGCGATTCGCGCACCGAATCGCTGGTCGATTCGCGGTAGCGCCGCTCGACGTTCTTGAGGACGCCCTCCCACTCGCTCTCGAAGTCCTTGCCCCGGCCGCCGTCCACGGAGAAGCGGAACCGCCCGGGCGCGCCGTAGAGGATCGCTCCCCGGGCCTCTTCGCTGAGCTCGCCCCAGGGCGCGCTCAGATCGAACTTGAACGCCTTGGCGAGGGTGGGAAGCACCACCTTGCGCAGGTACCCGGTCGGCTCGCCCCAGGGCAGGATGACGCCCTCGAGGATCGAGATGCTGGGGTCGCCGAGGATGAGATCGGCGTTCACCTCGCGGCGGGTACCGACCCCGTGGCAGTCCGGACAGGCGCCGAACGGCGAGTTGAACGAGAACTGGCGCGGCTCGAGCTCGGGAAACGAGAGGCCGCAGACCGGACAGGCGAATCGCTCCGAGAAGAGCACGGAGTCGGCGGCCGGCCGGCTAGCGGCTCGGCGCGAGGGCGGCTCGGATCCGTCGGCCCCGTTCCCGCCCGCCCCTCCGTGGCGGACCACCTCGACGACGCCTTCGGCAGCTTTGAGCGCGGTCTCGATGGAGTCGTTGAGGCGAGAGCGGTCGGCAGCCCGCACGACCAGCCGGTCCACCACCACGGCGATGTCATGGTTCTGGCGCCGGTTGAGCGTCGGCACCGACGCCACGTCGTAGGTCTCGCCGTCCACCCGCACCCGCACGAACCCGCGCTTCCGCACGTCCTCGAGGAGATCGCGGAACTCGCCCTTGCGCCCGCGCACGAGCGGCGCGAGCACCTCGATGCGCGTCTCCTCCGGCCAGGCCAGCACGGCGTCGGTGATCTGCGCCGCGCTCTGCCGGCTGACCGGGCTGCCGTCGTTGGGGCAATGCGGCACGCCCACCCTGGCCCAGAGGAGCCGCAGGTAGTCGTAGATCTCGGTGACGGTGCCCACGGTGGAGCGCGGATTCTGTCCCTGAGTCTTCTGCTCGATCGAGATGGCGGGGGAGAGGCCCTCGATCGCGTCGACGTCCGGCTTTTCCATCAGGCCGAGAAACTGGCGGGCATATGCCGAGAGCGACTCCACGTACCGCCGCTGTCCCTCGGCGTAAATCGTGTCGAACGCCAGCGAGGATTTGCCCGAGCCCGAGAGTCCGGTGATGACGGTGAGTCGGTTGCGGGGGATCCGGACCGAGATGTCCTTGAGGTTGTGCTCTCGAGCGCCGCGAACGACGAGGTATTCCTGAGCCATAGCCCTGTAACGTACCGGCCCCCCCGCCCCGGTTCAATCCGCGGGGGTCGGGGAGCGGGATTGGGGCGCCTCCTTCCGCATTCGCGAAACCGGCCGTAGCATAGGGAAGCCCGGTCACTTACGGAGTCTCGAAATGCCACGAACGCGCCGCCGCCGGCAACGCGTGCGGGAAAGCACGGACGACCTCTTCCGGCCCCCGGTCCGCCCGCCAAGCGCCTATACGCCCTCGCCGCCGGTTCGCGCGACGGCGACTCCCGCTCCGGTCCCCCCGGCGCGGGCTCCAGCCAACCCGTCCCTGCCTGTGGCGCCTGCGGCAGAGACGGCGACCACCAGGCTGGCCCGGGACGTCTCCCGGGCCGAGGCCGACGGGCACCCGGACCAGGCGCTGGCGCTACTCGACGCCGCGGCCGGGCGCGAGCCCGAAAGCGCGGATGCCCTGGTGCTCCGGGGTTCGGTGCTGATCCGCCAGGGGCGGATCGCGGACGCCGAGGCGGATCTGCGCCGCGCGCTCCGACTCGCCCCCGCCCATGGGCAGGCGCTGCTCGACCTCGGGCTCCTGTTGTGGCGGAAGGGCCTCGCCGCAGACGCGGCGGCCACGCTCGACCGGGCGGCCGCGCATCAGCCCCGGAACCCGGTCGCCTTCAATTATCTCGCCGAAGCCCTGAATCAGACCGGGCAGCCCGAGGACGCGGTCGTGGCGCTCGAGCGCTCGCTGGCGCTCGACCCCCGGCAGCCCCGGGTGTATAACCTGATGGGACGGGTCCTGGACCGGCTTCGCCGGCCTGACGAAGCACGGCTCGCCTATCGCCGAGGGCAGGAGCTGACCGGGCGGTGATCCTGGTGGTGGTGGACGATCTCGCGTTCGTCACAGCGGACGCGGTCGTCCGGGCAGCCGACGAGACCCTCAATCCCGTTTCCCCCGAAATGAGCCGGCTGGATCGGCAGGCGGGCGAGCGCTTCGCCGCGCTGCGGCGCGTCAGCGCGCCGCTCGACGCCGGCGCCGCCGTCGTCACGGGCGGGGGCGACCTCCCGGCACCGTTCGTGCTCCACGTCGTCGTCCGCGACCGCAACGTGGGAACGGGCCGGGAGGTCGTCCGTCGCGCCCTGGTGTCGGCCTGGCAGCGGGCGGGCGACTGGGGACTGAGTCGCATCGCGGCACCGCTGGTGGGCGCGGGCGCGGGGCAACTGAGTCTCGAGGAATCGGCCGAGCTGCTCGCCGAAACGTTCCCCGACCTGGGCCAAGGCGGTTGCCCCAGCGAGCTCCGCATCGTGGTGGAGCGCGACGAGGACCGGGCCCTGGTGGAAGCCATCGTACGCCGGAGACGTAGTGATCACGCTGACTAAGCTGACCAAGCGCTACGGCTCGTTCACCGCTGTGAACGGTATCGACCTCACCATCCGCAAAGGGGAGCTGTTCGGCTTCCTCGGCCCCAACGGCGCCGGCAAGACGACGACCTTCCGGATGATCGCCGGGATCATCCTGCCCACCTCCGGGCGCATCGAGATCGGCGGGATCGACCTCAACCACCAGCCCCTGGTCGCCAAGCGGCGGCTCGGGTACATCCCCGACCGGCCGTTCGTCTACGACAAAATCACCGGCGCGGAGTTCCTCCGCTTCGTGGCGGCGCTGTACAACGTCCAGGACGCCACGCTCGAGCGCCGGATCGACGAGCTGCTGGATCTCTTCGAGCTGGTGCCCTGGAAACACCAGCTCACCGAGTCGTACAGTCACGGGATGCGGCAGAAGCTCATCATCGCGAGCGCCTTCGTGCACCGGCCCGAGGTGATCGTGGTGGATGAGCCGATGGTGGGGCTCGACCCCAAGGGCGCCCGCCTGCTCAAGGATCTCTTCCGCCAGTACGTGAACCGCGGCGGCACCGTCCTGATGAGCACTCACACGCTCGAGGTGGCCGAGGGGATGTGCGACCGGATCGCGATCATGCAGACCGGCCGAATCCTGGCGCAGGGCACGATGGCCGAGCTGCGCGAGCAGACCGCGTCCGGGGACTCGAGCCTGGAGGACCTGTTCCTCCGGCTGACCGGCGGCTTCCGGGACCACCAGCTCGACTCGATCCTGGGCGCCTGACGCGCATGGACCTCCGCAAGTACCGCGGTCCGGGCCTGTGGATGGTGCTCAGGCCCAAGTGGCAGGGCGCCCGCGCGCGGCTCCTGGAGCAGCGCGCGGGAGCCGGTCCGCGGTTCCTCCTGCTCGCCCTGCTGGCGGTGGCATTCTGGTCAGGGGTGTTCGGGGTCGTCTATCGGGTGCTTCGCTACTTCCGGGGCGTCGCCGACATCGGTGATCTGCTGGCCACCAAGCTCCTGGGCCTCGCGCTCCTCGCCTTCTCCTCGATCCTGCTCCTCTCGAACGTCATCACGGCACTCTCGAGCTTCTTCTTGGCGAAGGATCTCGACCTGCTGGCCGCGTCCCCCGTGCATTCGATCCGGCTCTATCTCGCCAAGCTGGTCGAGACGACGCTGCACTCGTCGTGGATGGTCGCCCTCCTGGCGGTGCCGCTGTTCGCGGCCTATGGGATCGTGTACCACGGCGGCCCCCTCTGGCCGGTGATCGTCCTGGCCGCTTTTCTCCCGTTTCTCATCCTGCCCGCGGTCGTCGGCAGCACGCTGACGCTGCTGCTCGTGAACATCGTGCCCGCGCGGCGGGCGAAGGAGCTGCTGAGCCTGATCGCCGTCGGCGCGATCGGCGGCCTGGTGCTGCTGCTGCGGATGGCGCAGCCGGAGCTGCTGGTGCGCCCGGAGGGCTTCCGCTCCCTCACCGAGTTCGTGGCGATGCTCCAGACGCCGACCAACCCGCTCCTGCCGAGCGAGTGGGCGATGCGGATGCTGATGAACTGGCTGCTGCGGGTCGCGGACCCGCGGCCGATTGCCGCGCTGTGGGGCACGGCGGCGGCAGCGCTGGTCCTGGGCGGGGTGCTTTTCCGCTGGCTCTATCGCCACGCGTTCTCCAAAGCGCAGGAAGGCGCCCCGGCCGCAAGCGGGGGCCGGGGGTGGGTCACGGCGCTGAGCGCGATGCTCGCGTGGCTTCCGGCCGAGCGACGCGAGTTCATCCTCAAGGATACCCGGCTCTTCTTCCGCGACCCGACACAGTGGAGCCAACTCATCCTGCTCGGCGTGCTGGTCGTGGTGTACCTGTTCAACGTCCAGGCCCTGCCCCTGTTCTCCGGCGAACGGGTACCGGTCACGGTGGTCACGCTCGTCGTGTTCCTCAATCTCGGGCTCGCCGGCTTCGTGCTCGCGGCGATCGCCGCGCGGTTTCTGTTCCCTTCGGTCTCGCTCGAGGGGCGGCAGATGTGGCTGCTGCGCTCGAGCCCGCTCGATCTCCGCTCGATGCTATGGAGCAAGTACTGGATCGGGACGGTCCCGCTGCTGGTACTCGCGCTACTCATCACCATGGTCACGAACGGCATCCTGCGGGCCTCGCCGTTCATGGCCCTCGTCAGCGTGGTCACCATGGTGCTCTTCACCCTCGCGGCGAGCGCGCTGGCCCTGAGCTTCGGGGCTTTCTACCCCCGGTTCGACACCGAGAACGCGGCGCAGATCCCGACCAGTTTCGGCGGCCTCGTGTACATGATGACCAGCGTCCTGCTCCTGGCGCTGATCATCATGCTGGAGGCGCCCGCGGTCGCCACCGAGATCCACGCCGAGCAATCGGGCGGGGCGGTCCAGTGGGGCGCTGAGCTGCTGGTGCCCCTCCTGGCGGCGGTCGTGCTCTGCTTTGCCGCGACCCTGCTCCCCCTCCGCCTCGCGCTGGCGAAGATGGAGCGGTTCGAGTTCTGAGGCAGAAATAAGTCTCGCCACCTGAAATTTGCTCCACGACCCGCGGGACCTGCGGCGGGCGCCGCTCGAGTGGCGCCCGCCGCTTTTTTGGCATCCCTCTGCGCCATTTGCATCCCCGGACGGTTGATCCCCACTCCTACCTTGGCGTTGCCGTCACCGCCCCACCGCCGGCCGTCGGCGCGTGACCCACCTTAAGGAGGACTCATGTCCGGCAGGACCCGCTTCACCTTCCTCGCGCTGCTGACAGCGCTCACCGCCTGCGCCGACCGGAGCGCCACGCCAACCGCCGCCGACGATCCCGCGCTCTCCGCAGCCAAGGCCGCCGCCACCGAGGGAGATCGCCAGCGGCTGGAGCAGCTCGCCCGCAGGCTGGCGCGCGCGCTTTCGGAGCCCGCCTTCCGCCGCCGTCTCAAGCAGGACCTCGACCGCTCCCCGATCCGGGAGCACAAGCTCCACTTCCAGCGGCTGCTCGCCGAGGGGGCCCAGCCCGCGGCCGCGGACATCGCCCGCGCCACCGGCGCCTCGACTTCGAGCGTCACGGCAGAGGCCCTCGCTGCGCCGGCGCTCGAGCTCTACCTGCCCGTCCCCGAGCACCGCGCCCGATGGGCCGGAGACGGCAACGTGCTCGTCGCCACCGCGCTGCACGACCACGAGGCTCCCGTCGCGTTCGATCCCGCCGGGCACCGCTTGGTGCTGGACCCGGACACACCGCCGACAACCCCGGTGTTGGCCCTCGTCCCGGTCGAGACCGACTTCGACGCTGCCGGACGGGCAGTCGGCGGGCAGGCAGTCGAGGCGTGTCCCCAGGAAGTTCCCGCGAGCCCGTCGGGTGGGGTTCAGGCCCAGGCCTGTTCGGGCGCCGGAGGCTCGGGGCCGCTCCCCGGCCTCTGGATGACCGCGGCCTCCTTCGTCGGGACGTTTGAGGGGTGGTTGAAGGGATCGCCCGAGTTTGAGGTGCACATGCTCGGTCAGGCGGGGGCCACCGACTCGCTCAAGGACTACCAATGCTCGGGTGAGAAGCAGACGGTGCCGTACTGGTTCGATCAGAACACCACCTCGTGGACCGGCAGCGTGCTGCTGGCGAGCCAGGCCCAGCTCGATGCCTACCGGATCCAGCATCCCGGCCAGAGCATGCGCGTCGTGGTGATCGAGGACGACGACACCGCCTGTCAGATCAAGATGGACGCGAACGGCGTGAAGACGCTCCTGAGCTTGATCGACTCGTACTACAACAGCAACACCGCGGGGCGCGACACGACCACCGGACTGACCAGGGTCTGGAACCGAGCCAAGGCCATCCAGAAGATCCTCCAGGCTGTCTGGTCCTTCATCACGACGCAGGACGAGTTCGTGGGCAACGCGGTGCAGGACGCCGTGGTCGGCCAGTTCAAGCCCGGATACAACTGGATCGTCAAGGGCGAGAACAACGCGACCAACGGCGCGTTGAAGCTCGAGATGCGGTGAGCCCCACGCACTCAACCGGGGAGGCCGCCGGCCTCCCCGCCATTCACCTGGAGGGCGCAGATGCGACTGGAGGACGCCATGCGAAGAGTCGTGCGAACGGGGAGCTTGGTCCTGGTGCTGCTCGCGCTCGGCCGGACCGTGGAAGCGCAGCACCAATGGGGGCTGGGCGTCGACGTAGGGCTGACCCGCTTCTGGGGGGCGTCGGAGGCGGTCCCGCCCGACAACTCGCCGGGGCTCAAGCCTTATCGCCCGACGTCGGTCGCACTCCGCCTCGACCGGCTCGTGGGCCGCGCCCGGGTCGGGCTCGGCATCGCCTATGGGACGAGCGGTATCGGGGCTGAAACCGAGACCGCCGCAGTCATCGCCAAGGGCACCCTCAGCTGGGTCCAGCTCGCACCCGAGTTCGCCTACCGGCTCGCCACCCTCGGCGCCGGCCCGGAGCTCCGGGCGTTCGGGGGACCCGTAGGCGACCTCTGGCTGCCGGAGGCGGAGGATGGGCGTTTCCGCCTGGGCGCACGCGCCGGCTTCGAGCTCTTGGCTCCGCTCGGCACCCGGGTCGCCGCCACCGTGCGGGCCCACGGCGGCGTCACCGGCTCTCTGTTCCGCGACGATGAGGTGCCGAGCGGCTACCGGGCCAAGATGATGCCGAACGCCGGCGTCGCGCTGGGATTCAGGTTGGGATTGTAGGCGGGAGCTCAGGCCGCGACCGGGGAGCCCGGGACGGCGTCGAGGTGCGAGCGGAGCGAAGGCTGCGTACGCAACCAGCGATCAACGCCTCGACGTCGTCCGTCACACCCTCCTCAGCCGTCGTGCGGAGGCCCGTCAGTTAGCGCGGCTGCGGTCCTCGCTTAAGGGCCCGCCGGGCCGGCGCCGAGCGCCGCCCCAACTGCGGCCACGAGACTCGTGACTTCGACCGGCTTCGTCAGGATAGCGGCCACGCCGGCGGGCTGGAGGTCCGCCGGTAGTCAGAGGGATCCTGGCGCAAGCGCCGCGCTGGCTTGCAGGGCGAAGGCTCAGGCCGCGACCCGGGTTCCGCAGACCTCGCAGAACCGACTGTGCGCCGGCAGCATCGCGCCGCACTGCTCACACCAGGCCGGCGCCTCGAGCCTCACCCCACAGGCGGAGCAAAACACCGCGTCGGCCTCAGGCCGGGGCCCGCACGCGGGGCACTCCCGCGCCGGGGAGGGCGAGGAGCCACCGGCAGACCGGAGGCTCCGCACTCGACCGGCAATCATCGCCTCGACGTCGGCCGGGCCGGCCGCCTCGGCCCGCAACGCCGCGAGCGCGACCGTGGTGTAGCGGGCCTTGAGATCCTCGTAGTCGGCGTCCGACAACTTGCCGGTGGCGCGGTCGAACTCGATCTCTCTGAGCGCAGTGAGCGCCACGCCGCGCGGCGTCTCTTCGGGATCAAGCGGCTCCGCGGGCCGAGGCGCCCCTCGGCCGGGCCGCGCCAGCGGCTGGAAGACTATCCACAGGATCGCCAGGCCCAGCACCGCGGCGAGGGCGGCTTCGAGCATCATCTAGTCGTCCACCTCGTCGAGCGCCCGCCGGAGACGCTCGAGCTCCTCCGGCGTCCCCTGCAGCGGCGTCGGCCCCGTTGTTCCGCCACCCGGGACCGCCGCGGTCACCAGCGCCAGGGATCGCCGGCGCTCGCGCCGGCCGATCACGAAGGCCAGCGTCGCCGCGCCCAGCGTGATCGCCACCCCGGGCAGCAGGTAGCCCAGCAGATTGAAGCCCCCCGGTTCCGGGGCCATCAGCACCTTCTCGCCGTACTTGATCACGAAGGCATCGAGGATCTGCTGGGCCGACTTCCCGTCGCCGTGGAGCGCCAGCACCTCGCGGTGCAGCTCGGGCGAATAGGTGCAGGAGAAGTCGGTCGTGCGGCAGGTGTAGACATCGAGATTGCACCCGCAGGTGCAGTGCAGGCGCTGCTCGATCCGCTTGATCGCTTCACTGTCGTCGAGCGGGTGCGTGGGGTCCAGCGGTCGCCCCAGGACGGTCGGATCCCGCAAGCTGCCGTTCGCTCCCTTGCCGGAGAGCGGTTCCTCCTCCTGCTGCGCCCGGAGCCCGCCGGCGACGCCGAGGGCAGAGCCCAGAGTACCCACGGCCGCCAGGAGCATGCGACGCCGGCTCATCGCCGACCCAGGCCCGCCGCTCACTTTCCCACCAGCTCGGCGCGGTAGCCGGCGGGCGCCCCGCGCGGTCCGTGCACCACTGGACCGCCGCCGGGCCACATGGTCAGCAGGCCCCCGAAGACGAGCACGAAGCCGCCGTACCACACCCACCAGACCAGCGGATTCAGATTGAAGCGGTAGACCGCTTCTTCGGTACCGTTCACGGCGCCGGCGAAGACGACGTACACGTCTTCCTGGAGCCCGCTCCGGATCCCGACCTCGGTGGACGGCTCGAACGTCGGCCGCTTGAAGCTGTCTATGTGCTGCCGCTTCTCCGAGGTGATGAGACCGTCAGGCTTCCCGTCCTTTGTCACCTCGACCGTGGCCGCGGAGACGATACGGTTCAGCGCCTCGTACTGCGAGATCCCGAGATGGGTGAAGGTGTACGTGTGCCCGAACGGGCTCCGCATGACGACCGACTGCCCCGGCTTGAGCGTCGCCTCCTGCTCCCGTTTGAAGGCCATGCCGGCGAAGGCGACGAAGTAGATGAGCATGCCGATGTGCACGATGTAGCCGCCGTACCGCCGGCGGTTGCGCCCCACCAGGCGGGCGAGCGCCACCGGGGCGGACTCCGCGTGCATGCGCATCCGGGCCCGCACGCCGCGGTAGAACTCCTGCACGACGGTGCCGGCGACGAACCCGCCGAGCGAGATCGCCATCAGCGGGTAGAGGTCCCGCATGCCGGCGGCCAGGAGGCCCCCGAGGGTCACCAGCCCGGCCGCAGTGGGCCAGCGGAACTGGCGCTTCAGATTCTCGGACGAGGCCTTCCGCCACGCGATCAACGGTCCCACGCCCGTGAGACCAAGCAGGAGGAGTCCGAGGGGAACATTCACCCGGTTGAAGAAGGGGGGACCCACCGTGATCTTCGTCCCCCGAACCAGCTCGGAGAGGATGGGGAAGAGGGTGCCCCAGAGCACGGAGAACGCGATCCCGACGAAGAGCAGATTGTTGAAGAGGAACGCGGCTTCCCGGCTCACCACGGAGTCGAGCTGGGCTTCCGGCTCGAGCAGGGGCCAGCGGGTATACAGCAGGGTGAAGCCGAAGATCCCGGCGATCACCAGGAACGCGAGAAAGAAGTAGCCCACGTTCGACTGGGTGAAGCTGTGCACGCTCGAGATCACCCCGGAGCGGGTGATGAAGGTGCCGAAGATGCTCAGCATGAACGTGCCCACGATCAGACCCAGGTTCCAGCGCTTGAGCATCCCCCGCTTCTCCTGGATCATCACGGAGTGCAGGAACGCGGTCATCGTGAGCCAGGGCAGCAGACTCGCGTTCTCGACGGGATCCCACGCCCAGTAGCCGCCCCACCCCAGCTCGACGTAGGCCCACCACATGCCGAGCGTGATGCCGATCGACAGGAACAGCCAGGAGACGAGCGTCCACTTGCGGATCGCGTGGATCCAGCCCGTGTCGAGCTTGCGGGACAGGAGCGCTGCCACCGCGAAGGCGAACGGCACGGTGATGCTGATGTAGCCCAGGTAGAGCATCGGGGGGTGGATCACCATCCCGACGTTCTGTAGCTGCGGGTTGAGGCCCCGGCCGTCCGGCGGGGTGAACGCCAGGCGCTCGAACGGGTTGGCGGACAGGAGCATCACGCCCACGAAGAACACGACGACCGCGGACGTCACCCCCGCGACGTGCGGGAGCAGATCGGCGTACCGCCGCGGCGTCAGTGTCTGCGCCAGGCTCCCGAACAGCGCGAGCACCACCGCCCAGAAGAGCAGCGACCCCTTCTGCCCCGCCCAGAACGCCGACACGATGTAGTAGGGCGGCAGATTCCGCGAGGTGTAAGCGGCGACGTATTCGATGTTGAAGTCGTGGGAGACGAGCCCTTGCCACAGCGCAAGCGAGGCGGCGAGGAGGCACACCAGTAGCGCGTGGGTCGAGCGGGTCACGCTCAAGGCGAGCTCGGGGCGATCACGCCAGCGGCCGGAGAAGGAGATGCCGGCACACCAGAGCCCCACCAAGGCGGCGGCCCACAGAGAGAACTCGCCCAGCAGCGTCATTGCCGATCAGGCTTTCTTAGTGCCGTACTTGGCGTCGTAGCGGGAGCCGCACTTGGCGAGGACGTCGGTGGCGCGGATGACGCCGTCTCGACCGAGGCGCCCCTCCACCACGACCTCGATGTCGTTCGCGTCGGTGAAGGTGTCGGGCACGAGCCCCTTATAGGTCACCGGGTAAGTCTTGACACCGTCGGACACC
>JBGQIW010000047.1:0-20913 GCA_041498715.1 Gemmatimonadota bacterium | reverse complement strand
GTCGAAGGGAATCCCAACGTGATTCTCTGCGAGCGCGGGGTGCGCACCTTCGACTCGGCGACGCGCAACCTCTTCGACCTCGCGGCGGTCGCCGTGGTGCACGGGCTCTCCCACCTGCCCATCGTCGCGGACCCCAGCCACGGCACCGGCCACCGGGACATGGTCATCCCCATGGCCCGGGCAGCGGTCGCGGCCGGCGCCGACGGGCTCCTGATCGAGGTGCATCCCAACCCGGAGCAGGCGCTGTCGGACGGCGCGCAAAGTCTCTATCCCGCCCAGTTCGCCCAGATGATGCGGGAGGTGCGCCTCATCGCCGAGGCGATCGGTCGACGGGTGGCGGAGCCGGCCGGGACCCGGGCGTGAGGCGTCCACGACGCGAGCCGAGCCGCCGCCAGCGGCTCCTCCTCGGTGTGCTCCTGGCCGGCGCTTTGCTGCCGTCCCGCCCGGCGCGGCTTCCGGCCCAGCAGGACGCCAGGGCGATCGTCGGCCGGGCGGCGCTTGCCTATCGGTCTCTCTCCGCACTCCGGGCCGACTTCGACCAGTTGATCGAGAATCAGATGATCGGCAACTCGGAGAGCAAAGGCGTGCTCGTGCAATCGGGCGAGGCCAGGCTCTCGATGCGGTTCAGTGACCCGCCGGGCGAGGCAATCGTGATCGACGGCCGCTACGTCTGGGTGTACACCCCGAGCACCACGCCGGGTCAGGTGCTGCGTCTCCCGGTGCCGAGCGGCGGCCCCGTCTACGGGTACAACCTGCTCGCCTGGCTACTGGACCGGCCCACGGAGCGCTATGCCACGACCTACGTCCGCGCCGACAAGCTCGACAACCGGGCGATGGACGTGGTGGAGATGGTCCCGACAGTCCCCGACATGCCTTTCGGGCGGGCCACCGTCTGGGTCGACCGGGCCGACGGCCTGCCACGGCGCATGGAGATCGAGGAGCTCTCGGGTCAGCGGCGGACGCTCACACTGCACAATCTTCGGGTGAATCAGCCGGTCGCAGCCAAGGCCTTCACGTTCGACGTCCCCGACGGCGTGCGGGTCGTCGAGCAGGGCTAGGGCGTCTCCAGCAGGTCCCGAACCGCCCGCGCCGACGCCTCCGGCAAACCCGCCTTTCGGGCCAGCTCGAGCGCCGCAAGTCCCAGCATCCGATAAAGCGGACGCACCTCCGCCGGCAGCGCGGCCAGGTGCGCCCGGATCGTCCCGACGTCGCCACGACGGATCGGGCCCGTCAGCGCCGCAGCGACGCCCAGCTCGGACAGGTTCCGGGCCGCGCCGAGAGCCAGCGGGAGATACATGCGCCCGGCGACGTCCGCGGGCACCCCGGCACGGGCCGCCAGATCCTCGGCCACGCCGACGAGCGCCGTCGTGTAGTTCGCGCTGAGCACAGCCGCGGCGTGATAGAGCGGCTTGGCCGCGGCGTCGAGCGGCACCGCCGTCATGCCGAGGGTTGCGGCGATCCGCCGCCCCGCCGCCAGCGCGCCGGCGTCACCCTCGATGCCGGCGAAGGCCCCGCGGAGGCGGTCCGGGGCGGTCGCCGGCTCCGCGATCGTCTGCAGCGGATGGAACGATCCGAGCGCCGCCCCGGTGCGGGTCAGCGGTGCGAGGGCGCTGCGGTCCAGGAGGCCCGAGAGGTGCAGCACGGTGTGATCCGGCCCCAGCCCGCCGGACTCGGCCAGGGTGGCGGCCGCCGGGCCGATCCGGTCGTCCGGGGTCGCGATCAGAAGGAGTGGGGTCTGTCGCAGGACGTCGCCGGGAATCGCGCCGGTGAGGAGTCGGAGTGACGGCGGCACCCGTTTCGCCGTCCTGGCGAGCACGGTCACGTCCCACCCGGCTGCCGCGAGGGCGAGCCCGATGCCCTGGCCCATGCGGCCAGCACCTACGATCGCGGTTCGGGGCCCGCTCATCGGCTTGCTCCACCCGCCTCCTGCAAACGAACAGCCCGGCCGGCCCCCCGAAGGGACCGGCCGGGCTGCGTGACCCTGGCGCCCGTTGGAAGCGCCCCGATCAGTTGGTGCCCACCGCCGACGCGCTCGCCATTGCCAGCCCCATGAGATCCTTCGGCGTCTGCGCCTTGCGCAAGAGGGCGACGGCCGTCTGGAGCTGGTGGTCATCCAGCGAGCGCCGCCGGAATTCCGCAGGCCGTCCGAACAGATACCGTGTGATCTCGTAGCCCAACTGCTCGTCCACCAGGCTCCCGGCACCGTTGAACTGGGCCGGCGTCACGTCCACGCCTTTGGCCTTGAGGCGCTGGTAGATGTCCTGCCGCATTTCCGCCGACACCTTGAAGCTCTCGGTCTGGAGCGCCTTGGTGCGCTTGAGCTCGAGCGCGTAGGTCGTCAGCACGTCACGATACACCGGCAGCTTGGGGCCGAGCGCCTTGGCGAAGTCGCGCTCCGCCGTCGTGAGCGTGTCGGGCCGCACGACGATGTCCGGGACGATCCCGCCGCCGCCCCGCACCAGGCGACCGCCGTCGGTATGAAAGGCCGGGCGCTGCCGGATGGCGGAGTCGGACACGGCCGGGTTGACGCCGCCGGCCGCGGCTTCGGCCTGCGCCAGCTGATCCTCCTCGTTCTTGGCGATCCGCTGGATCGTGCGGCCGCTCGGCGTGTACCACCTCGCCGTGGTGAGCTTGAGTGCGACGCCGTCGCCCAGCGGGAACAGGGTCTGCACCAGGCCCTTGCCGAACGTCGGCGCGCCCACGACGACCGCGCGGTCGTGGTCCTGCAGCGCGCCGGCGATGATCTCCGCCGCGCTGGCGGTGCCCTCGTTCACCAGCACGACGATGGGAAGATCGGGCCACGGCTGGCGGATGTCGTCGTAGAACTCCCGGCTGGAGCCGCGCGCGCGTCCGCGGGTGGAGACGATCTCCTGCCCCTTGTCGAGGAACAGCTCGGACACCTTTACGCCCTGATCGAGCAGGCCGCCCGGGTTGAGCCGGAGATCGAGCACCATGGACTTCATCCCTTTGGCCTTCATGGCGGTGATCTCGTCGCGCAGCTCCTGCGCCGAGGTCTCCGCCACGGGGTTGAGGGAGATGTAGCCGACGCCGCCGTCGAAGACCGTCCCGGGCGGCACCGAGCGGATGTGGATCGTCGCCCGGGTGAGGTCGTAGGGGATCGGCTCAGAGAGGCCCGCTCGCCGTACCTTCACCTGGATCTTGCTCCCCGCCTCGCCCCGCAGCGCCTTGACCGCCTGATCGTTCTTCCAGCCCTCTGTGGACTTCCCGTCCACTTCGATGATCTGGTCGCCGGTCTGGATGCCGGCGCGCTCGGCCGGGGTGTCCGGCAGCGGCGCCACGACGGTGATCCACCCGTCACGGACATCGATCTGGATGCCGAGGCCGGCGTAGTTGCCGGATGTCTGCTCGGTGAGGGACTTGTAGTCGTCGCCGGTGAGGAGGACCGAGTAGGGATCCTTGAGCTCCTCCAGCATCCCGTTGGTGGCCTTGTCGTACAGGTCGGTCTCGCCGATGGAGTCGACGTAGTAGTTGTGCACGTGGGACAGGACGTCGTCGAACAGGCGCGCCTGCTGGTAGACGTTGCCGCCGGCGGCGACCCCGCGCTGCAGGAGCCAGCCGCCGCTCAGGAAGGAAATCACCGCCACCAGCCCGATCACGCCCCAGCGCTGCTTCATCATCACGTCCTCCAGGCCCTCTGGACGGCTCACATGCCGCCCGTACGAAAGATTTCCGGCGCCGCCTCGACCAGCTCGGCCCACGCGGCGTCGAGCACCGCGTCCCGCGGTGCCGTCCCGTCCAAATGTCGCACCCCATCCCCGGTCGCCGCTAGATAGGCGGCAGCCACCCGGCGGTGGAACTCGGGGTCCTCCATTTCCAGCCTGTCGCGGGCTTTTCCGCCGGCCCGCTGCCGGTCCACGCCCAGATCGGGCGGGATGTCGAGCACGAGCGTCAGGTGTGGCCGGAGGCCGCCAGTTGCCACCCGGTTCACATAGGCCACCCGGTCTGGATCGAGCCCCCGGCCGGCCCCCTGATAGGCCTGGGTGGACAGATCGTATCGGTCGCTGACCACCACCCGGCCGGCCGCCAGGGCCGGCCGGATCACCTTCTGCAGCAAATGGGCCCGCGCAGCGGTAACGTAGAGAAGCTCGGTATTCGGGTCGAGCCGATGCTCGGGATCCAGGAACGCCGCCCGGATGGCCTCCGCCGCCGGTGTCCCCCCCGGCTCCCGCACCGTGACGGGATCGATCCCCCCGGCCCGCATCCGCTCCGCCAGCCCGTTTGCGAGGGTGGACTTGCCGGCCCCCTCCGGTCCCTCGATGACGAGGAAAAACCCCGTCACGAGAGGGTGATGATGCTGCTCGTGGCCCCCTTCTCCATCCCTTCGCCGATCTGCTGGTTGACCTTGGTCATCAGCTTCTCGAAGTTCGCCCGCGCGACCACGTACGCCTGGCCGGTACTGCTGGCCTCCAGGTCCCGCACCGCCGTCTCATAGGCTTCGGCAGTCGGCTGGTCGGGCATCTGGCCCTGCGCGACGACCTGGTCCACCTGGCGCGCCAGCCGCTGGATCTCGTCGAGCTTGGCCTGCGTATTCTTGTCATCGCGGAGATTCGTCTCCGCCCGCCTCAGCGCCTGGTATTCCGGCGTCTGCCCGATCAGACGGCCCAGCTCCTGTGCCTTGTCCCAGATCACGGTGTGTCGTTCCTCCGCGCGACCAGATAGCGCTCGCGCCCGAAAAGGTCCACGCCGACCTCGACGTCCGTCCAGCCCAACTCCACCGCCAGCGCCGCCACCGCCTGTGCCCGGCTCGCGTCCACCTCCAGCGCGATCCAGCCGCCCGGCCGGAGCACACGTCGGCCATCGTCCAGCAGCCGCGCGGTGGCGGCGAGCCCGTCGGGGCCGCTGGCCAGCGCCTCGACCGGCTCCCAGCGTGCCACCGACCGATCGAGCGCTGCGTGCTCGCCATCGGTCAGGTACGGCGGGTTCGCGATCAACCCATCCAGGCTCGCCGGTGCCAACGCGGTGGTGAGATCCGCCTCGATGAGCTGGACCGCGGCTCCGACCAGCTCGCGGTTCACCCGTGCGAGGGCGAGCGCGTCGGCCGAGCGATCCACCGCCAGCACGGCGTCGTAGCGTCGCTCCGTCGCCAGGCTGAGCGCGATGCAGCCGCTTCCGGTCCCGATGTCGGCGACCCTGCCTGCCCTGACCCGTGCCATCAGGCGCTCGACCAGCCCCTCGGTCTCGGGCCGCGGGATGAGCGCGCGGCGATCCACGCGGAGCTCCAGGCGGCGGAAACCAGCCCAGCCGGTAACATACGCCAGCGGCTCGCCGGCCGCCCGCCGCTCCACCGCGGCGAGAAAAGCGCTCAGCGCCGCCGGAGCCACCGGTCGGTTCCGCTCGAGAAACGCCTGCCCCGGCGGCACACCGCGAGAGTCCGCCCACAGCTGCTGGGCTTCCCGCCGCGGCTCCGGCACCCCGCCGGCGCGGAGACGGGTCTCCCCGTCGGCCAGCAGCGCCGCGAGGGTCACGACCACCTCAGGCACCGGCTTGCTCCTGCCGGCTCGCCATGCGCAGCGCCTCCACCAGGGGCTCGATGTGGCCGTTGAGAACGTCGTCGAGGTTGTGGACCGACAGGTTGATCCGATGATCCGTGACGCGGCTCTGGGCGAAGTTGTATGTCCGGATCTTGGCCGAGCGATCGCCGGTGCCGACCATCGCCCGGCGCTCCCGCGCCCGAGCCGACTCCTGGTCGGCGATGATGCGGTCGAGCAGCCGAGCCCGCAGCACCTCCAGGGCCTTGAGCTTGTTCTGCAGCTGCGATTTCTGATCCTGCTGCTGCACGACGAGCCCGGTGGGGAGGTGGGTGATGCGCACGGCGCTGTCGGTGGTATTTACGCTCTGACCGCCGGGCCCGCTGGAGCGGAACACGTCGGTCTTCAGGTCCTGCGGCTCGATCTTGACGTCCACTTCCTCCGCTTCAGGCAGCACCGCGACCGTCGCCGCCGAGGTGTGGATGCGACCCTGGGTCTCGGTCTGCGGAACTCGCTGGACCCGGTGCACGCCGGACTCCCGGCGCAGGAGGCCGAACGCCTCCGGCCCCCGCACGGCGAAGATCGCCTCCTTCACGCCGCCGAGATTGCCCTCGCTGATCGAGATCGGCTCCACGGTCAGGCCGCGCCGTTCGGCGTAGCGGGTATACATGCGCGCGAGCTCGGCGGCGAACAGGGCGGCCTCGTCGCCGCCGGTACCGGCGCGGATCTCGACGATGGCGTCGCGGTCATCGTGCGGGTCACGGGGGATGAGCAGCTCGTAGAGCTCCGCCTCGAGCGCCGAGATGGCGGGCGGAAGGCGGGCCAGGTCGGCCTTCGCCAACGCGACAAGCTCGGGATCGGCCTCTTGGGCCATCTCCCGAGCCTGTTCGAGATCATCCTTGAGCCGGGCGAGCCGCTCCGCGGCTTTGACGATCGGGGCGAGCCGGACGTGCTCCCGGCCCAGCAACTTCAGCCTGGACGGGTCCCGCGCGACGTCCGGGTCGGCCAGCGAATGGGCGACCTCCTCCGCGCGGGCGAGCGCCTGGCGGAGTCGGCTTTCCACCGCTTAGGCCTTGGCCGCCGCCGTCTCGCTCTTGTACTTGCGGCGGAACCGGTCGACTCGGCCGGCGGTGTCCACCAGGCGCTGCTTACCCGTGAAGTACGGGTGGCACTGCGCACAGACCTCGACGTGGATCGACTGGGCGGTGGAGCGGGTCTCGAATTGATTCCCGCAGGCGCATACCGCCATGACTTTCCGGTACATCGGATGCAGATCAGCCTTCACAGTTAGCTCCTCAAATGCCACAGCCGCCAACTATAATGAGGTGAACGACTTCTGCGCAAGACCGGCCTTTGTCACAACTCCGGGAGGGGCTTGTCCGCGCCCCCTGGTGACGGGTATTACATACGATGTACGAGATCGGTCACCTCCACGAAGGGGTGATCAGTGATTTCTTTTTCATAGACAAGCGAGGCCCCAGTGACTCAGGCACCCATCGATGTCCTGCGGCGGGTCCCCCTCTTCGAGAGCCTTTCGGAGGCGGACCTGCAGTCGTTCGCGGAGCTCGTCCGCGAGCGGAGCTACCCCCGCGGCAGCGTGATCGTTTTCGAGGAAGACCCGGGCGACGCACTCTACGTCGTCGCGACGGGCCAGGTGAAGGTCGTGCTGGTGGCGGAGGACGGCCGGGAGGTGATCCTCTCGGTGCTGGGCCCCGGGAGCTTCTTCGGCGAGATGGCGATTCTCGACGAAGGCCCCCGCTCTGCGCACGTCATCGCCATGGAGGAGTCGAACCTCCTCATTCTCCGGCGGGACGACTTCCATGCCCGGCTCCGCGCCATGCCGGAGGTGGCGATCTCCCTGCTCAAGGAGATCTCGCGACGGCTCCGGCGCGCCGACGAGAAGATCGGCAGTCTCGTGCTCCTCGACGTGAACGGCCGGCTGGCGCACCTGCTGCTCCGGCTGGCCGACGAGGAGCGGGGCGACCGGATCACACGCCGGCTCACCCACCATACGATCGCGCAGATGATCGGCTCGAGCCGGGAGACCGTGTCCCGTGCTATGCGGAGCCTCGTGGGGCGTAACGTGATCGAGGTCACCCGGACGGCCATTCTGCTCCGCGACCGGGGCGCGCTCCGCTCGGCGCTGCGTCGCGAGCGGGAGACCGTCGTCTCCCAGCCCGCATGAGCATTCCCTACGGAGGGACGTGGGCTACACCCTGACCTTCTGGGGCACCCGGGGATCGATTCCAACTCCGGGGCCCCGCACGGCCCGGTACGGGGGCAACACACCCTGCGTGGGGATCACGGACGGAAGCGGAAAGCTCGTCGTCCTCGACGCCGGGAGCGGGCTTCGGCCGCTTGGAGCGGGACTGGCGGCACAGCGGCGGCCGGTCTCCGTCCACCTCCTGCTCTCCCATACCCACTGGGACCACATCCAGGGGCTCCCCTTCTTCAAGCCGCTCGGTCTTCGGGGCAACACGCTCCACATCTACGGCGCGACGCAGGAGGGCGTCCCGCTCGAGGAGATCCTGCACCGGCAGATGGAGCCGACGGTGTTCCCGGTGCCGCTCGAGGCGCTCGCCGCAACCCTGACAGTGAAGGCCGTCGCCGAGGGCTCGTTCGAAGTGGACGGGTTCCGGGTGCGGGCTTTCCGCCTTCGCCACCGGGGCACCACCCTGGGTTATCGGCTCCAGCCGGCTGACGGCGGGCGAGAGGTCGCATATCTCACCGACAACGAGCTGGGGCCCGGTGGGACCTATCCGGTGCCGCCCGACTGGCGGATGCGGCTCGTGAGCTTTCTCGAGGGCGTGGACACCCTCATCCACGACGCGATGTACGCCGATGCGATCATCGAGACACGGGCCGGCTGGGGCCATTCCACTCCGACCGAGGCGGTCGCGCTCGCTGCCGAGGCGGGCTGCCGTCGGCTGCTGCTCTTCCACCACGATCCGGAAAACGACGACGAAGTGGTAGACCGGCTGGTGCTGGACGCCCGCGCCGCGGCGGCGCTCGCGGCGCCGAAGCTCGAGGTCGAAGGCGCGTCGGAGGGGCGGCGGCTCAACTTTTGACGTCGCGCGCGGCCGCCGCGACGCCCAAGGCGAGGCCGAGATTGGCGGGCACGCCAAGCGCGAGGATTTCGGCGTTGTGCTGGCAGAAGGCGGGCAGCAGCTTGAGCGCCAGGCCCGCGAGTGCGGAAGCGCCCGCCAGGGCTGCGAGCGTCACCGCCGGACGGCGCGCCCAGGCGGCTCCGCGCGCCACGGCAGGCGCGAGCAGGCCGAGCGGGAGCAGCAGCAGATTCGCCTGGAACAGGTTCTCGTTCCGATACGCCACCGCGTGGTCGGTGAACGCCCAGAGAAACGCCAGGAGCCCGCCGGCCACCCCTACCACCAGCGCCCAGCCCCCCGCGAGCCACCCGAACCCGCGCCGCGCACCCCTCGAGGTGCCCACGCGCCGCCCCAGTCCCCACATCCCGACTCCCAGGCCGACGCCGACCGCCAGGTAACCGGGGACCCGGGCCGGCGGCACCGGCAACGGCGCCGGCTCGGTAGCGGTGAAGAGGGTGCGCTCGCGCTTCACCAGCGGCACGACGCGGCCCGAATCATCCAGGACGGTTACCTGTCGCAGCCAATCGTGGAGCTCGAGCGGCAGGAACATCTCCTCCCAGGCCGTCAGCCGGTGGTCCGCTGGCTGGCCCAGCGCGAGCAGGAGCCCGGTGTAGAGCGGCACATCGGACGCGATGAGGCGCGAGGTGTGAAAGCGGTAGCTGTGCCCCGTGGCGATCGTGTCAGTCGCCGCGCGAATCCGGCCGCCGAGCCCCCGGTCGAGCGCGTCGCGCACGCGGGTGGAGCAGTTGTCGCGGTAGTAGTCGTAGCGGTAGTAGCGGTTCTCCGGCCGCTCGTTCCACTCGAGGAAGTCGCGCAGTGCCGCTCGCTCGGGCGGCGTGAGATTCAGCTCCTGGAGCCAGACCGAGCGGTTGGTCCGCACGTAGACCTGCAGCGTGGGCTCGAGATCGAAGCCCTGCATCCAGTACCGCATGCGGCCCTGAATGAACCGGAGCAGGAAGTCACGGTCCCGGAAGTCGAACAGCCCGTAGTTGTAGGCCTTGGCCGTGCCTCGCGCGTGATCTTCCACCAGAATGGCGTTGTGTCCGAACCGCTCCCACACCTCCTCGCCCACCCCCATGGTCATGAGCGAGATGGTGAGCTCGGTTCCGGGCACGGGAGCCTGCTGGGCAGGGAGCCGAGGCGCGATGAGCGTGACGGCGGCGAGCAGAGCGACGGCGCCGAGCGCGCGGCGTCCCCCGCCCGCCCGCACGCCCGGGCTAAAGGACGACGTCGCGCCCGTCCTGTGCCGAGCGGTAAATGGCGTCGATCACCCGGTGCAGGGTGACGTGCTCATCGAGCGAGGGAACCTTGGCCTCGCCCGCGATGGCCGCCTGGAAATGGGCCAGCTGCGCCCGGAAAGACGCGTTGAACGCGTTCTCCCGGCTGACCGACCCGGTAGGCGAGACGTCGGTCGCGACGCCGTGAAACTCCTTCCACACCTTGAGCGGATTCACTGCCGCCGTCCCCTTGCTGCCCCGGAGACCGACGCCGAAGCGCTCCCCCTCCCCCACGTGGCGCCAGGTGACGTCGAGGAAGACCGACATGCCGTCCTCACACACGACGAATCCGCTCCCTGACTGCTCGACGGCGCGCTCCTTGCCCGTGCGATCGAGCGTGGCGCTCACCCGCTGCGGCTTGGGCCACCCCGCGAGCCAGAGACCAAGGTCGAGAATCGTGAGGCCCAGATCCATCATGGCGCCGCCGCCGGCCTGGTCGCGCCGCTGGCGCCACCCCAGCTGGGTCCGCGCGGGCCGGTGGACGTGCCAGCTGCCGCGGGCGCTCTCGATCGTGCCCAGCTCCCCGCTCTGCACGAAGCCGCGCACGATCTGCACGTCCGGGCGGTAACGGTGGTTCATGCCGACCATCACGATCCGATCCCGCTTCTCCACCGCCCGGACGATCCGCTGCGCGCTCGCGGCGGAGATGGTGAGCGGCTTCTCCACGAGGACGTGAAGGTTCGCCGTGAGCGCGGCGGCCACGTGCGCCTCGTGCAGATGCGTAGGCGAGGAGATGATCACCGCATCCAGCGCCTCGTAGCGCAGCAGCTCCTCGATGTCGTCGAAGGCGTCCTTGATCCCGAAGCGGTCGGCGAGCGCCCGTGCCTTCGGGAGATCGTTGTCGCAGAGTGCGCGGACCTCGACGCCCTTCATCTTCTTGAGGACCGGGAGATGGGCCACCTGCACGACCGCGCCGGCCCCGACCATCCCGATCCTGAGCGGCTCCGTCATCGCTCTCACTCCCACGCGTCCCCCCGCGTCAGTAGAGGCGCTGCAACTCCGTCCCCGGATAATACGCGCCGAGGATCTGCCGGTAATCCTGTCCGGCGCGCGCACGGCCCACGGCGCCCCACTGGCAGAACCCCACGCCGTGCCCGTTGCCGCTGCCCTCGGCCACCAGCCGGCTCACCCGCCGTCCGGAGCGCGAGACGCTCAAGTCGAACGTGTTGCTGCGGAGAATGTCGCCGGTGCCGTTGCGCAGCACCTGGCGCACCTGGGGTCCGTCCACCTGCACGTCGGCGGCGGCGAGCGCGATCGTCAGCTGCCCGACGCGGCCCGATCCGGTGCGCGTCACGACGCGGACGTCGCGCACGACGTCCACCTGGGAGGCCGGCACCCCCACGACGGCCGGCAGCGACTTTCGGAGCACGGCCAGCAGCGCGTCGCCGGTCCACTCTTCACGCCAGCGGAATCGGGGCGAGATGCTGCAGTAGGCCATCCCGGCGCCGTCCACGTCCGACACCGACCGCAGATACGGAACCTCCGCGCCGCGGAACACCTCGGTGCCGTCCGCGGTCCGGCCACCGCAGGTCGAAAAGAAGAAAGCGTCGATCGGTTGGCCGGCCCAGGTGAGAATCTGTCCCTTGCTGCCCTCGACCGCCTGCCGCGCCTCCGGCGTCTCCGCCCAGATGCCGCCATAGACCTGGTCGGCCACGGTGGGCTGCAGGTCGAACCCGTCCGACCGCCACCGGCCAAGGTTTCGCATGGCGTAGGTGCGAGACACCACGGCCTGAGCGCGAAGGGCTTCCTGCTCGGTTGGATCCCTCCGGCCCATCTCGCCCGAGATCACGCCGAGGAGATAGGCCTCCAGCCCGACCTGGTTGACGACGGTGACGCCCGTGCGATCCCGGAGCAGCGCGAGCGTCCCGCGGTACGGCCGGCCGTTCACCCGGATCGGACCGCCGGAATCCGCCGGCACCACCCGGGCCTCCGGCACAGTGCCGGCCCCGATCCCGGAGCCGGTCGTAAGCGCGATGCCGCCCGGCACCGGGGTCGCCCGCCAGACCTCGCCCCCGGGGATGTCGAGCACACGAGCGCCGTCCGCCTGGGTGACGGTGAGCGGCGTGTCGCCGCCCAGCGAGACCGAGCCCGCGCCGACGAGCAACCCGATCTGGACCGAGGGCTCCCCGGTGGCCGGCCCGGGCGGCATGACGGGCGCCGGGGGGTTCGCGCAGCCGAAGGCCACGGCGGCAACCGCGGCCCACGCGACCCTCCGGCGCTCAACCGCGGTAATTGCCAAACTTGAGCTCGATCCCGAAATCCTGGCCCCGGAGCAGCGAGATGATCGCCTGCAGCTCGTCCTTGGACGGGCTCGAGACCCGGACCTCGTCCCCCTGAATGCTGGCGGTCGCCTTGCGAAAGCCGCCGTCCTTGATCGCCTTCACGATCTTCTTGGCCGTATCGCCCGCGATCCCCTGCGTCAGCGTGATGGTTCTCCGCACCGAGCCGCCGGTCCCTTCGACCGGATCCCCGACAGTCAGGTTCTTGACGGGCACGCCTCGCTTGATGAGCCGGCCGCGCAACACATCGACCAGCGCGTCCATGCGGAAGCTGTCGTCCGCGGCCAGACGGATCTCCGCCTTGGCGCGGTCGAACTCGATCGTGCAGTGCGTGCCCTTGAAGTCATAGCGTTGCCCGATCTCCTTGAGGGCCTGGTTGACGGCGTTATCGACTTCCTGGAGATCGGCGCCGGTCGAGACGTCGAACGAGGCAGTGCTGGCCATGGCGGAGCTTAGGGGTGGGCGTCGAGGCGGAGATTAGCCGGGTCGGCGGCCTGCTTCAAGCCGCACTCCCTTGACGCCGGGAAGGACGCCCGATACACTCAGACCAACGGCGGTGATTTAGGGCCACTTGCTCCCGCCGGGGCGGCACGCCCGAACCAAAGAGCTAAAGCGCCGGACGGTATCCTCCGCGCTGCATACGGCCGGAGGATTTTTGCGTTCTGCCACATCGAGGAGTTGCCGATGACCGCCGCCGCCCGATGAGCGTGGCGATCGCCCCGCAGGCTACCGCTCGCGACTTCGACCTCGGCGATCTCCCGACCGAGCGGGGTGAGGTGCTCTCGGGCGCCCGCCTCCGCTATCGGGTGCTGGGCGACGTCGAGGCGGCGCAGGAGAACGGCTGGATCCTCGTCTTCCACGCCCTGACGGGCAGCGCGGACGTGGAGGCCTGGTGGGGCTCCCTGGTCGGACCCGGCCGTCCCCTGGATACGACCCGCCACGCAATTCTTTCGGCCAACCTGCTGGGGAGCTGTTACGGCTCCAGCAGCCCGGTGGCCTGGCAGGCAGCGCACGGTCGGTCGTTCCCGCGTTTGACTTCGCTCGACCTCGCCCGGGCGCACATCCCGCTCCTTTCGCACCTCGGCGCCCGCCGGCTCGCCCTCGCCACCGGGGGCTCGCTGGGGGGGATGGTGGCGCTCCAGTGGGGCCGAATCTCCCCGCTGCCGGTGGACCGACTGGTTGTTTTCGCGGCGCCCGCCGCCTGCTCGGCCCAGGCGATCGCGTGGAACGCCGCCCAGCGGATGGCGATCGAGGCGGACCCCGCGTGGCGCGGGGGAACCTACCCGGAGGGCGAGGGACCGACTGCCGGCCTTGCTGCGGCCCGGGCCATCGCCATGATCACCTACCGCTCGGCGGCAGAGTTCGCGGAGCGGTTCGGACGGGACTCGACCCGGGTGGCGGGCCGGTTCGACGCCGATCACTATCTGCGGCGCCAGGGCGACAAGCTCGTGGCCCGGTTCGATGCGGCGAGCTACGTGGCGCTGATGGACGCGATGGATCTGCACGACGTCGGCGATCGCACCGCCGCGGCCCAGGCAACCGCGGCCCGCGTCCGCGAGGTCGTGGGCGTGGGCGTGGATTCCGACATCCTGTACTATCCGGCGGAAGTGCGCGAGTGGGTGGACGACTACCGGCGGGCGGGAGCGAACGCCCGATACGCCGAAATCGCGTCGCTGTATGGGCACGACGCGTTTCTCATCGAGTGGGACCAGGTAAGCGCGATACTTGGGAAAGCGTAAACGGCAGTTCAGGCCAGGAAACTCTCCAGCGCCCGCGCCCGGCTCACGTGCCGCAACCGGCTGAGGGCCTTTTCCTTGATCTGCCGGACCCGCTCCCGCGTGATCCCCAGCAGGCTCCCGATCTCCTCCAGCGTCATCGGCTCGGGTCCGTCGAGGCCGAAGTAGAGGCGCAGGATCTTGGCCTCGCGCTCCTTGAGGGTGGAGAGGACTTCCTCGATCGACTCGGTGAGCGCGTGCTCGAAGGTCTCCGAATCGGGACCGGGGTTCTGGGTGTCGGGCAGGTAGTCGAGGAGCTTGTTGTCTTCGCCCGGCGTGAGCGGCGCATCGAGCGAGAGATGGTTCTGCGAGATGGAGAGGGTCTTCTGGACCTCCTCCATCGAGATGTCCATGCCTTCGGCGATCTCCGACGGCGTCGGCTCGCGGCCCAGCTCCTGGAGCAGGGCCGAGGAGCGCTTGCCGATCCGGTGGAGCGTCCCGGCGCGGTTGAGCGGCACCCGCACGATCCGGCTCTGCTCCGCCAGGGCCTGCAGGATGGCCTGCCGGATCCACCACACGGCATAGGAGATGAACTTGATGCCCTTGGTCTCGTCGAACTTGTGAGCCGCGCGAATGAGCCCGAGGTTGCCCTCGTTGATCAGATCGGCGAGCGAGACGCCCTGGTTCTGATACTTCTTCGCGACCGACACGACGAAGCGAAGGTTGCTGCGCACCAGCTTGTCCAGCGCCTCCGGCTCACCCACCCGGATGCGCTGCGCGAGCTGGACCTCCTCCTCCTGCGGAATCAGCGGGTACCGGCTGATCTCGCGCAGGTATTGGTCCAGCGAGCCTTCGTCGAACGAGGGACCGCGCTTGCCGGACCCGACCTGCATCGGACGCATACGACCTCGCAACGGAGAACCTACCTCGCGTACCTTATCCTGCCCTGCAACTCCGCGCAACCGCTCCTTACACGTCCTGGGTGTCGATCTGCGCGCGCTGGAGCCGTCCCGAGTAGTCTACGTAGCAGACTTTGGTCTCGGAATAGAAGGTGTAGACCTCCCACCCGCCCTCGCGGTGGCCATTCCCAGTCTGCTTCACGCCCCCGAACGGCAGATGCGCCTCGGCGCCGATGGTCGGCGCGTTGACGTAGGTGATGCCGTTGTCGAGGAGCTGCATCGCGCGGAATGACAGGTCCACGTTCGTCGTGTAAATCGAGCTCGACAGTCCGTAGCGCACATCGTTGTTCACGGTCACCGCGTCGGTGAACGAGTCCACCCGGATCACGCTCAGCACCGGACCGAAGATCTCCTCCTGTTCGAGCCGGCTTCCCGGCTTCACGCCGGTAAAGATCGTGGGTCGGTAGAACCAGCCGTTGGACAGCTTGCCGCCGGGGGCCTTGCCGCCCGTGACCAGCTCGGCCTTCTCCTCTCGGCCCACGTTCACGTAATACTCCACCTTCTTGCGTGCGTCCTCGTGGATCAGCGGACCGACATCGGTGCCCGGCTTCCGGCCGTCGCCCAGGCGCAGCTTCTCGGCCCGGGCGGTGAGGTCGGCGACGAAACGGTCGTGGATCCGGCGATGCAGAATGAGGCGGCTGGTGGCCGTGCAGCGCTGCCCCGTGGTGCCGAACGCGCCCCAGAGGACGCCCTCGAGCGCGAGCTCCAGATCGGCGTCGTCCATCACGATCTGCGCGTTCTTCCCACCCATCTCGAGCGAGAGTCGCTTGAGCATCCGGCCGCAGGTCTCGCCGATCCGCGAGCCGGTTGCGGTCGAGCCGGTGAACGAGATCACCGGAACGTCGGGGTGCTCGACCAGCGCCGCGCCGGCGATCTCCCCCCGGCCGTGCACCAGCTGGATCACGTCCGGCGGCAGGCCCGCCTCGAGCAGGATCTCCACTAGGAGGTGCGCCGTGTGGGGGACGTCCTCCGACGGCTTGAGGATGACGGCATTGCCGCAGAGCAGTGCCGGGAACGTCTTCCAGGTCGGAATCGCGAGCGGAAAATTGAACGGCGTGATGAGGCCTGCGACGCCGATGGGCCGGCGGAAGCTCATGGCCGACTTGTTGGCCAGCTCCGACGGCACCACGTGGCCGAAGAGGCGACGACCCTCGGTAGCGGCGTAGTACGCGGTGTCGATCCCTTCCTGCACATCGCCGCCCGTCTCCGCAACCACCTTGCCCATCTCCCGGGTCATCGCCTCGGCGATCGAGCGCTTCTTCGAGGAGAGGAGGTCGCCCACGCGGCGGAGCACGTCGCCCCGGGCCGGCGCCGGCGTGCGCGACCACAGGGCGAATCCCCGCTTGGCGGCCTGTGCCGCCCGGGCGACGTCCTCGGGCCCGGAGTCGGGGAAGCGACCGATGAGGTCGTGGGTGTCGGCCGGATTCCGGTTCTCGAAATACTTCCCGCTGGTCGGGGGCACCCAGCGCCCGGCGATGAAATTGGCGAAGGTCTTCGGCATGACGAGGTCGGTGAGTGCCTATCCGCAGGTCCAGCGAATCCCGGTCCGGGCGTAGCCGACCCGGGGCAGCACTTCCGCGGCCACGAGGGCGAGGCCCCACAGGAGCACGAGGATCGCGAGAATGTGACCGATCGGCCGGCGGCGGTGCCAGGTCGAGATCGCGGCCCACACTCCCGCCAGCACCACGATGCTCGCCGCGGCGAGATAGGCGAAGAGTCCGAACCCGCAGCCCTTCGGATAGGGCCAGAGCGGCATCGCGAGCGCCAGGGTGACGACCAGCAGCACCCGGAGCCATGTGGTCGTGGTCGCGCGGGGGCCGGTGTGCTGCGGCGCCAGGCCCGGCCCGGGCGCCCCGCCGGGCGCCGCGGCGGGTCGCGCAGGAGCGGAGGCCGGCCCCGCCGGAGGAGCGGCGGGCTCGGGCTGCCGCGCCATGGCGCGGTCGATCTTGGCAAGCTCCTTGTCCCAGTCGCGTGGCTGGTCGCTCATGGCGCCTCCCGGCTCAACCCGTAGCGTTCGATCTTCTTGTACAGATTCGACCGCGGCATCTTGAGCGAGCGGGCGGTCTCGGAGACGTTCCAGTCGTGCTCGCGGAGCTTGGCCTGGAGAAAGGACCGCTCCGCTTCCTGCTTGAAGGTCTCGAAGGTCTGCGCCCGGCTCGCTTCCGGCGGCGGGAGTGCGCCCTCGGCCCCCGGGAAGAGGCGGTCGATATCGGCCGCGGTGACCGCCTTGCCCGGGGCGAGAATGAGCGCGCGCTCCACCGCGTTGCGCAGCTCGCGGATGTTGCCGGGCCAGAGTCGCGCCTGGAGCCGGGCGACTGCATCGTCCCCGAACTGCTTGGGCGGCACGCCGGCGCCATGCACCAGCTGCTGGGCGAAGTGCGCCACCAGCGCCGGCACGTCCCCGAGCCGGTCCCGGAGTGCGGGGACGTCGATCTCCACCACGTTGAGCCGGTAGAGCAGATCCTCACGGAACCGGGTCTCGGCGATCTCGAGCCCGAGGTCCTTGTTGGTCGCGGCCAGGACCCGTACGTCCACCTGGATCGCTTTGGCCCCGCCGATGCGCGTCACCACGCCCTCCTGGAGCACCCGCAGGAGCTTGGCCTGCGCGGCCAGCGACATGTCCCCGACCTCGTCGAGAAACAGCGTGCCGCCGTCGGCCTGCTCGAACTTCCCGGCCCGGTCGGCGAAGGCGCCGGTGAAGGAGCCCTTCATGTGGCCGAACAGCTCGCTCTCGATCAGCTCCGACGGAATGGCGGCGCAGTTGACCTCGACGAACGCCCGCCCCCGCCGGGGCGACGCCTCGTGCAGCGCCCGTGCCACCAGCTCCTTGCCCGTCCCGTTCTCGCCGGTGATGAGCACGCGGGCGCTGGTGGGGCCCACCCGCGCCACCAGCTCCCGGACCCGCCCGAGGGCCGCGCTGTCGCCCACCATGGCGTAGCGGCTGGTCTGTACCTCGCGCAGGCGCTCGTTCTCGCCCACGAGCGTGGCGTGGCTCAGCGCGTTGCGCACCGTCACCAGCAGCCGGTCCGTGTCCAGCGGCTTCTCGAGGAAGTCGAACGCGCCCCGCTGGGTGGCTTCCACGGCCGTGGCGATCGTGCCGTGTCCCGAGATCATGACGACGGTGGCGTTCGAGTCGAGGTCGCGAAGCCGGGTCAGCGTCTCCAGCCCATCCAGGCCGGCCATCTTGACGTCGAGGAATACGAGATGAGGCCGATACTCCTGATAGACGGTGATCCCCTCGCCGCCCGAGGCCGCGGCGCGCACATCCAAGCCCTCGTAGTCGAGGACCTGCTTCAGCGCCTGCCGGATGCCCGCTTCGTCGTCGATGATGAGCACGCGGTGGTGGATCATGGTCTCCGAGCTCCGAAGAGCACAGCGCCGGCGGGACGGATCCGGATCTCGCGCACGCCGGGCGGAATCGCCACCGGCACGCGGTACCGGCGGGGATCGTTCAGCAGGCGGCCGACCAGGGTTCTGAGCGCGTCCGCCGGGACCGGCACGCCGCCGACGTCCAGTCGCTCGATCTCCCATTCGCCCCGCCCCGGCGCGACGACGTCCACCGGACCGGCCGCGCGGATCGGCGGACGATCGGGGAGCGCGAGCGCGAGCGGTCCGAGCGCGTCCTTGGGAAGCCGGCCACCGACGAGCCGCGCGCCGACCTCGATCCGGCCGTCGAGGAGCCGAACCGAGAGCGAGTCGAGCTGGCTTCGCACGGCGGGCGGCATGCCATCGCCGATCAGCGACGCCATCTCCGCCGCGCTCAGCACCACGGAGTCCGCCCGGTTCCGGGCGACGGAATCGACCCGCGCGCGGGCGGTGGCGAGCGCCCTGGTGCCGGGGCGGCCCGCGCCCGGAGCCGCCGAGCTCCGCCGGCCCGCGAGCCGCAGCGCCTCGTCCAGCACCCGGTCACGGTAGAGCCATCCGGCCGCCAGGACCGCGACGATCACGAGGCACCCCAGCGCGCGGATCGGCGCGAGCAGACACCCCATCAGGCTCCCAGGGGCAGAACCAGCCTCGCCTCGTACCGGGGGCCCCCGGGCGTGAGCAGACTCTCGTACAGCACCACCTGCTCGGCGAGAAACGCGATCTTCTCCGGCGCCCCATCCGGGTTCTCGAGCGCCCGAGGTGGCAGCCGATGGCCCTCCCGCATGCGGCCCAGCGTCACGTGCGGCTGGAAGGGCGCGCCTTCCGGCGGAAACCCGATGTCCTCCCCGCGGCGCTCGAGCCGATCCTGGAGCAGCTCGAGCGCCGGCGGCGCATCCAGCCCGAGCCAGAGAATGCGAGGGCGGGCCATCGTCGGAAATGCCCCCAGCCCCGCCAACCGCAGCGAAATCGGTCCCGCGCCCGCGACCGCGAAGCGGATGGCTTCCTCGATGACCTCGAGGCGCTCCGGGGCGACCTCGCCGTAGAACTTGAGGGTGACGTGCATGCCTTCGGGGCGAACCCAGCGGACCGGCCAGTCGGAGGTGCGGAGCCGATCGAGCAGGGCCACGACGACATGACGGGCGGGCTCCGGGATCGGCAGCGCGACGAACAGTCGCATCAGCGGCCGGACTCGGCCAGCACCGCGAGCAGCGCGCCTCGACGGTACCCCCGCGGGTCGAGCTCGACCGTGACGAAGCCGAGCGTCCGGAAGAACGCGACCACACCCTCCCAACCGCTCCGGAGCCGCTCGTGGTGCTCGGGCGCGACCTCGAGCCGCGCTGTGCCGCCGTGGTGCCGCACCCGCAAGTCGCCGGTGATGCCGAGCTCACGCAGGTAGGCCTCGCCCTGCTCCACCTGGGCGAGCCGCTCGGGCGTCGCGGCGAGACCGTAGCGAATGCGACTGGACAGACAGGGCGCGGCGGGCGCGTTCCAGACGGGGAGCCCGAGCTCGCGCGCAGCGGCCCGCACGTCGGCCTTGGCCCAGCCCAGCTCGGCGAGCGGCGAGCGCACGCCGCGCTCGTCGGCGGCCCGCAGCCCCGGCCGATGCTCGGCCAGATCGTCTGCGTTGGTGCCGTCGATCACCACGTCGTAGCCCCGGTCGCGCGCGATGGCGCCGAGCCGGGTCCAGAGCTCCGTCTTGCAGAAGTAGCAGCGGTCAGGCGTGTTCTCGACGTAGCGGGGGTCGTCCAGCTCGCGGGTCTCGAGCTCGAGAAGCGGGACCTCGAAGCGGCGGGCGAGCGCCACGGCCGCGATCCACTGGGCCGCGGGATAGGAAGCGCTTTTCCCGATCACCGCGAGGAACCGATCGGGACCGAGCGCCCGCCGCCCGGCCACGGCGAGCAGCCCCGAATCCACCCCGCCCGAGTAGCCGAGCAGGACGCGGCCGAGCCTGGCGAGGTGCTCTTCGAGGAGAGCGAGCGGCGGCATGGCAGTAACGTAATGCGCTCCCTCCGGGGCGGAAGCGGTTTGGCGCGCCGGCTCCGGCCGCTTACCGTTGACGCATGTCGGACGGTTTCCTCGAGGTCACGCCGTCGGTGCGCATCCCGCTGGGCGAGCTGGTCTATCGGGCCTCCCGCGCGAGCGGGCCCGGTGGCCAGCACGTCAACACGTCGTCCACCCGCATCGAGGTCGTGTGGGACGTCGCGGCCTCGGCGGCGGTGACTGACGCGGAGCGGGCACGCCTCGTCGCCCGTCTCGGCCGACGGCTCGACTCAGCCGGCCAGCTCCGGCTCGTCTCCGGCGAGTTCCGCAGCCAGCTCCGGAACCGCGAGGCCGTGACCGAACGGCTGCGCACCGTGGTCGCCGCCGCGCTGGCGGTGCCGAAGCGGCGGAAGCGCACTCGTCTCCCCGCCGCCGCCAAGGCGGCGCGGCTCGCGGCCAAGCGGCGGCGCTCGGACCTCAAGCGGACCCGGCGGGGACGGCCCGACGACGACTGAGGCGCCCCGGCGCCTCCCCGGTTCCGAAACCCCCCGTCGGCCGGCGCCGTAGGAGGCCTTGCCTCGCCGCGTCTCGCGTGTACCGTTTCTGCCGTGGACGTTGCCGCGAGGGCGCAATCCCCCCCGACCCGGACGACGAACCCATGCCCCGAATCGCCCTTCTCCCGCTCCTGCTGGCGTCGCTGCCCGCGATGCTTTCCGCCCAGGGCCGCACCGAGCGCGGCGGCTT
>JBGQIW010000046.1:0-20980 GCA_041498715.1 Gemmatimonadota bacterium | reverse complement strand
GGGTTTCAGATCCATTGGAGTGACATCGAGCCGGTCCAGGAGAAACCGGATTGGTCGAAGCTGGATGAACTGTTCTCCGCTGCAGAATCATCAAAGAAATGGGTGCAACTCTGCATCTACCCCGGCTTTTTTGCTCCTGCATGGGCCCTGGAAGGCGTAAAGACCGAACAGTTCCCGGTACAATATGGACCTGGCAAAGGCACAGTTCTGAGCCTTCCGATGCCATGGGATAGAGTGTACCTCAACCGTTGGCTCGCATTTCTGAAACAACTGAGCGACCGGTACGGAAAGTTGCCTGCTTTTAGAGTGGTCGCAGCTGACGGACCGACATCGGTTTCTGAAGAGATGACGTTGCCACGGGATATTAGGAAGTGGCGAAATGACTCGTATACGCCCCGCAAATATATAGAGGCATGGCAGAAGGTCTTCCAGGCTTATGCCGCCGACTTCCCTAATCAGTATGTTTCTCTAGCGGTGGGGAATGCTCTTAACATAAATGACCGGGGCAAAATCGATCCTGGTGAGGGTATGCGCACCCGGCGAACAATCATCGACCAGGCAATGGGTCTCCTGGGACGCCGGTTTTTACTCGAGAATCACGATCTCCATGCAGGCCCGAAGCATCAGCAGGACGTCACCGGTTTTGTGATGGGTTACAGCGGACGTATCATCACCGGTCTTGAGATGCGTTGCGCTGCCGAACTTGGAACCTGCAGCGCAGGGATGGGCGCTGAGGGCAATCCCCCCCTCGCTTTGAGAAAATCAATCGACAAAGGGATGCAGCCGAACAACGCCGGCCAGCATGTCAATTATCTGGAGATTTACGAACCGGATGTACTTGCAGACGAAATGCAGCCAGTCCTGCGGTATGGAGCGTCGCTATTCGCACGATAACGCTTTACGGTGGCGACCAATAAGCTGGAAGAGCCCCGGGCTGTGAGGGTGACGCAGGTGTGATTTTAGTGATGTCGAGGCGTCTAAGTGCCGGAAAATCGCCCTCCCAGCGCCCCTTGGTGGCCGGCGCCTTGGCCACCATCCTCGCCTGCCTCGCCTGCGGCGGCGCCGCCCCCCGGATCTCGAGTCCTGAACCGACGCCACCCCCGCCAGTGGCGGAGGAGGTCGCCCGCTTCGCGGTCCTCGTCAACGCCCACCGCCTGGAAGCGGGCTGCTCGGCGCTCCACTGGGACGAACGCGTGGCGCGAGTAGCTCAGGCCCACAGCGCGGACATGGCGGCGCGGAGCTTCTTCAGCCATCAGAATCCGGACGGCAAGTCGCCCTTCGATCGGCTCCGGGACGGCGGAATCGCCTACTCCGCCGCCGCCGAGAACATCGCCTACGGTACGTCCAACGGCGAGCGGGTGCTCGCGCTTTGGCTCGGGAGCCCGCACCACCGGGCCAATGTCGAGAACTGTGGGTACACCCGGCAGGGGGTGGGGATGGTGGGAGGCAAGTGGACACAGGTATTCATCACGCCGTAAGAGAACCCCGCCTCGATCCTTTGGGACCAAGGCGGGGTTCCGCCAGGGGAGACCCGGCGCTCCGAACGGCTACGCCGCCTTCGGCGCCTCCGCCACGGAGAGGATGACGCTCTCCGAGCCGCTGATCATGTACTCGGGATAGGCCGACGAGCCGTGCTCGTGCAGATCCAGCCCCTCGAGCTCTCCCTCCGGTGACACGCGCAGCGTTCCGGTCGCCTTCACCGCATACATGAGTACCATGGCGGACACGAAGGTAGCGGCAGTGACCGAGGCGCTCCCGATGAACTGCGCCTTGAGCGTGCTCAGCCCGCCGCCGTAGAAAAGTCCGCTCACGACGGTGCTCACGTCCTGGCCGGTCGGCGTGGGCGCGCCGTACTTGCCGGCCGCGAAAAGTCCTAGGGACAGGGTGCCCCAGATGCCGGCGACCATGTGCACCGGGACCGCACCGATGGGATCGTCGATCCGCAGGTACTCGAGCGCATCGATGCCCCAGACCACCACGATGCCGGCCCCGATCCCGATGAAGAATGCGCCCACCGGATCGACCCAATAGCAGGGGCAGGTGATCGCCACGAGACCAGCGAGAAATCCGTTGGTCGTGAGCGCCAGGTCCCACTTCCTCGTCCGGATGTAGGAGTAAAAGAGAGCCGTCAGTCCGGCCGAGCAGGCGGCGAGCGTGGTGTTGAACGAGACCCGTCCGATCCCCTGCGTGTCCAGCGCGGAGAGGGTGCTGCCCGGGTTGAACCCGTACCAGCCGAACCAGAGGATCAGGCCGCCCGCCGCGCCGATGATGAGATCGTGCGCCGGCATCGGACCGCCGCCGTCCCGCTTGAAGACCCGCCCCAGCCGGGGGCCGAGCGCGATCGCGCCGGCGAGCGAGATGGTGCCGCCGATCGTGTGCACCACGGTGGATCCCGCGAAATCGTGGAACGAGATCGGGGTCATGACCGCGAGCCAGCCGTCGGGGCCCCAGGCCCAGTGGCCGATGATCGGATAGATGAATCCGGTCACGCCCGCGCTGTAGAGCAGGTCGCCGACAAAGCCGCACCGGCCGATCATCGCCCCGCTGGTGATCGTAGAGCAGGTGTCCGCGAAGGCGAACTGGAAGACCCAGAAGGCGAGGAGGGCGACGCCGGTCGATCCATAGGTCGGCGCGAGCCCCTGCAGGGCGAAGCCGGTGGTGCCGATCCAGGGCGTGCCGGGCTCGAACATGAAGGCGAAGCCCCAGAGCCAGAACGTCACGCCGCAGATGCAGGTATCGGCGATGCCTTCGACCAGGATGTTCACCGATTCGCGCGAGCGGGCGAACCCGGCCTCCAGCATGACGAAGCCGACCTGCATGCAGAACACCAGGAACGCGGCCACGAGGGTCCACACGGTGTTGATCGCGTTGACCGAAGCCATGGGGTCGGGAGCCGGCGGGGCTGCGGGCGCGGCACCCTGGGCCTCCAGCAGGGCCGGCAGGAACCAGCGCGTCATGAGCGTGAGCACCAGGAACAGGCCGATGGCCTTGCCCAGGAAGAGCAGCCCGACGTTGCGCCGGATCAGGGGGTCCCGCCAGTTCGTTCGCAACCGTTCACCGAGACTTCGCAACGTCGTGGACATGGCGGCGACAGCTCCTTTACAGGGAGAGAGGGATCGAGTCGGGAAGTGCGCGCGTCCGGGTCAGCTCTTGCCAGCCAGCTCGAGCGAATGCTTCTGGACTTCGTCGGCCGTCACCGGAGTGAGGGCGGCGTTGTCCCGCTCGCCGGTCCGAATGCGGACGACCCGATCGAGCGGCTGGACGAAGATCTTGCCGTCGCCGACCGAGCCGGTGCGGGCGGCGGCGACGATGGCGTTGATGGTCGCCTCGACGAAGGGCTCGGAGCAGGCCATCTCGATCTTGATCTTCTCGCGGAACTCGAGGAGGAGCTTCGATCCGCGTCGGACGGTCACCATGTCGCGCTCGCCGCCGTGGCCGCTCACGCGGGTGATGGTGATCCCGGTGACCCCGGCCCGGAACAGCGCTTCCTTGACCGTGGCGAGTCGCTCGGGTCGGATGATGCAGCTGATCAGTTTCATCACTGGTGCTCCGGTCGAAGAGAAGAGTGCGCGGCCAACGAGAAACCCCCGCCTGGGCGCGAGCGCGGGGGCCTGGCAGCGTGGCGGTGGCGCACACGATCACCCCGGCGGTCGCGGATGGGGCGAGCGCGGGTTTCGGTGCGCGGGGCGCAGGGTCGGACGGCGGCGGACGGAGTGCACGGGGGGAGTATAAGGGGGCGTAAAGAAAGTGTCAAGATAATCGTGCAGATTCTGCAGGTTTTCGCGAGCAGCTGTTCATCACGACCATGAATTCTGAAGAAGTGCGTCTAGAATCTCGCAATCTCTGCAACCTAATCGTAACATGGATGGCACAGGCGTCGCCTAACCGCCCGCGTCTTCGTCGAGGATCCGCTGGTAGAGGGCGATGTGGCGCTCCGCCATCGCGGACTGGGTGAACTGCTCGACCACGCGGCGCTGGCCGGCCTGCCCCAGCCGCCGTCGCAGCTCGCCGTCGTGCGCCAGCGTCCGCAGTGCCTGGGCCAGGGCCCCGACATCCCGGAGGGGGACCTCGAGGCCGGTGGTGCCCGGCACGTTCACCTCGCGCACCGCGCTGGGCAATGCGGTCGTGATCACGGGCCGGCCGGCGGCCATCGCCTCCAGCACCACCAGGCCGAACATCTCTTCGACCGTCACTGAAGGCAGCACCAGGAAGTCGGCGTCCGCCATGCGCCGCGGCAGATCGTCGTCGGGATACTCGCCCCACCAGCGGACCCGGTCGCTCACGGCGAGCGCCTGCGCCAACGTGCGGAGCCGGGGCAGCTCCGGCCCGGTGCCGACGACCTCCAATCGCAGGTCCGGCACCCGCTCCAGCGCCCGGAGCAGGATGTCCACGCCCTTGAAGGGGACCAGACGGCCGATGAAGATCGCCTTGGGAGACGACTCGGGCGGCGGCGGCGGGACGAACATCCAGCGCCGCTCGTCGATCCCGAAGGGGATGACCTCCACCTTGGCCTCGAAACCGGTCAGCTCGGTGGACAGCGCAAGGTGCGCTCGGCTCGGGACCACCACGGCGCGCGCGCGCGCGAGCACGAGCCGGGCCAACGGGCGGTAGATTCCGCGGCGAGCGTCGGCGTGTTGGGTGACGACGACCGGTGTCCGCCGGGCGCGGAGGAGACAGGCGATGTCGGCCAGCGGGTGCGGGTGGTGCACGTGGATCACGTCCGCCCGCTTCCACGCGGCCGCGATGTAGCCCGGCGCAATCTCTTGCGATCCGAGCGCGCCGAAGGAGAACGCGCGGGTGACGCCCGAGCGCTGGCGGCCGGACTCGCGCGCAGGGCCGAGCGGCGTCTCCACGGCGACCACTTCGACCTCGTGGCCGAGCGCGGCTGCGCCCTCGGCCAGTCCCTGGACGACGCGTTCCATCCCGCCTGATCGCGGCCAGTAGTACTTCGCGAGCTGAAGGATGCGCATATTATGGAACCGCCAAGTTGACCAGGACTCCTGATGGCTGTCAACCAGTGAGCCGCGCCCACCGGTGAGAGCGATCGTGGTCTCCCACCTATATGCGGACGCCGCCGCCCGGGGGAAACTGCGCGCGCTCGCCGGTCTCGGCTGCACGATCGGGGCCGTCGTCCCGGGGTCGTGGCGGCCGACATCCGCGCACGCCCCCCGCGCCACCGAATTCGGCAACGATGGGGGCGTTCGCATCTTCCCGGTGCCGGTCCGGGGGGTCGAGCCGGACCTCGCGTGGGAGTCGGCCGGGCTCAAGCGCGCCCTGGCCGAGTTCCGACCCGACCTGGTCCAGGTCGAGGAGGGCCCCGAGAGCCCGGTCGCGGGGGCGGTCGCTCGGGCGGCGGGGCGCCTTCGATTCCGGATCGTGCTCTTCTCGGCGGAGAGCCTGCCGCGGCCCCTCCCGGTCCTCGCCCGGCTTCGGCGAGACCGGGTGCTGGGCCGGGCCGCCGGGCTGATCGGGGGCACCCGCGTCGCGCTCGGTCTTCTGAGCCAGGGCCGGGACGGGCCCGCGCTGGTCCTCCCGCAAGCGGGAGTCTCGCCACCCCCGAGCGCCGAGCCCAAGATCCGGCCCGGGCTCGCCATCGGGTTCGTCGGCCGCCTGGTGCCGGAGCGCGGCCTGGATCTGCTGTTCCGCGCCTGCGTCCGGCTGTCCGAGCCGTGGACGATCCACGTGGCCGGCGCCGGCCCGGCCCAGGAGGAGTTGGAGGGGCTGGCGGAGAAGCTGGGGATCGCGGCGCGGGTGACGTGGCACGGCGCGCTCTCCCGGCCGGCCCTCCACGAGCTCTGGCCCATGCTCGACTGCGCCGCGTTCCCCTCGCGCACCACCCCGCGTTGGGTCGAGGCGCGCGGGCGCGCGGCACTGGAGGCCATGGCCCACGGACTCGCGGTGGTGGTGACCGCGTCCGGCGCCCTGCCCGAAGTCGTGGGCCCGGCCGGGCGGGTCGTGCCCGAGGAGGGAGTGGACCAGCTCGCCGAGGTGCTCCGCGACTTCGGGCGCGACCCCGACGGTCGGCGAGCTCTAGGGGCGGAGGCGCGGCGCAGGGTGCTCGCGGGGTATACGGACGAGGCGATTGCCGAACAAACGTTGGGGTTCTGGCGGGTTGTGACCGCTGGCGCAAGCCCTTGACGCGGAGTCACTTGCCAGTGAAGTTTCCCGCCCTCATGCCATCCTTCCGTTGTCGCTGGACCCCACGCCGCGCGTGGTGGTCCCTCGGATTTGCTTTCCTCCTCATCAATGCCTCCGCGGAAGCCCAGATTCCCGGGTTCCCGCCCGGCGCCCATCCGAGCGCCCAGGAAATTCAGACACTCCTGGCGACCCGGCCGGATCTCGTCATCCAGTTGCGCCAGCGTATCGCCGACTCGGGGCTCACACCCGACCAGGTTCGCGCGCGGCTCAAGGCGGCCGGTTACCCGGAGGACATGCTCGATCCGTATCTGAGCACCGCGACGACCGACACCACGCAAGGGGCGGAGCCCCCGACGGCGGGCCAGCTCGGAGCGTTCAGCGCCCTCGGGCTCCTCTCGGTGGGAGCGGATACGCTCGGGCGCCTCGACTCACTCGGCTTCCTGTCGGGGCCCGAGCGCAATGCCCTGGACTCGGTTCGGCTCAAGCGAGCCGACTCACTCCGGGCCGACTCCCTGAGAGACTCGGTGGCGGTCAAGCGCGGGCTCAAGCGTTTCGGCCTCGACGTGTTCCGCCGCGTCACGACCCGGTTCCAGGCGACGCAGTACGGCCCGGTGGACAAGAACTACCGGCTCGGACCCGGCGATGTCGCGGTGCTGATTCTCACGGGCGAGGTCGAGCTCACCCGTACGCTCGAGGTGAACCGGGAGGGGTTCGTCATCGTTCCTCAGGTCGGCCAGCTCTACGTGGCCAACCTGACTCTCGGCCAGCTCGAGGATCAGCTCTATACGCGACTCGGGCGGGTCTATTCCGGCGTTCGGCGCGACGACAAAGCGCGCACGCGCTTCTCGGTCACCGTGGCCCGGCTCCGGAACATCCAGCTTTACGTCATCGGTGACGTGGTGCGGCCCGGCGCCTATCAGATCTCGGCCGCGGGGACGGTGCTCTCGGGCCTCTACGCGGCAGGCGGCCCGACCGACGATGGCAGCCTCCGGCGCATCGAGGTCCGGCGCGGCGGCACGCTGATCGACTCGGTGGATATCTACGACTACCTGCTCAAGGGCGTGACCCGGAACGACCTTCACCTCGAGCCCGGCGACGTGGTCTTCGTCCCGGTGCGAGGCCCGCTGGTGGCGGTCACCGGCAGAGTGGTGCGCCCGGCTATCTACGAGATCAAGCCGGGAGAGACCCTCCGCGACCTGATCGCGGCTGCGGGCGGCCTCGACGCCGAGGCGTTCGATGGCCGGATCCAGATCCACCGGATTCTCGCTGCCGCCGCGACGGCCGGCGGCCCGCAGCGCGTGGTCATCGATGTCACCGGGCCCGGGCCACCGGGCGAGATCCCGTCGTTTCCGCTGGCGCCCGGAGATTCGATCAGGATCTTCGAGGTGCCGGCGCACGTGCAAGGGTTCGTGAGCGTCAGGGGCAACGTCGTGCTGCCCGGGCGGGTCGGGTTCACCGCGGGCATGAAGCTCAGCAATGCCGTGCAGCTCGCGGGTGGCCCCAAGCCGGACGTGTATCTCCAGAGCGTGCTGGTCTCCCGGCTGCAGCCCGACTCCAGCCGGACCCAGCTCCACTCGGCGTTCGCCGACAGCACCGGCCGCGTCGCCGACGACCTGACGCTCCAGGACGGCGACGACATCATCGTCTTCTCCCGCTCGACCTTCCGCACGCAGCCCTGGGTCACGATCGTCGGTGCGGTGCGCCGCTCGGGCCGGGTGGCGTATCGGGAGGGAATTACGCTGCGGGACGCAATCCTGCTCGCGGATGGCCTCACCGAGGATGCCGAGCTCGACTCGGCGGAGATCGCGCGCCTTCCGCCCGACCGACCCACCGGCGCGCTGGCGCAGACGGTCCGGGTGGCGCTCGACTCGAGCTACCTGCCGCCGCGCGGCGGGGCGGCCCATCCTCCCGGCGCCGAGGTGGTGCTGCAGGCTTACGACAACGTGCTGATCCAGCGACGCCCGGGCTGGGACCTCCAGCGCCTGGTCGCGATCACCGGTCAGGTGGAGCACCCTGGCCGGTACGCCCTGACGACCAAGACGGAACGCCTCTCCGACCTCCTGGGCCGGGCCGGCGGCCTGACCACCGAGGCGTATGCCGGCGGGATCGAGTTCTACCGCCGCGCGGCGACGGCGAAGGTGACCCCGGCGCCCATAGATCCAAAAGTCCCCATCCAGCCGCTGCCGCCCGGGTTTGCGGCGCGGGTCGGCATCGACCTGCCCGCGGTGCTCAAGGAACCGGCCTTCCGAGACAACCTCATCCTCGCGAGCGGCGATTCGATCTTCATCCCGGAGTTCAACCCGCTCGTCCAGGTCCAGGGCTCGGTCAACGCGGCGGGCCCAGTGGCCTACACGCCGGGTAAGAACCTCGACTGGTACGTGCAAGCGGCCGGCGGCTACACCCAGACGGGCGACATGAAGCGCACCTTCGTGACCCAGCCCGACGGCAAGCGGGAAGCAGTGAAGCGGCGCTTCTTCTTCAAGGATGACATACCCGTCCCGCGGCCGGGGGCGGTCATCACGGTCCCGGAGCAAAAGGCGTCCGTGCAATCGAGCAACACGGCGGCCGTGCTCGGCGTGCTGGCCTCCGTGCTCGCCAGCCTGACGACGGTGATCGTCGTCCTCAAGCCATGACCGGCCCTGGCGCACCCGCATGAGTGATATCGGCTCGAGCCCGCCCGCGGTCGTCGAGCTCAACCCGTACCGCTTTGGCGCGGTGGCGTTGCGGCAGTGGCGCTGGACGATTCTCTTCCCCGCCCTGGTGACGCTTGGCACCTTGATTTACGTGCTCGTCGTGACGCCACGCTACACCGCCACAGCGCTGATCCTCCCGGAAAGCCGCACCGATCGAAACCTCGCGGGCGGGCTGGCCGGCGTGGCCGCGCAGATTGGCATCCCGCTGGGCGCCGCGGCCGGGCAATCCCCTCAGTTGTACGCCGATCTGGTCCATAGCCGGACCATCCTCGACACACTTCTGCAGCAGCGGCTCCCCGCCGCCAATGGCCATGGTCCAAGGCTCATCGACTGGCTCGAGGCAGGCGGCAAGGACGGCCCGGACAGCCTCTACAAGGCGCGTCTGCTGCTCGGCAAGCGAATTCAAGCGGACCTCACCCGCGAGACTGGAGTGGTCAAGCTCGACGTGAGTCTGCGGGACCCCGTCGTGGCCGCAACCGTGGCCGGCTGGGTACTGGCCGAGCTGGACCGCTTCAACAGCTATCGCCGTCAGACGACCGCCCGGGCACGGCGGACGTTTCTGGAAGGCCGGATCCACGAGTTGGAGGGCGAGCTGGCCGCTGCGGAGGATGAGCTGCGGCGCTTCTTCGAGGCCAACCGGACCTACGACACCTCGCCGGCCCTCCGCTTTCGGGCGCAGCGGCTGCAGGCCCGGATCACCTTCCTGAACGAGGTGCTCGATGGGATCCGCCGCGACTTCGAGAACGCCCGGATCGACGAGGTGAATGACACACCCGTGCTCACGACGATCGACGCGCCCAAGGTGCCGGAGCGAAAGTCCTTTCCTCAGCGATTCCTGATCCTGGTCGGAGCGGCCTTCGCCAGCGGCGTCCTGGGGCTGCTGGCGGGGCTGCTCGCCAACATGATCGAGGAGCTCGGGGACAAGGATCCGGCCGGTCGCCAGCATCTGGCGTCCGCCTGGACGGACCTCAGGTCCAAGTGGAAGGGTCCGGTGGCGAAGACCGGCACTCGATGAGCCACGCTGGCGACGATGCCTGTGCGCGCGCTGGTTCTCTCGAAGGTCACGGAAGCCCATGGGGCGGGCGGGATGCAACGGCATTTGACCTGGCTGCTGGGCTGGCTGGCAGAGACCGGGATGGACCTCACCTTGTTGACCACCCGCGGAGGAGGGCTGGCGGCTCCGCCGGGCCTGCGCTGCGTCGTCATGGCGGGAACCAAGCCGAGCCGGTACAACCGGGCGTGGTGGTCGGAGACGCGCCGGTTTGTGCGGGAGCAGCCGCGTGATGCGTGGGACGTGATTGTGAGCGAGGACGGCGGTGCCTGGGGCGTTATTGAAGAATTGCGGCACCGGCCCGATCGCCCACCGATCGCGATGTTTCGACACGGCACCACGCTGCTCAATCTCCGCCAGACGCTGCCGCCGCGGGGGATCCGGGCCCTGGGCTCCGCCCTGCTCTCGCTCCGGGACTATTGGCGCCATTCCCGGCGCCTCGGTAGGTCGGTAGACCTGATGATCGCGCCCACCGACCGGATCGCGACCAGCGCCCGGGTGGAGGGCGCCGGTCCCATGACCGACATTCAGGTCATTCCCCTCGGCGTCGACCTCGCTCGCTTCCGCCCCGCCGGCGACCCCGGTCCTTCCCGACGACTGCTGGGCCTCGACCCCGCCCTGCCGACCCTCTCGTGGGTGGGTCGCGACGTGCCCGGCAAGCGCGTGGATCTCGCCCTCTCCCTCTTTCAACACGTGATCTCGCGGGGCACACCCGTCCAGCTTCTCCTGGCCATCGCCTCGCCCAGGCCATCCACCCTGGCCCACGTCGCAGCAGCACAGGGGTTGCACGGCAGCCGCGTCCGAGCGGTGCTCGACGCGACGGCGGACCAGATGCCGACCATTCACAACGCGTCCTCATGCCAGCTCTTCCCGTCTACGCTGGCCGAGGGCGTTCCCTTCGCGATCCTCGAGGGGCTCGCGTGCGGCGTGCCCGCGCTCGCCGGGAACACGCCTTCCTTGCGCGATCTCGAGGTCTTCAGGGCGCGTCCCGATTGGATTGTCCGGACGGACTCCCTCGACGCCTGGCGAGAGCAGGTTGCGACGGTGTTGGCGGAACCGCCGGCTGACTCGCAGCGGGAAGCCCGGGCGCTGGCCGAGCAGCACTACGACCTTCGAGCCACGGCCCAGCGGAGCGTGCAAGCCATCCAGGATCTCGCGGCGCGGCGGCGCGAACGAGCGTCGTCCCCGACACCCTCGTGAGTGGATTCAGCGTTGACCTCTGACGGCGAGGCTGCGGCCTACGAGATCGGGACCGCCGAAGCCGCCCCGGTCCCCCTGACGGGCCTGGCGTGGCGCAGCGCCGCGCTCGTGATCATTGGGGCGATCATCGGTCGGGCTCTCGGGGTGGGCCGCGAGGCGGTCTTTGCCCACCGCTACGGCGCCAGCTCCAACACCGACGCCTACATGGTGGCGGTGCTGATCCCTTTGCTCGTGCAGAACGTGGTGGCGGGCGGCACCCTCCAGGCGGCGTTCGTGCCGGTGGTCGCGGATGAGGCGTCTCGTTCCGGGCGAGCCGCCGCGAACCAGGTGGTTCACGACCTGATCTGGCTCACCGTCGTAGGGCTCGGCGTCGTCACGATTCTCGTCGCCGTCCTGGCCCGGCCCATCGTGACGGTTACCGCGGGCGGGTTCTCCGCGGAGGCCACCGCGTTGGCGGCGCGGATTCTCCGCATTTCCGCCCTCCTGATCGTGTTCAACGGGTTCACGGCGGTGTCCCTCGGCGCGCTCAACACGTTCGGCGACTTCACCACGACCGCCTGGCTCTCCCCGGTGCTCAACGTCGTCCAGATCGTGGGGATCATCGCCCTCGCGCCGTTCATCGGCATCTACGGCGCCGTCGTCGCGCTCCTGGCAGGCACCGTCGCGCAATGCGCCATGCAATTCCCGGCCTTGCGGCGCCACGGCGTGCGCTTCGGACGGCCAAGGCTCGACTTCAGTCTCTGGCGAAGGCTCTTACCCGCCTTCGTTCCCGCCGCGATCGCCTCCCTGATCGCGCAGGGCAACCCGCTCGTCGACAAGGTGATCGGCTCGTTCCTCTCTGCCGGAAACATCACCCATCTGGGCTACGCCGACCTTTTCGCCGGCAGCGTGGCGATCGTGACGACGAGCATTGCCCTGGTTGCGTTCCCGGCCATGTCTACAGCCATGGCCGACGGGGACGACGCGCGCGCCCTCCACGTCCTCCGCCAGTCGGTCCACGTGAACCTCCTGGCGGCGGTGCCGATGTCGGCGGTGCTGGGCGTGTTTGCGCCTGACGTCGTCCGGGTCGTCTATGGCTGGGGGAGGCTGGGTCCGGCGGATCTGGAGCAGGTGGCGCGTTGCGTAGCTGCGTATTCGATCGGCATCCCGTTCGTTGGGCTGTTTTACTTGCTTCTGCGCGCCTGCTATTCTCTCAAGCGGGCGGGCGCGGCGTCCGTGCTCAGCTTGATGTACTTCACCATTCATGCCCTGGTCGGAGTGGCGCTCGCGCCACGTTACGGGGCCGCCGGCTTGGCGTTCGCCACCTCCGCGGGCGCCATCCTGACCGGCCTCGGAGGGTGGTTCCTGCTCAAGAGCCACTTGCTCGGAGCTGCGGGGCGGGACGCTGGCCAATACCTGTGGCTGCTCGTCCTGATCTCCGTCGTGAGTCTCCTGATCCCCCTCCTGCTGCTCCGTCCCTGGTTTGGGGCGCCCGTCAGCACGATCGAATCGGTCTGGCGCCTCCCGATAGCGGTGCTGCTGTTTCTGGGAGTGCTCGTGCCCCTCGTCCGGAGGGCGTCTCCCGACTCGCGTGACCTGCTCTCTCGCGCATGGCAGCGGGTGGGCGCCCACCTGGGCATGACCTGAGCGACACTGACCGGGCGGCTTACGCCGTCCGCCACGGCCCCGCGGCGTTCCGCACCATCGCGGCCAGACGTTCTACCGCTTGAAACCGGTCCTCGATTTCCCAGGTCCAGTGAAGGGTGATCGGGATGACAACGCCGCGCCGCTCCAGCCAGCGGCCGCGCTCGAGCGCGCGCACGATGTCCCGGGCGTGCCCATAGAACGGCGGCAGCGACAGCACGACCCGCCGTCCTGCGCACTCGGATAGGCTGGGCAGCAGGGGGACGTCTCGCAGACTCTCGGGCCCCAGACACAGCACCCGACACGCCGCGGGGAGGCTCTCCCACAGCGCCGGCGGGAAACGATTGAACGGCGGCACGAACGCCACCGGCTGGCATCCCGCACGCTCGAGAAACTCCCACGCCTCGCGGAGGCCCTCGCGCGCGGCGGCGGCGTTCAGCCCGTCGAACTCGGACGCGGCGTAGCCGCTCCGGGTCCGATGGGTGATCCCCTGCATCGCCACTTCGAGCTCGCCCCGCTCCACCGACGCGCCCAACTGCCTCCACTCCTCCGGCCTCGGGGGCCTGGGCCGCGAGTTGGGGGCGAGCGGCTCGGATGCGAGAAACGGGGTCGCGGCGATCAGGTACGGGAGGCCGACCCGCTGCAGCCGCTCGTGAAATTCCCAAAAGTAGGCGGTATCGAACTTCCAATGGGGGTAGTCGTCCACCCGCAGCAGCACGAGCGGATCGCTCTCGGCGGGGCGCGCCGCTCCCACTGACGCTCGAACGGAAGCCGGTCCGAACTGCCATCCCGCGGCCTGGAGCAGCGAGGCGACGGAGCGACGGGCGCGGCCTCCACCAAACCAAAGCCCGGCCGCGCCCAATCCCACTAACCAGCCGGCGGGGCTCGAACGCTCGGTCGGATCAAGCATCGCGGGGGGAGTAGGCAAATCCCAGCCAATTGCCGGGAAACCAGTGGTCCTTGGGCTCTTCCCGAAACACAAGACAATCGCGCCCGGTGGCTTCGGCGAAATCGGGCAAGGTGCTGGAGATGGTCGTCGCGATCACGGCGCGCCGCGACAGCTTGGGTTGGACAGCCTCGCATTCGGCCCGCTCGAGCTCGGGAGATTCGTGACTGTCACTGATAAAGAGATCGATGGGCCCGTCCAGCCGCTGAAGCACCGGGACCGACTCGCCCACGACTACCTCGGCCCATTCCCGGTCGGCCGGGCTCAACAACGATCCGGCGTCGGGGTCGAGATCGACGCCGATGTATCGGCCGGGCACCCCATCCAAGGCATTCCGCCGCATGGCGCTGGCGAGCACGGCGGCGGACAACCCGAAACCAACGCCCGTTTCGACGACGCGCCTAGGCTTGAGCGCGCGAGCCAGCGCGTACCACACCCGCTGCCGCCCGAGCCGCACTGCCTCGTCGAGGACGCCGGCGTACGGCCCGTCGGCGCGCCGCTGTGCCAGGCTCCGATGGAGCGCGAGATCCTCTGCCGGCTCCCCGAGGTACGTGCGCACCCGGTCGACCGGGCAACCGGTGATCACGTGCAGCAGGTGCGCGAGATATGCGCGATTGCGCTCGGTGTATTCGTACGTGAAGTTCGTGTACTCTCGCGACCGGATCCCCCAGCGGAGGATCCGGCCGACTGTCGGCGGGTGGTACGACAGCGCGACCTTCAAGCGGAGGGGCATGAGCAGGACACGCCCAATCCCTCCCCGCTGGACGAAGTTCTTCAGTCGCCCCCGCACGCGCGTCTCCGCAGCGGGTGTCGGGGGGGTGCCACCGTTCACGGGGCGTCTGCCGGGGCCGCAGCCCCCACCCGCCGCCGGGCCAACATGACGATCGCTATCATGGTCGTGAGCATGACCCCGGTGATCTCGTCGGAGAGGCCGGAGACGGAAACGTTGCCCACCAGCGCCGCAGCCATGCCGGCAGCCGCCGCCCCGGCCGTCTGGGCCAGCGGGTCGTGGGAGTATCGGCGGGACAGCCGGACCCCCAGCACAACCCCGGCTCCCAGCGCGATGATCCCAAGCATCATGCCGACGAGCCCGGTATCCACGGCGAGGGCCAGGTAGCCGTTTTCCGGCGGCAGGCGGAAATCGATCGACACGTTGGTCCCCGTCGCTACCGAGCTGTGGGTGGGCCCGTAAATCTCCGACGTGTAGAGTCCGTACCCGGTGAGGGGTCGTCGCATCGCCGCCTTCGCATAATGCAGCCAGATCGCCGGACGGCTCAGGTCCGCCGCTGCCGTCGGATTGACCAGCTCACGGGCGGCAAGCTCCGCCAGCCGCTCCTTGACCAAGTCCTGAAACAGGAAGAGTGCCAACCCGAGGGTGAGAACGACCGCGGCACTCCACTTCAGCAGCCGGCGGACGGACCCGCCATGAGCGAGAAACGCCGTGATGAGCGCCGCACTCCCTGCGACCCAGCCGGTCGCTTTCAGGCACGCCACGTTCGCCGCCAGCGCGAGCGCGAGGGTCCCGATCGCCAGCCACCGGGGCACGTACTGCAGCCGGGAGACCAGGGTCACCGCTGATACGCCTATGCCCATCGCCGTGAATATGCCGAACATGATGCCGTTCGTGAACGGACCGAACGGCGTGACCGAGTCCGTGTCACCTATCTGCCAGTTCACTCCCAGGGCGCCCAGCTTGGCGCCCACGTCGCCCGGGTTGAAGACCACCGCGCCGAACGGCGACTTGAGGGCCGCACCCACTGCCCGATAACCCAAGCCAACCTCGACGAAGCCGATGACGCACCAAATCGCCACCAGGATCAGGAATACGCTTATCAGCCTTTGGGCGGCGCGCGTCGGCTCCGGGGTCCGCAGCAAGCCCCAGCCGGCAATGAAAAGGAAGCTGAAGAAGCAGCTCCAGTTGTAGACCCCTCGTACCGAGGCCCCGGGATTCACTGACCAGGCGACGGACGAGGTCATCCAGCCGAGCCAAATGACGAACAGCCACTCCCATCTCGTCAGCGCCGGAGGGCCCTCACCCAGCCGCCAGAACAGAAGAGTCACGCCGAGTAAGAGCATGAGCCCGGACAGGAGACTCAAAGCGCCGTCGGCACCGGGGAGATCGACCCACAATCGGAGCGGCGAGAGCAGGAGCAGCAGGGCCGCGCCCAGGTGCGGAGGCAGTAACGCGAAGGCCAACAGCGTGGCGAGGGCAATGGCGCCCATCACCGCTGTCGCGGGATCGGTCAGCGCCAGTGTGAGGATGCATATCGCCGCAACGAGCACGACCAGGGCACTCGCCCCCACACCCCATCCGCGCGGGTCGATCCCACCGGCGATGCGACCCTCATTGACGGTCCCCATCTACGGCCTCACGTCGGCGCGTCGCCGCCGTCACGGCTGGGCCGACCCCCGCGAGTGATGGTGTAGAGAATCGTCTCGTACCCTGCGCCGGCGGTGACACGGCCGAGCTTCTCTCGCCAGCGGGGGTGGTCGGCCACGAGGTGGATGGCTGCAGCTGCCAGCCGGCTTGCGGGTAGGATCACATTGGGGAGGGCCTGTGCCGACGCCACCTGCGCCCCGGCGCCCCTGGCCAGGTCCGACATTTCCTCCGACGCCAGCTCGCGAAAGTGACTCCGCTCGCACGTCCGGCCAAAGACGCGCTTCCAGGTGTTCAGCCGGCCATTCGGGGTGCTCAGCACCAGCAGGCCGTCCGGCGCCAACACCCGAATCAGCTCCTGCAGGAGGCTCGGCCGCCCTTCCGGTGGCACATGCTCGATAACCTCCAGGCAGAGAACCACGCCAAACGCTCCCGCGCTCCACCCGAGCGCTGCGACATTTTGTGCGGCGTAGTTCGTCCATGGATACATCGCGCGCCCGCGACGCAGCCCCGCGCGGTTTAAGTCGGCGCCGAAATAGCGGTACTCGCGGAACAGCTCCGCGTAGGACGATGTCCCGCACCCGATATCGAGCAGGCGCGCGCCGGGCACCACGCCCGAGGCGGCCACCGCGGCCTTGGCCGCGAGGTACCGCTCCGTGGCGTTCTGCCGGGAATGCCGGAACAGGTTGGGTGACACGACCACATGTTGATCGTTCTCTTGATACCACCGCAGCAACTCCAACTCGTCGCCCCGCAGCCCCCGGCATTCCCCACAAAAGCGCCGCCATTCGGTCTCGGTTTTCGGTCGCCGGGCGTATCGGCACGCCAAGCAAGGCAGCCGCCCCCGGAATCGGGTCCCGTCAAGGAGCATCGGCATCTGGTCCGGAGGCACCGGTGATGGGTTCATGCGTCCGCGGGTTGCGGTGCCGTACCCCCGAGCGACTGGGCCGTGCCGGCGCCCGCTTAACATAGACGAGCCCCGTCGGGCCCGCCACGCAGGGCCTCTGTTCGACGGAGACAGGCGAGTCGGTCTATCACGGCGGCGGCCCGATGCCGGCGCACGATCTCAATCCGCGGCGGGCGGTCTGATCCTCTGGTTCGCCTGGTACGGGTTCAACCCGGGCAGCACCGGTCGTGATCACGGGCAGACCGGTCCCGAGGTCGCGGCGACGCTCCGGCCCCGGCGAAGCGGCGGTGCTGTACATCACCGGATGAGCCGCGGACGGCCGAGCACGCAGCAAGGCATCGAATGCCTCGAGTCTGCCAGCCCGACCGCGTCCCCCCCCCGGTTATGCGATCAGGGCGTACCTCTAGGTCTTGATACCGATTCGAGCGGTGTAGTCGATCCGATTCAGGAGCAAGCCGATATCGTGGTCTGCAAGGTACTCGTCGGTCGCGCGACGAGCGCCTTGCCAATGGCCATAGTCGTCGACGATGATCACGCCACCCTTGGTGAGTCGCGGATACAGGTGCTTCAGCTCATGTCGCGTCGATTCGTACCAGTCGGTGTCCAATCGAAGCAAGCTGATGGCCTCCGGGGCTTGCCCCGGCAGCGTTTCCTCAACCCGGCCACGAACGAAGTGCATCCGGGCCGGGTCATACCCGGTCCGGAGCAGCGCTTGGCGGACCTCCTCCTCGGGAGCGTACGCCCAGATCGGATCCTTCATCGGCCGCTTCCCGCGCGCCAGTTGAGACGCTGCGTCGATGCCGCGAAAGTCCACGTCCACCGCGGACGGTGGGACCATCCCCTCGAACGTGTCGAACAGGTACAGATCCCGCATGTCGCCTAGGCGAAGTAGAGTGAGCGCCACCGCCATCATGGTCCCGCCCTTCCAGACCCCGCACTCGACGATGGCTCCAGGAATCTGACGGCGAACGACATACTCGACAGCCCGAGTGCAGCTGTAGATGCGCTCCGGCGAGGTGAGGGTGTAAGCCTCGACCCGACGGAAGAGGGCCTCGTCGTCCGCCGTGAAGTCTCGCGGGATGCGACGAGTGAGTCGATAGCCCGTTACGCCGAGCAGACGTTGCACAAGCTCACGCATACTAGTCTCCTAGGATTGCCGAGGCAGGACGATGTCGGCACGAGGCCGAACGATTCGACCAACTTACTCGATCCACACTCCGGTCAGAAACCGCGGGACGGACATCGTGTGCTTGCCGACGCTGAGCGCGTCGCCGCCTTACATCCGGGACCACGAGGGAGAGGCAACGAGACGGAAACCCATTCGGGCTGGTTCCGGCTCAGTCCTCGGAATCTCGTAGGGCCGCCCCCCAAATTGCTCCCGGGGTGCCGCCCCGAGCCGGTCGGCCGCGCCGGATGGCTTAGCGCGCGGCGCACCATTGCGGTATGCCGCCACGCATTCCGTGGCTTTGCTCTCAGGCAGCCGGCCCTGGAGTCCTGCGACGCAACCCAACTGACCAGCGACAGGTCCCCGCTGCCGCAAAACCGCCCCATTGTGACGCAATTCCGCCCTTGTGCCTGCGCAGCCTTCCGCATGAATTCGTCGAGCGATACCGACAATTGCGAGAGACCTCACCCTACCATGAGGAACGGCCTGCATGCCAATCGTTTCGGGCACGCTGCTGGACGACGCTGGCGCCATTTACAACGTCAAGAACCCAGACTTCGCGGGCGGCGCAAAGGGCGACGGCACGACCGACGACTTCGCAGCGATCACCGCAGCCATCGCGGCGGCGACCTCAGCGCCGCATACAACCGGAGGCGTCGTCTACTTCCCCCCGGGTATCTACATCATTAGCCAGGCGCTCCTCGGTCAGCCAAAGAAGTGCAACGTGCTCGTTGGGGCGAATCGTGACTCGACGATCATCAAGCACCAGACCGGGGGCAAGGTGCTTGAGTGGCAAACGGTCGGGTTCGGGCATTTTGCGTCCGAGGACAGCTGTCGTATCGAAGAGCTCACATGCGACGGCAACAACGGGGTCAACGTGGTGGTGGTCGACATTGCTAACCTGACGCTACTGCGGATGTCCCGGGTGAATGTGTTCAGCAACGGCGCCAGCGGTGCGCCCGTCGCCTCGATTGGTCTCAGACTAACGTCAATGTTTGACTCGCATTTCGACGGCATCTACGTCGCATCTTGCGGTGGCCCCGGGGCATTTCTGCCGTGCGTCCTCCTCGACACGAACACGACTACAGGGGCCGAGTTCAACAATTGCCAGTTCTACAACCTTCACATCGAGCCAGGCCAAACGGACGCGATCCTCCTGAACCTATTCGGGAATAGCCAAAGCCTAATCCAGGGCAATTACTTCTACGGGCTCAAGACGCATGGCCACCCGCCCACAGGCCAGCCCAACAACACGGTGGTGCAACTCTCCCAGTATGCCCGAGGCAACTCGTTCTTCGGCCACATCGTGGCCTACGGCAATAGTACGACCAAGGGCCAAGTCGAGTGCGACGGCCAGCGCAACGTTTGGTACTCGCCCCGCGTAGGTGGGAACATCGACGCACCGCCGGCCTCGGCGTTCCACTTCACGCAGCACGCCGCTAACAACGTCGTCTGCTGTGCGGATGTGGCATCGTCCTTCGGTACCGCGCCCTTCTTGGCCGATCCAGGCTCGGTCCACAACAAGTTGCTCTTTCCCAGCCCCATAGCGAGTCCTCCGCTTCAGGATGGCAGCCACAACCTAGTTTGGTGGGATGACACCGGCAGCATCCTTGGCGTTTCGCTCCAGAACGTGGGTGGCATAAGCAGCACGACAACGCCCGCCAAGCATCTCGCCGGGTCGGTCCAGATAACCGGCGGCAACTCGAGTGCAACAGTGACCTTCCCGCTTCCAGGAGAACCCGACACGAATTACAGGCTGGTGGTCGGGCTCTCGGGTACTTCGGGCTCGCCAGCTGCGGCGGCCAAGACCATCGCGAATGTGTCGAAGACAACCCTTGGCTTCACCCTGACGCTCGGTGGGGCACCATCGGGCACTGCCTCTGTGACCTATGATTGGATAATCGCTCGGGGATAGCTCGACTGCCGCCAACGCCCGCATGCGCTGTAAAAGCGGTTCTGCGAGGAGCATCTGGCAGCGAACATAGTCCTCCGACGTCCGCACCCCGACCTCGACCGCGTGGAACAGCTCGCGCTCGTATTCCTCACGATCGAACGCAGTGAGCATCTTGGCGTTGGAGGTCAGCGCGACGAGCGGGACTGATTGTAGAACTGCCACGTAGTCCCATAGCGAAGCAGGCGAAAGCCGGAGGGCGTATCCACTGCCTCACCCGGCGCCAACTCGAGGTAAACTCGACCCAATCGGTCCAGCAAGAGCGGATCGATCGCGGCCAGCGTTCTCGCCTCCTGACCCTCGGTATCGATCTTTAGCACGTCGATCCGGCCCTCCGCAGCAAGTATCCGGCCAAGCACACCGTTGATGTGCTCGCACGGCACCTGCGTCATCGTTCCGGTGCGGACGCCGATGCCGCCGTAGCGTCCCGTGGGCTCAACGCCGAACTCCACCATTCCGTCCTCCGCACCGACCGCCGTCTCGGCAAGCGTGTAGCGACGCTCCAGGCCGGCCAGATTCAGCCGGAGCCGCGCTACGTTTTGCGGGACAGGCTCGAACAGATAACACCGGCTGTTGGGACTGCGGGTCAGAAAATACAAGGCACTGAGCCCGATGTTCGACCCAACATCCACGACAACGTCAGTCGATCCGTCCGCCGGGTAATCCTCCCGACAGAAGACTTCGTTCAGCGTCAGCACGTCGTCCCTGACAAAAAGATGCGCCTCCCAAGGGCCGACCGGCGTGCGCAGACGCGCTACCCAAGGATAGTCGCCGACGCCAAAGAGGTACCGGCATAGTACCTGGGCAAAGTCTGGACACGTGCGCGCCATGCCCACCAGCGCCCTGTAGTGTTGCCGTCCAAACACTGCCCGGACCACGCGCTGCCATGGGCGCCGACCGAGGAGTCTCACGCTTGGCGGGCGACTACG
>JBGQIW010000045.1:0-21003 GCA_041498715.1 Gemmatimonadota bacterium | reverse complement strand
GGGGCCTCCCTGCAGGCGCTGTTGCGCAACCCGCTGGCGGATCCGTACCTGCTCGGCCTCTCCGGCGGCGCCGGACTGGGGGCGGTCATCGCGATCGCGCTGAACCCCGACTGGCCCTGGGCCGTCCCCGCAGCCGCTTTCGCCGGCGCGGCCGGCGCCGTGGCGCTGGTGTATCGGCTGAGCGTGGTCGCCGGCCGCCGGCTCGACCCCCGCGTACTGCTGCTGGCGGGCGTGATCGTCGGCTCCTTCGCGGGCGCGATCATGACGACTGTCGTCTCGCTGAGCGAACCGACGGAGCTGCGACGTGCCTTTCTCTGGCTCCTGGGCGGCTTCGGCGGGGCCTCATGGAGCGCGCTCCTCATCTTCTGCGCCTACGCCGCGGCGCCGCTCCTGGTCCTGCTGCTGAGCGGCCGGGCCCTGGATCTGCTGGCGCTGGGCGAGGAGAGCGCCAAGCACCTCGGTGCCGACGTCGAGCGCAACAAGCGGGTGGTCTACATCGCGACGTCGCTCCTGACCGCGGCCAGTGTCGCGGTGTGCGGGATCGTCGGCTTCGTCGGCCTGGTCGTGCCCCACGCGGTGCGCCGGCTCTGGACTCCGATGCATCGCGAGCTTCTGCCGGCCGTCTTTTTCCTGGGTGGCGCATTTCTCGTCCTGGCCGACGGGCTCGCGCGCACGATCGTGCGGCCGCTCGAGCTCCCCGTAGGCGCGGTCACCGCCATCGTGGGTGTGCCGCTCTTTGCCCTGCTGCTCCGGCGGAACTACACGTGAACCTGACCGCGAGCGACCTTGCCGTCCGCTACCCGGGCGCTCCGGCGCCCGCGCTCGACGGTGTGAGCCTGCGGGTGGAGCCGGGGCGGCTCCTGGCCGTGGTGGGGCCCAACGGAAGCGGGAAGACCACGCTGGTCAACGCTCTCCTCGGGCTGGTGCCGCTCGAGCGGGGAACGGCCCGGCTGGACGAGAAGCCGGTCACGGAGTGGCGCCGCGGCTCGCTGGCCAAGGTCGTCGGCGTCGTGGCGCAACGGGAAGAGGTCGTGTTTCCGCTGACCGTCACCCAGACCGTCATGCTGGGCCGCTACCCCCACTTGGGCCCGCTCGCGCCCATCGGGTTCCACGATCGGGAGGCCACGCTGCGGGCCTTGAGGCGCTGCGACATCGAGCCGCTCGCCGAACGGCGCGTGGACACGCTGTCCGGCGGGGAGTGGCAGCGGGTGCGCGTGGCACGGGCGCTGGCGCAGCAGCCGCGGATTCTGGTGCTGGACGAGCCGACCGCCTCGCTCGACGTCCGGCACGAAATGGAGCTGTTCGAGCTCGTGCGCACGCTGGTGGCGGACGGGCTCGCCGGCCTCGTCATCACGCACGAGCTCAACCTGGCGGCCCGTTTTGCGGACCGGATCGTTCTGCTCAACCGGGGCAAGGTCGTCGCCGACGGCGCACCGGTCGAGGTGCTCCGGCGCGAGATCCTGACCGACGTCTTCGCCTGGCCGGTCGCGGTCACGACCTGGAGCGACGGCTCCCCCCAGGTCATCCCCCTGCGCGTGGGAGAAACCCCGCCCGCCCAGGGTCCCGCCCGCTAGCGGCCGGCTCCGCCCTCCCGCGGCGTCCAGCGTCGCACCCGCTCCAGCACCCGGTCGCGGGTCTCGGCCGCGAGCGCGACCCAGCCCGCGATTTCGTGGATCGTCCGGCCGCAGCCGTCGCACAACCCATCCGACCCGAGCCGGCAGGTTCCTCGGCACGGGGTCGGGATCGGGGACGGCTCAGACATGCGCACCTGCGGGCAGCAGGTCCGCGTACACGAAGCCGTCCCGCTCGACCACCTCGCCCGGCTCCACGGATACGCAGTCGGCCAGCATCGGCCCGTCGGTCACGAAGGTGTGGAACTCGCCCCGTTCGCCACACGGATCGACCCCCGCCGGCAGCTCGGCTACCGTCGCGGCATCCAGCTCCCGGCCCGCGAAGCGCCGATCGAGCCGTGCCGGGTCGAGACACACGATCCGCGCACGCAGCCCCCCGGCCAGCATCGCTGCGAGCAGCCGATCGGTCGGGAGATCCCAGAGGGGAAACAGGGGTGCGAGCCCGCTGCCGTCGAGCAGCCGCTCGCGATAGGCCCGGATGTCCGTCAGGAAAAGGTCGCCGAAGGCGACGTGCATGATACCCCACGTCGCCCGCGCGCCGGCGAGCCCCCCGAGGAACGCCGCCTCGTAAAGCTCGTTGGGGCAGGGCCAGGGCAGCGGGACCTCGAGCAGCGGGAGGCCCGCCGCGCGGGCCTGCGCCCGGACCAGCTCGGTCCGCACGCCGTGCATCGCGATCCGGTCGAAGGCGGGAACCACCGCCGTCACCAGGCCGACCACGTCGGTGTCGCCCGCGGCACGGAGTGTCTGGAGCGCCCACGCGGCGTCCTTCCCGCCGCTCCAGGAGAGCAATACCCGGGGTCGATTCTTGGCCACCATGTCAGCGCACCTCTGACGCGATGCCGACGGTGATCGTGCGGCCCCGGGAGAGGTACCCGGCCACCTGCTGGTACTGCTCGTCGAAGAGATTTTCCACCCGCGCCTGAGCGACGAAGCCCGGCAGGCCGTGGCGCGCCTGGACCAGGGTGATCCGGCTGGAGAGATCCACGGTCGTGTAGCTCGGGAGCGTGACGCGCGTGGTCGGCGTCGGGAACTGGGCGAACTGGAGATCGTCCCGGCTGCCGACCCAGCTCACGACGGCCCCCAGGTCCACCCGTGACATCGGCCGCACTCCCGCGTGCAGCGTGAGCGTGTGGTTTGGTCGGCGGATGAGTCGCTGGCCCTGCACGAACTCGGCGTCCGCGCCGCTCTCAAACCCGGCGTCGGTCACCTTGGTGTGGACCCAGGTGTAGGCGATCCCGCCGGTCACGGGTCCGAGCCGGCGGAGCGACGCGCCGGCCTCGATGCCCGACGCGTTGGCGGCGGCGATGTTGAAGTAGTTCGGGCCATTGGGTGTGATCGGCACCGCCGTGAACTGGATCATGTCCCGGAAGCGCTGGGCGAAGCCGGTGACGGAGAACGTGAGGTGGCCCGTGAGGTCCTGCTCCAGACCCGCCTCGAAGCTGGTGGAGCGCTCCGGCCGCAGGTTGGGATTCCCGACCACGAAGCCGCTCGCGAACGTGTCGAAGAACGACGGCTCGACGAACCCCTTGCCGGCGGAGGCACGGAGGCGCGTGGTGGGCGAGAGGAAGCCGAGCGCAGCCACCCGATAGGTCCAGAAGGTGCCGAACCGCTGGTTGTCGTCCACCCGGCCGCCGGCCATGAGCTGGAGCCGCGCGTCCGGATTCGCCGTGGCCTGGCCGTAGAAGCCCCAGTTATGGCGGCTGGCGGAGAACGAGTCGCTGAACGGTCCGAAGTCGCCGTCGGAGCGGGAGAAATCCTGCTCCTGCTCGTCGTCGAACGCCACGCCGCCGAGCAGCGTGGTGCGGGGGAGTCCGACATAGACGACCCGCCCGTCCACGTCGTTGCGCTGGATCGACGCGGTGCTCACGCTGAACGCGTTGGGCCCCTGGCCCGGCGGGAGCGTATCGTCATAGCCGCGGGTCGTCTCGTTCCGGCCGAGCAGGAGCTCGGCCCGGAGCCGGGGGGTGAGGGTCTGGCTCAGGTTGAGCGCCAGCGTGGTGGCCCGCTCGGTGTTGAACTGGTTCGAGTCGGTCGGCGCGCCGGTGAAGTCCGTCGGGAAATTGTACTGCGCGTCGTGATACCGGACCGAGAGCGTGGCCAGGGTCGTGGGGCCCGCACGGGCCCGGAGGAGCGCGCTCGCGACCGTGTTCCGGTACTGGTTGTTGAACGCGTACACACCGTCGCTCGTGAGCCGGGAGAGCGAGGCCGACCAGCCGAGGTCGTCGTTGCCGCCGCGGGCGGCGCCCTCCCACCGCGCGGTCCCGTAAGTGCCCGCTTCAGCGGAGGCATCGAGCTCGGCCGGGCCGCTGCCGCGCCGGGTGATGATCTGCACCACGCCCGTGATCGCGTCGGAGCCGTACAGCACGCTGGCCGGACCCCGCAGGATCTCGATCCGCTCCACGTTGTCGGTCGTGAGCGAGCCGAAGTCGTAGGCCCCACCGGGATCGTTCACCGGCACGCCGTCGATCAGCACTTTCACGTAGTCGCTCTGGCCGCCGCGGACGAAGAGCGACGTGGCCGCACCGTAGCCGCCGCCCTGCACGACCTGCACCCCGGGGACCTCCCGGAGCGCGTCGCCCACGAACCGGATGCCCTCCGCGCGCAGCTCGTCGCCGTGCAGGACGGTGAGGGTGGCGGCGAGCGACTCGGGCGGCACCGGGTAGCGCGTGGCCGTGACGGTGATCTCGGGTAGCGCGAGCGTGTCGCGTGGCGTCTGGGCGCCGAGCGACGTCGTCGCGAGCAGGGCGGGGAGGACCGCGGCCGCGCTCAGGCGGCGCCGCGGAAAGCGAGCGGGACTCATCGATGGATCTCCGGGGGTGACGGGGCCGCGGCGACAGCGCGCGCGGAGCGGCGGAACGGTGCGACGAGTCTCGGAGGGAGGCGCGCTACGCGCGGCGCAGGCGTGAGCTACGCCTGCGCGCGACCTGATCGCTCCCGGACGGGAAGCGAGTCGCGATGCCGCGCTGAGGATGAGGGAGCGTGCCCGGAAAGGTCCGGTCAACGGTGCCGCTCATCCTCGGGGCTGCTGGAATGGGCGGACGCCGGCCGATACAGCGGGGCCTGAGTCGCCACCTTGCCCTCCCCCGAGGGTTAGTGTGGTGGCGCGAGTGCGGAGGTCTCCTGGCTTCGGGCCCTCGCTCGCCTTCCCGGTTTCCCAGTGGCGATGATGAGCGAGGAGGTTGTGCCCGTTACAGTGGCGGGGCCGCGCCGGAGTTGCACCGGCTTCCGAGGTCTGCGCTCGCGTTGGGTGGATCGTGTTGCCAGCCGATTATAGGGTCCCATGCACCGGACGCGCAAGAGCGGCGTGCGTTAGCTTTCCGCAATGCCGGTCGCCCTCACCTCCGCCATCGTGCTCTCGACCCTCCGTTTCAGCGAGTCCTCCAAGATCGTCCGGCTGGCGACCCGGGACCTCGGCGTCCAGAGCGCGATCGCACGGGGCGCGCTCCGGCCCAAAAGCCGCTTCGGGGCCGCTCTCCAGGTGCTGAGCGAGGGCCAGGCGCAGCTCTATCTCAAGGAGGGTCGCGAGCTCCACACGCTGGCGGCTTTCGACCTGCTTCGCGTGCCGGTGGGCATCGCCGCCGACCTGGACCGCTTCGCCGTCGCGTCCGCGCTCGCGGAAGTGATGCTCCGGTTCGCGCCGGCCGACCCGCATCCCGCGAGCTTCGATCTGCTCCGGGACGCGCTGGCCGTGCTCGAAGGGGCCCCCGCGGCCGACGTCCGCGCTGCAGGCCTCCGGGCGGTCTGGCAGCTGGTGAGCTCGCTGGGATTCGCGCCGTCGCTCGACGCCTGCGTACGTTGCGGGACGCCGGTGCCGGCCACGGGCGACGTCGCGTTCAGCACGCAGGACGGTGGAGTTCTCTGCCCCGAATGTGCCGGGCCGGAGTCGGCCGTCCGGTTGCCCGAGCGGGCCCGTCACGACCTCGCAGCCCTGATCGACCCGGCACGGCCGCTCCCCCCGCTCGACGTGCCCCACTTCACCGCGCACCAGCGCCTGCTCGCCCGCTATATCCGCTACCACCTCGGCGAAGGGGCGGAGCTGCCCGCGCTGGACTTCTGGACCCGGCGCCCCTGGGTGGCGCGATGATCGTCGGCACCGCCGGCCACATCGATCACGGAAAATCCGCGCTCCTCGCCGCGCTCACCGGCCGACCCATGGACCGGCTGGCTGAGGAACGCCGCCGGGGCATCACCATCGATCTGAACTTCGCCCCGCTCGATCTGGGCGGCGGCGTCGTGGCCGGCGTGGTGGACGTGCCGGGACACGAAGACTTCGTCCGCACGATGGTGGCAGGCGCGTCCGGGTTCGACGTCGCGCTGCTGATCATCGCCGCCGACGAGGGCATCATGCCCCAGACCGAGGAGCACCTCGCCATCCTGGAGCAGCTCGGCATCCGGGCGGGCGTGCCCGTCGTGACCAAGGCCGATCTGGTCGAGCCGGATTGGCTCGACTTGGTCGTCGCCGAGGTGGCCGAGCGGCTGGCACGCTCGAGCGTCGCCTTCGACCCGCCGGTCGCTGCGTCGGCCGTGACTGGGCAGGGGCTGGACGCGTTGCGTGGCCGGCTTCTGCAGCACGCTTCGTCTCTGGGGCCCCGATCGCGGGATGATGGGTTCCGGCTGCCGGTCGACCGGGCGTTCTCGGTGGCGGGCGTGGGCACCGTCGTGACCGGAACCGCGTGGTCGGGCTCCGTCGCCGTGGGCGATGCGGTGCGACTGCTCCCGGGCGAGCATGAGGGGCGGGTGCGCTCGCTCGAGAGCCACGGACGCTCCGTGGAGCGCACCGAGCCCGGGGCGCGGATCGCCGTAGGCATCGCCGGGGTGGATCGGGCGTACGTGCAGCGCGGCCATGTCCTGGTGACCCCGGACCAGCCCTGGTCGGTGACCGGCGTGCTGGATGCGGAGGTGGCCTTGCTCCCGTCCGCACCGCGGGCACTGGCGGCCAGGACCCGCGTTCGCCTCCACCTCGGCACGGCGGAGGTCATGGCCCGCGTGCTGCCTCGGGAGCCCATCGGTCCGGGTGCCGCGGGGCTGGCGCGGCTTCGGCTGGAAGCGCCGTTGATCGCGCGGGGCGGCGACCGCTTCGTCCTGCGGAGCTTCAGCCCCGTGACCACGATCGGCGGGGGGCGCGTGCTGGATCCCTCTCCGCCCGCCAGAGGCGCCAAGTGGCCGGACCAGCTGCGCTCGGCCGACCCGGGGGAGAGGCTGGAGGCGTTGGTCGAGAGGCGGCCGTTCGGCATGGAGCGGCGGGCGGTGCCGGTTCTGACCGGGATGGCGGCGGGCATGGTACCGGCCGCGGTCGGTGCGCGCCCGGGCATCACCGCCGTCGGCTCGCACCTCGTGCCCGCCCGGCTGATCGCGGAGCTGACGGAACGGGCGCTGCGGGCGCTCAAGGAGTTCCACCGGCGGGAGCCCGCGGAGCGAGGCATGCCGCTCGAAACGTTGCGGCGGAGCGTGCGCTGTCCCGAGTGGCTGGCCGAAGCCGCGATCGCCGCCGGACTGGCGGCCCGACGCCTCACCGTGGATGGGGGAATCGCGCGCCTGGCCGGATTCGAGCCGAGGGTGGCCGGCGGCGAGCCGGAGATCGACCGGCTGGTGCAACTCTTGCGAAACGCCGGCCTTGCGCCGCCCAGCGTGGCCGAGCTGGAGCGCGAGACCGGACGGCGGGACGTGGCGGCGACGCTCCGGCTCGCGGCCGGACGCGGACTGGTCGAGGCGGTCGAGCGCGACCGATACTACGCAGTGGAGGCGCTCCACCGGTTCGCGACCACGCTCGAGGAGATCGGAAGAGTGGGCCCGATTCACCCGCCGGCAGTGCGTGAGCGCGTCGGTGTGAGCCGGAAGTACTTGATCCCCCTGCTCGAATGGGCGGATGCTCGGGGGATCACCATCCGCGCGGGGGACGCACGCCGTCTCGTCCGGGCTGTGCAATGATGAGCGAGCGGATGGATGCTCGCGTCGTTTTCCTTGACAGGGCACTTCGCGCGTGGGCATATTTTCTCATTCTCACCTCACGCAGATCCAGGTCACATTCCCATCAGCTCGGAGGTGCAGCCACCGGTCAACCCTTTGTATGACAGGAGTCTCCATGGTCCGCTTCAAGTGGGCGGGGTGGTGGCTCGGTCTGATGGTGGGTGCAGGTTCGCCAGTGGCTGCCCAAGTGTTTGCTCCTGCGCCGAAGGTCGAGCTGGAGGATCCCTACCCCAATCCGTTGGGCGCGGCGACTACGATTTCGTTCAAGATCAGCCCGGAGCTGTGCGTTCGAGGTCATCAACCGGTTGTCAGTTTGCGCATCTTCAACTCACTCGTGCAGGTCGTATCCATCCCCGTGCTGATATCGGGAAGCGGGCAACCGATCGACTTCGTGCGAATGAGTTGTGGTGAGCATCGAGCCTACTGGGATGGGAAGTACCTCGACGGAAAGCGCGAAGCCGGCGCAGGGGTGTACTACTATCAGTTGACGGTGGACGGAGAGCGGTACACTCGCAAGATGATCGTGATGAGACGAATCGCGCCCCAGCGGTGAGAACGGCGGTAAACGCTGAACGATGAAGAGTGAACGGGGGCCCCGCCGTCCAGGGAGCCCCCGTTTACCATCTAGCGTTCACCGTGTACCGCAGTCCTGCCATTTCGGCAGATTCGCGAGGTACCAAGATCCCCTTGCCTCTTTCCGGCCACGCCCGAAGGTTGGACGGTCCCGGCGCCCTCGGTGCTGAGCCGCAGACTGATACGAGGCAACCATGATCCGACCCGACCGCCTGACCATCAAGGCCCAGGAAGTCTTCCGCGATGCCGGTGAAGAGGCACGCCGCCGCGGCAACCCGGTCATCAACGATGCTCATCTGTTTCTCGCCCTGCTGTCGCAGGACGAGGGGGTGGTTCAGCCGCTGCTCCAGAAGGCGGGACTCAACGTCGCCCGCTTGCGGGAGGCGACCGAGCGCGAGATCGCCCGGTTCCCCACCCAGTCCGGCGGGGCGGAGCCGACCTTCAGTCGCGAGGTGAACCGGGTCTTCGACCGGGCGGAGCAGGAAGCCAAGCGCATGGGCGACCAGTACGTCTCCACCGAGCATCTGCTGCTCGCCCTGGCCGAGGAGAAGGGCACGACCGTCCGCTCCCTGCTGAGCGCCGAAAACATCTCGGCCGACGATCTCCGCACGGCCCTCGAGGGCGTGCGCGGCTCGCACCGGGTCACGGACCAGTCGCCCGAAGCCCAGTACCAGGCGCTCGAGCGGTACACGCGGAACCTCACCGACCAGGCCCGGAACGGAAAGCTGGATCCGGTGATCGGCCGGGACGAGGAAATCCGCCGGGTGGTCCAGGTGCTGTCCCGCCGGACCAAGAACAATCCGGTGCTGATCGGTGAGCCAGGCGTGGGGAAGACCGCCATCGTCGAAGGCCTCGCGCAGCGGATCGTCAACGGCGACATCCCCGACTCGCTCCGCAATAAGGAGCTGGTGGCGCTCGACATCGGCCAGCTGCTCGCGGGCGCCAAGTACCGGGGCGAGTTCGAGGAGCGGCTCAAGTCGGTCGTCAAGGAGCTGACCGAGGCGGAGGGGCGCTACATCGTCTTCATCGACGAGCTGCACACGATCGTCGGTGCCGGCGCGGCCGAAGGCGCCGTGGATGCGAGCAACATGCTCAAGCCGGCGCTGGCCCGGGGAGAGCTGCACGTCGTCGGCGCCACGACGCTCGACGAGTACCGCAAGCATGTGGAGAAGGATGCGGCGCTCGAGCGCCGCTTCCAGCCGGTGCTGGTGGGCGAGCCGAGTGTGACGGACACCATTGCGATTCTCCGGGGCCTGAAGGAAAAATACGAGGTGCACCACGGCGTCCGCATCACCGACAGCGCCCTCGTGGCGGCGGCTACGCTGTCCGACCGGTACATCGGGGACCGCTTCCTGCCGGACAAGGCCATCGACTTGGTGGACGAGGCCGCGAGCCGGCTCCGCATTGAAATCGACAGCCTTCCGCAAGAGATCGACGAGGTCGAGCGGCGCATCATCCAGCTCGAGATCGAGCGCCAGGCCCTCCTCAAGGAGAAGGACAAGGCCGCGGTCGAGCGCCGCCGGTCCATCGAGAAGGAGACCGCCGCCCTCAAGGAGCGGAGCGCGGGGATGAAGGCGCAGTGGCAGGCGGAAAAGTCGGCGATCCAGGAGATCCGGACCCGCAAGGCGGAGCTGGAGCAGCTCCGGACCGAGGTGGAGCAGGCCACCCGCAAGGGCGATCTCCAGAAGGCCGCCGAGCTGCGCTACGGGCGGATCCCCGAGCTGGAGCGGCAGGTCGAGGAGATGGAGAAACGGCTCCAGGCGGTGCAGGCCAAGGTGAAATACCTGAAGGAAGAGGTGGACGCCGAGGACATCGCCGAGATCGTGGCCAAGTGGACCGGCATTCCGGTGTCCAAGATGCTCGAGTCGGACCGGGAGCGGCTCACCCGGCTCGAGAGCGAGCTGGCGCATCGGGTCGTGGGGCAGGAGGCGGCCGTGACGGCGGTGGCGAACGCCGTCCGGCGGAGCCGGGCCGGGCTCCAGGATCCCAACCGGCCGACCGGCTCGTTCATCTTCCTGGGGCCGACCGGCGTGGGCAAGACCGAGACGGCCCGGGCGCTGGCCGAATTCCTGTTCGACGACGAGCGGGCGATGGTGCGGCTCGACATGTCGGAGTACATGGAGAAGCACTCGGTGGCGCGGATGATCGGCGCGCCCCCGGGCTACGTGGGGTATGACGAGGGCGGGCAGCTCACCGAGGCGGTGCGCCGGCGGCCCTACAGCGTCCTGCTGTTCGATGAGATCGAGAAGGCGCATCCCGATGTGTTCAACGTGCTGCTCCAGATCCTCGATGACGGCCGGCTGACCGACAGTCAGGGCCGGGTCGTGGACTTCCGGAATACCGTCATCATCATGACCTCGAACATCGGCAGCCAGTTCATCGTGGATGCCGGGGCCCAGTCGGACGCCGCCGCCTGGGGCCGCGTCGAGCAGCGGGTGCGGGACGAGCTCAGAAACTTCTTCCGGCCCGAGTTCCTGAACCGGGTGGACGAGGTGATCGTCTTCCATCAGCTGAGCCGGGAGCATCTGGTCGCCATCGTCGAGATCCAGCTCGAGCACCTCCGCGGCCTCCTCGCCGAGCGCCACCTCGGCCTCGAGGTCACAGCCGAGGCGCGCCGGCTGCTGGCGGAGCAGGGGTACGATCCGGTGTACGGGGCACGTCCCCTCAAGCGGGTGATCCAGCGACTGCTGCAGAACCCGATCGCCCTCGAGGTGCTGGAGGGGAAGTACCACGCGGGCGACATCATCGTGGTCGACCGCAGGGGCGACGGACTCCGGTTCTCGCGACGGTCCGGCGTGGCGGAGCCGGTCAGTGCGTAGGGGCGCCCCCACGCCGGCCGACCTCTCCGGCATGCAGGCGGCGCTCCGTCTCGCGCTCGCCGCGTCGGTACGTGACGAAGTCCCGGTCGGCGCGGTCGTCGTGCAGGAGGGCGAGCTGATCGCCGAAGCGCACAACGAGATGGCCCACCGGGGCGATCCGACCGCGCACGCGGAGCTCCTGGCGCTGCAGCGGGCGTTGGCCAAGCTGCACACCGATCGCCTCATCGAAGCAACGCTCTACGTGACGCTGGAGCCCTGCGCGCAATGCGCGGGAGCGATGGTGCTGGCGAAGGTGGGTCGCGTGGTCTTCGGGGCGTACGACGGCCGGGCCGGGATGGTGGGCTCGGTCTTTGACGTCTTGCGCCACCCCCGGCTCAACCACGGCGCCGAGGTGGTGGGCGGTGTGATGGCCGAGGAGTGCAGCCAGCTGCTGAAGCGCTTCTTCCTCGCGCGGCGGTAGCGGCGAAGGCTAGCTCCCCCCGACCGCCGCCTCCGATCTCGCCCATAACTCCTGCGCCAGCGCCGCATCCTCCGCGAGCGGGCTCGGGGCGACCTCCCGGCACCGGTCGTAGTAGCGGCCGCTCCGGGCGGCCAGCTCCGGCGCCGTCGCGCAGTAGAGCGGCGTTTCCGCACCCGCCTCGTTCGACAACATGAATCGCTTCATGAGCCACTGCAGGGGCTGCGGCACCGAGCGCCAGATATTCGAGGCCACTGCGCCGGGGTGGAGCGCGTAGGTGGTGACCCGCGTCCCGGCCAGACGCCGGGCGAGCTCCTTCGCGTGCAGCACATTCATCAGCTTGGTGACGGCGTAGTCGGGGAAGGTGCTCCGCTTCGGTGTCGTGCGGCGCTCCAGCACCGACCAGTCGATCTGCTTGACCCGCACATGCGCGACGCTCGAGACATTGACGATCCGTCCCTGGGAGGATTCCCGAAGGCGCGGCAGGAGCAGGTTGGTGAGGAGGAAGGGGCCGAGGTGGTTCGTTGCATACGTGAGGTCGAACCCGTCAGGGGACAGGGCCCGCGTCCCCGCCACGCCCGCGTTGTTCACCAGGACGTCGAGCGGATGACCGGTCGCGAGGAAGTCCGCCGAGGCCCGTCGGGCGGAGCCGAAATCGCAGACGTCCACCAGGAGAAACCGGGCCTCGACGGCCGGATGCCGTTGCCGGATCGCGTCGACCACCGGCCGGGTCCGCTCCTCGGAGCGGCTCGCCAGCACGACATTGCCGCCACGCGCGGCGAGCGCCTCGACCAGCGCCCGGCCGATGCCGGAATTGGCACCAGTGACCAGAAACGTTCGACCCCCGAGCTCGGCGGCAACCACGGGCGTCTCCTCCGCGATGACGGTGGCGGGCGAGCCCGGGCACGGGGCCGCCTTCGCTGAACCTATGCTCGGGCCGCCCCGACGGCGAGCCGTCGGGCTGGGAGCAATGCTCGTGGTCCCGCGTCACAACGGCGGCGATCCGCGGGGGCCATAATGGATCCCCGCGTTCCACACGGGGTTCCGAATCACGTGCAAGGCGAGGCGAACTGGGGACGGGTGCATCTGGACCGCCGGGCGAGTCCGCGGGCCGAGTATCGGCGCACCGCGCCGGGCCTGCTCGAGTGCGATCGCTTCCGCTGTGCCGTGCGCGATCTCGGTGTCGGCGGGCTCAGGGTGGAGCCGGCGCCGCCCGGGCGGGTGTGGGTCGTAAGTCAACCCCTGGCGGGCGAGCTCGTGCTGCGCGCGAGCGGACGCATCGCGATCGCGGGCTCGGTCTATCGAATCGATCGCGCGGGCCTTGCGATCCTCCCGCGGGACGGGCGCTGGCCCTCCGAGGCGGCCATCGCGGCGGAGCGCGCGCTCCTGTCACAGGGACAGCGGGAGCGCCGCCGCACGCCCAGGCTCCCGCTTCCGGCGGCGAGCAACGTCCGCACCCCTCTCCGGGACGTGAGCGCCAGCGGACTCCGCTACGCGCTGGCCCCGGGCGAGCCGGCACCGGCGGTCGGGAGCCGGCTCGCGGGCACGCTCCGGATCGACGCGGAGACCTCGATTCCGGTCGAGGGCCGGGTGGTCCGGCACCTCGGCCGGGAGATCGCCGTGGCCCTGGACCCGCCGGGGCTCGACCCGGAGCTGCTCGCCTTTCTTAGACGCCGGTTCTTCCCGGAGCCCGGAAGCGAGTCGAGGTCAGGGGCGTAGTTGGCCCCCCGGCGGGCGCACGTTAACTTTCGCGCCGCGATTGACCGAAAATGTGACGGGACAATCGAGGACAGGTGTCCGAGTGGCTGAAGGAGCCGGTCTCGAAAACCGGTATACCGGTAACGGTATCGTGGGTTCGAATCCCACCCTGTCCGCTCCCCCCAACGATCCGATGACGCTCACGGTCGGAGACCGCGCGGCGGGTAGCCTCCTTGGGCTCGCACTCGGCGACGCTCTGGGCTTCGTCGTCGAGGCCGCGCCTCCGGCGCAGGCCGCGCAGTACGTCCGCGCCGATCTGCGTGCGGGCATCCCCCGCTTCCACGCCAGACCGTCGTTCTCGCCCGGCCAGTATTCCGACGACACCCAGCTTGCCCGTGAGCTGTTGCTCTCGATCCGTGACGCCCGCGGCTTCGACCCGGCCGGGTTCGCGCGACGGGTGGGCGCCCTCTTTGCGGAGGGGCGCGCCGTCGGTGCGGGACCGGGCACGCGAGGCGCGGCCGAGCGGCTTGGTGCCGGCGTGGCCTGGGCCGACGCGGGCGCGCCGCCGCCGTACGCGGGCAACGGAGCCGCCATGCGGGCCGGTCCGCTCGGCCCGCTGTGCGCGGCGGGCCGGCCGGAGGTGCTCATCCGTGTCGCGCGGGATCAGGCGCTCGTGACCCATCGGGATCCCCGCGCGGTCGCAGGCGCGGTCGCGATCGCCGGGGCTGCGGCGCTTGCCGCGCGCCCGGGGACGCTGGTGCCGCGGCATCTGCTCGAGGAGCTGGGAGAGTGGGTGCGACCGATCGATGCGACGATGGCGGACATGACAGTCGCCGTGGCCGCATGGCTCGGCCTCGCGCCGACCGAGGCGATCCGCCGCCTGGCTCTCAGCAGCGGGTCCGACGGTTCCTGGGCCGGCGTGTCCTCGTCGGTGGTACCCAGCGTGGCGTGGAGTCTCTTCGCGTTCGTCCGCTCCCCGGACGACCATTGGGAAACACTCTGCACGGCCATCGAGGTCGGAGGGGACACGGACACCACGGCCGCCATGGCCGGCGCGCTGAGCGGCGCGCGTCTGGGCCCCGCCGCCCTTCCCGGGGCGCTCCTTTCCTACCTGAACGACGCCGGCGCCTGGAGGTCCGAGGACCTTTCCGGTCTGGCGTACGACTGCGCTGCCGGGTTCCTCCTCTAAACAGTTGCCCCGTCGTTCGTTACTTCCAGAAACGTAACCCACTGACACACCTGCTGCCCTCTGAGTGCAGGTGTTGCAGAACCGTAATGCGAACGATAGATTAGGCGCCTGGTCGGCCCGCTGGGCCGCATCTCCCCAATTCAACCACAAGGCTTGTCGAGGCATCCAGCTCTGGAGCCCGGCTTCCGTCGCGCCGCACGGCACTTTCGCAGTATGTGTGTCGCTGCCGCAGCGCAATGATCGATCCCCGGACAGCCCGACCAACGGCGCCAGTCATTGGGCCCGCAGTCCGGGAACGGTGTCCCTGGGCGACCTCCGCCCGGGGCAGATGGTCCGCCAGGACCAGTCGTTCGTGCGGTTCACGTTTCCACCTTGCGGAGGAGGCATGACACAAGGTCTTCGTCGGTTCTTAGTTGGCGTGGCGGCCGCCGCGCTGTTGCCCGCGGCTCTCGGGGCACAGCAACCTGCCGTCCTCACCGGACACGTCACCAGCGCCAGCGGCACGCCGCTGGCGAACGCTCAGGTGACGGTCCAGCAGTTGGGGATCGGGGCGACGTCGCGCGGGGACGGGTCGTATACCGTTCTGGTGCCGGCGGCGCGGATCCCGACCGGACCAGTGACGGTCACGGCCCGGCTGATCGGTTACAAGCTCGGCACCACCCAGGTCTCGCTCGAGGGCGGGTCGGCCACGGCCGACTTCGCGCTGGCGGACAATCCGCTGCAACTGGGTGAAGTGGTCGTAACCGGGGCAGGCACCGAGGCGTCCACTGACGCGCTCGGCACGGTCCGGAACTACATCGACTCGACGTCGATCCAGCGGGCCAACGAGCAGAACCTGGTGAACGCGCTGGCGGCGAAGGCGCCGAACGTCAACATCTATTCGTCGTCGGGCGATCCGGGCGCCTCGTCGTACATCCAGATCCGCGGAATCACAAGCATCGAGTCGTCCGATGGGCAGCCGCTCTTTATCGTCGATGGCGTACCGGTCGATAACGGAACGCTCTTCGGCGACAACAAGCAGGGTGCCAATGGCGGCAACATCTTCCCTCCGAACCGGCTCCTCGACCTCAATCCCGACGACATCGAGAACATCGAGATCCTGAAGGGCGCGTCCTCGGGCGCGATCTACGGGTCGCGGGCGGGACAGGGCGTCGTGCTGATCACGACCAAGAAGGGGCGGCCGGGGCAGACGAAGTACTCGCTCCGGAGCTCCTTCTCGCTGGATCAGCACACCCAGCTGCCGGCGCTGCAGAGCGAGTACGGACAGGGCACCGGCGGCGTGGCCGAGACCTGCATACCGAGCAGCGATCCCGCGCTGCTCAACTGCAGCGCGCAGGTTTCGAGCCGCAGCTACGGACCCAAGCTGGCGGCGGGTACGCCGGTGTTCAGTCACGTGGATGAGATCTTCAAGGACGGCTTCACCACCGACAACAACCTGACCGTGTCGGGCGGGAGCGATCGGACCCAGTTCTTCCTCGCCGGCGGGTACAACTACAACCGCGGCATCGTGGTCGGCAGCGACAACCACTACCGGCGGATCTCGGTCCGGTTCAACGGGTCGCAGCAGATCACCGACCGCCTCAAAGTCGGGGCGAATGTCGCGTACAGCAACAACTTTGGCGGCTTCGTCCAGAACCGGAACACGACCGGCGGCCTGCTGCTGGGCGCCTGGCGGACCCCGCCCGAGTTCAACAACCTGCCCTTCCTCGATCCGGTATTCGGGCTGCACCGGAGCTATCGGTTCCCCAACCCGGGCCCGGGCTCCGAGCAGTCCACGCGCTTCTATAGCAACCCCTTCTTCACCGCGAATGAGCAGCCCGCCACCTCGAACGTCGCCCGCACCTTTGGCGGCTTCAACGGGGAGTGGGCGCCGACCTCGTGGCTCAAGTTCAACGAGACGCTCGGTCTCGACTACTCCAACGACGAGCGGTTGCAGGCCTGGCCGTGGGCGACGTCGGAGGGCAACGTTTCCGGCGTCAACGGCGTGGGTGGCGTCTCGGCCGGCTATATCCGGAACCAGCAGGTGGATCACAACCTGACCGCGACGCTCAGCTATAACGCGTCCCAGTCGGTGAAGGGCAGCATCACGCTGGGCCAGAACCTCAACTCGCAGAACCTCGAGTCCCGGATCACGCTGGGGACCGGACTGGTCGCGGCCCAGCCCTTCAATCTGGCCAACGCCTCCCAGATCACCACCCCGGTCTTCGACAACAGGACGACGGTGCACCTGGAGTCGTACTTCGCGCAGGCGACGGCCGAGATCGCCGAGCGGCTCTATCTGAGCGCGGCGGTCCGGAACGACGGCGTCTCGTCCTTCGGCGCCGCCAACCGGCGGAACTGGTTCCCGAAGGGGAGCGCGGCCTTTGTGTTCTACCGTGGGCAGGGCGAGAACAAGGGACTGATCACCTACGGCAAGCTCCGGGCGGCGTACGGGCAGAGCGGCACCCAGCCGACGGCCTACCTGCTCTCGAGCGTCTTCCTCGGTTCGCTGATCACGGACGGCGGGTGGGGTCCGGCGACCTCGACCCAGGTCAACGGGGTGGGCGGCGTCATCTCCGGGTTCAACCTGCCGGCGAGCACGCTGGGGCCCGAACGGGTGAAGGAGTTCGAGGCCGGCATTGACGTTGGCCTCTTGGGTGACAAGGCCGACCTGAGCGTCACACACTATCGCGGGAACTCGAGCGACGTGATCCTCAATGTGCCGGTGCCGACGAGCACCGGCTTCTTCCTGGTGCCGGCGAACGCGGCTGAGCTCCAGAACCGGGGCTGGGAAGTGTCGCTCAACCTGCGGCCGGTGACCACGAAGAACTTTGCGTGGGACGTCGGTCTCCAGTGGGCCCGGAACCGGGGCATTACCACCTCACTCCCGGCGGGGCTCCAGTTCGCGCCGTTCCCGCTGAGCGGCGGGGGTAACGGTGCCGGGCCGGCGGTCGGCGGCGCGGCGATGGTCGGGCAGCCGATCGGCGTAATCCTGGGCTCGGACTACGTCCGCTGCGGCCGCAATCTGGTCATCAACGGCGCCAACATCGACCAGACTGCGGGCGAGTGTCAGGGCGCGCCGGCCGGCGCGCTGTACATCGACGCGAGCGGCTATCCGCAGATCGACGCGTCCAGCAGCTCGTACGTAATCGGCGATCCGAATCCCAAGTGGACGGGCTCGGTGCGCACCAACGTCCGGGTCGGGAAGCTGTCCATCGGCGGCCTGCTCGACGTCCGTCATGGCGGCGTGGGGTACAACGGCACCAAGGGTGCGCTGAACGAGTTCGGCGTGGGGCTCAACACGGCCCAGGCCCGCGATGCCATCGCCGCCGGCGGTGGCAATGTGGTCTTCGGTACCGACTACCAGATCAACACGATCTCTCACGACGCTGTGGCCGGCGAAGGTGCCGGTCTGGGCGTCCCGCTCGACGAAGGTTGGTGGCGAGGTGGGGCCAGCGTCTTCAGCGGGATCGACGTCGCGTTCCTCGAGGACGGCGGTTTCGTGAAGCTCCGCGAAGTCTCTCTCGGCTACACGATCGACCAGCCGTGGGTATCCCGCTCGCTCGGGTTCAGCAGCATCGAGGTCCGGGTGGCGGGGCGGAACATCAAGAGCTGGAACAACTATACCGGCGTGGATCCGGAGACCTCGCTCCTCGGGGCGGGAACGCCGATCCGCGGGTTCAACTACTTCAACAACCCCCAGACGCGGTCGTGGGTGTTCACACTGACCCTCAACCGCTAATGGCCGCGGCCAACTGGAGACATGGGACTATGCGACACTCTCTCAGGGTGCTGCTGGGCCTGGGCCTCGCGCTGGGCGCGGCCGGCTGCAGCGACTACCTCTCGGGGCCGGGAATCGCTTCCACCTCGGACCCCAACAACGTCACCACCCTCACCAAGCCGGGCCCGCTCTACATCGGGGTCGAGGAGGCAGGACCGGTACAGCGGGAGGGGCAGATTGCCCGCTTCGCGACGGCGTACGTTCAGCAGGTGGCGGGTGTGGCCCGCCAGTCGGTTGACTTCGACCGATACGGCGCGGCGCCGTCGGACGTCGACACCTATTTCGGCGCGATCTATGGTGCGTCGAACGTCGTGACTGGCGGCGGCGGGCTGCTCGACGTCCACAAGATGCAGCAGCTCGCTCGCAAGTTGAACGATTCACTCTACATCGGCGTCGGCAAGATCTACGAAGCGCTGATCATCGGGTATGCTGCCGACATCTGGGGCGACATCCCCTATCGGGAGGCAGCCGACTCCACCATCCTGGTGCCGCATTTCGACAACCAGGCACAGATCTACGCCGACCTGCAGGTGCAGCTCGACTCCGCGATCAACACGTTCCTGATCCCGGCGGGGCCCACCAACGCCGGGGGCGCGGCGGATGGCAGCGAGCTGATTTACGGCGGTCGCAGCTCCGACCAGTTGCGGGCGGTGTATACAAAGGTCGCGCATTCGCTCAAGGCCCGGTACTACATGCACGTCGCCGCGGTCGATCCGACCGCCTACCCGAAGGCCGTCACCGAGGCGGGGCTCGGGATCAGTACCACGGCGGACGATTTCCTCTGGTTCCACGACGCAACGCCGGTCGGCCAGAACATCTGGTGGCAGTACGGCTCCCAGCGCGCCGGCGACGTCGCGCCGTCGGCGGCCTTCATCGGGATCCTGCAGCGGCGGATAGCGGCGGGCGTCGAGGATAGCGCCCGTATCAAGTTCTACTTTAAGCAGGCCGCGGGCGGTGGGTACTTCGGCTACCGGCCGAGCGGCAACAAGGTGCTGCCGGGTGGTGGCGGCTCGGGGACCGGGACGTTTTCCGCCTTCGGGACGTTCATCGACGGACTCGCGGGCCCGGGTGACTTGGGTGACTTCCGTCAGCCCGAGATCACCTTCGCCGAAACCCAGTTGATCGCCGCGGAGGCCACGTGGCACATCAACTGCCCGGCTTGTACCCCGACCACCGTCGTGGGCGCGGCCCAGGCAGCCCTGGACGCCGCGCGCGCCAATCGCGCGTACGGCGCGACCAACGGCGCACCGGTCGCGTTCCCCGCGTTGCCCAATGTGAACGCGCCGAACGCTCTGCCGGCCACCTTGCAGAACATCATCGAGGAGAAGTACACCACCCTCTTCCTCAACCCGGAGGTCTGGAACGACTACAAGCGCACCTGCTTGCCGTCCCTGGCCCCGGCCCCGGCGTCGGTGACCGCGACCACGCCGGGCACGTCCCCGATCCCGGGCCGGCTGCCCTACGGCCTGACCGAGATCAACGCCAACCCCAACACGCCGGCCACCAGCTCGGCCGGGGTGACGATCACTTCGGTGAGTATCAACCCCAACCAGCCGGCGTCGTGTCCGGTGCTCGACTACACGACCTCGACCCCGCTGGCGAACTAGTCGCCACGGGGGGATGTCACGTCGCGCGCGCCGGTCCCGCAAGAGACCGGCGTTCGCACACTTCGGAGACTGTGGTATGAAGGCACTCCTCACCGCCGGCCTCACCTGCACCCTCCTGACCGGCTGCTATACGTATCGCCCCCTCCCCTCGGTGGATGGCGCGATGGCGCCGGCGGGGACCCAGGTCGAGGTTCGTCTCACCACCGCGGGCGCGGCCGTACTGGCCAACCAGGTTGGGCCCGATGCGCTGTATCTAGATGGGCTCCTGGTGTCCGCGGACTCGAATGCGCTCACCGTTAAGATGGTTCGGAGCGAGACGGCTCGGCGCGTCAGCTCGGAATGGAGGGGCGAGCAGATCCCCATCCCTCGCGAGAACATCGCGAGCGTCAGCCAGCGTAAATTCTCGATCGCCGCGACCGCACTGCTGGGTGGCCTGGCGGGTGGAGGCCTCGTCGCCGCCTATGCCCTGTTGGGTGGGACAGGAGGCTCGTCTGGACTCGTGGCGCCGCCGGGCCAGGGACCACAGTGAAAGAGGATAGACCCAAGCAGAACGGCCCGCCTTGCGGCGGGCCGTTTCTGTCTCACCGTCACCTTAGCTGCCCGGGTCAATAGACCGCGACCGTCGACCGGGCCAGCTGGCTCTCGAGCCGCCACTCGATGAACTGCCCCGGCTGGATGTGGATGGTCTCGGTTCGCACGGACTCGTCGGAGCCGATGGGGTCGCCCAGGAGCCGGACGTTGCGAGACTGACCGATCATCCAGCTCGGCAGGAAGAAGTTGCCGGAGGACGCGGCGGTCACCGTGCCCACCCGGGTCAGCTCGCCATCGTGCAACACGAAGACGACGACGTCCAGCCAATTGTTGTTCTCGACCGTAAGCGGCGTAGGCGAGTAGAGGTCGGCCTCGGGATCCACATCGTCCTCGACGCGATGACGGCCGCACCCGGCGGCCAGTCCCGTGACGAGAGCGAGCAGGACCAACGCCCGCCCGGCACGCGTCGCTCCGTTCGCTGATGGCATCGTCGGTCCCCCGGGTCAAATGATCGCTTCAGGTACCGATATCAATGATGCGAATCCCCTGCGATTTCGTCCAGAGCGCTGCAGGCTGTTCCCGGGTGCAACGACCTGCATCCGAGCTACTGGTGCTCCTTCAGATTTTTCCGCAGCGCCGCGATGTCGAGCAGCGGCAGGCCGCCCTCCGTCGGCACCATCACGATCAGGCTGTTCGACGTCCGCATATCGTGCAGGACCTCGAGGTACTGCTTGGTGAGGGCCTCGGCCGTCAGCGTTTGGTTGAGCAGCC
>JBGQIW010000044.1:0-21227 GCA_041498715.1 Gemmatimonadota bacterium | reverse complement strand
CGCTGGCTCGTGCCCGACCTCCCCTTGCCCGCCGCCATCGCGCTGGGCGCGATCGTAGCGCCGCCGGATGCGGCCGCGGCCAGCGCTGTGCTGCGGCAGCTCCGGCCGCCCCACCGAGTGCTGGTGATCCTCGAGGGCGAGAGCCTCTTCAACGACGCGAGCGCACTCCTGATCTATCGGCTCGCCGTCGCGGCCGCGGTCACCGGCACCTTCTCCGGCTGGCGGGTCGTCCCGGTACTCGCGCTCGTGACGCTCGGCAGCATCGTGCTCGGCGCCGTCCTCTGCCGGATCACTATCGTGGCACTCGGGCAGGTCCGGGACGTGGCCACGTCCGTCCTGCTCCAGTTCCTGTCCACCTTCGCGGTCTGGATGATCGCCGAGCGCCTGGGACTCTCCGGCATCATCACCGTCGTCACCTATGCCATCATCGCCGCCCGCAGCTCGCCGAACCTGATGCCGGCCCGGATGAGGATCCCGTCCTACGCGGTGTGGGAGGTCGCGGTCTTCGTGCTGAACGTGCTCGCGTTCATCCTCGTCGGGCTCCAGCTCAAGCCCATCCTCCAGCGGTTGGACCGGCCGCAATTGGTCGCCTACGCGGCCACCGCGGCGGCCGTCACCGGCGCGGTCATCCTGGTCCGCATCGTCTGGGTCATGGGCTACGCCGCCGTCGGAGGCTGGATCATCAACCGTGGCAACGTCCGGCAGGTGCGGCCGGCGCGGTACCCGTCGTTCCGGGCCGCGACCGTGATCGCGTGGTGCGGCATGCGGGGCATCGTCACCCTCGCCGCCGCACTCGCGCTGCCCGACGGGGTGCACGGGCCGCTCGCGTTCCCCTACCGCGATCTCATCCTGTTCACCGCCTTCTCGGTGGTGGTCGGCACGCTGGTGCTTCAGGGTCTGACCGTGGGCCCGCTCATGCGAGCGCTCGCGCTGGAGGACGACGGGTCGATGGACCGCGAGGTCCGGCTCGCCCGGGCGGAGACCACGCGGGCCGCGCTCGATGCGCTGGCCGGCGCCGCCGGCGAGGAGGAGATGGTGGCGCTGCTCCGGCGAAAGTACGAGACCCGACTGCGCCACGCCGAGGCGGGCGCGTTCGCGGCGGAGACGGGCGACGAAAGCGCCGACTATGAGGTGGCGCAGCGGCGGGCTCAGGAAGCGCAGCGGCGCACCCTCTCCGAGCTGCGGGCGCAGGGTGTGATCGGGGACGACGCGTTTCACAGGGTGGAGGAGGAGCTGGACTGGGGGGAGATAAGCGCGGAGGCCATGGCGCGCCGGGTCTAGGGCACGCTCACCCGGCGGAGCGCGAGGCGCCCTTCCCCAGCGTCAGGCGTGCTGCCGGATGTTCAGGGTCAGGGAATATCGGTCCTCCCATTTGTCCAGCGTCGTGTCACTGAGATCATCGATGGCCTGGGCGATCTCCTTGATGGCGTGGAACACCTCGGTTTTGCCGTCCGTGACGCCTGCCAGCACCTGAAGCTTGTTGTGTACCCGGTCCTGCAGCATGAGCTTGATGCGCTCGAGTAGCAGCGCGTGCTCCGCCTGCTCCTTGCGCAGCATCACCCACAGGAGCGTGCCCTGCGCCATCAGCAGCCCGGCAATGGCGATCTCGCCAAGGTCCGTGCTCACGTCGAGGACCACCGGCGCGAGCTCACAGATGACGAGGGCAAGGACGGCCGGTATCAACAGCTGGTAGCGCCACCACCGTCGGCCGCGAAAAAACGCCCCGCCGCCGAGCACACTCACCAGCACGGCCTCGACGACCACCAGGAAGTGCCCCATAGGTCCTACCCCTCCATGTGCCGGAGCCACATGACTCCTGGATATGCCAGCGGGTAGCGCTGCCCTGGGATTGGAGCGCTTCCGCGACGTGGCGGCACTTGTACGCTAACGCGGGAGCGGGTCGCGGGCCAGAGGAGCCTAGCGGCGGTGGTTCTTGCCGGAACCGGGATCGGGGGAGTCTTGTTCAACTGCAAAAGGCTGCACGGTTATAGGGACGGCGACGGAGCGATTGTGGATTCTACGGTGATCCCGGTCGAGGCGATCCGGGCTTAGGGAGCGCGCTATGATCACACTGAGCATCAACGGCCAGCCGCACGACGCTGACGTCCCCTCCGACATGCCCCTCCTGTGGGTATTGCGCGACGTGATCGGGCTGACGGGAACCAAGTTCGGCTGCGGGATCGCCGCGTGCGGCGCCTGCACCGTGCACCTCGACGGTCACGCGATCCGGTCGTGCGTGACGCCCGTCGGCGCTGTCGGGGGGAAGCCCATCACCACCATCGAGGCGATCGGCGGGACCCCGGCGGGCAAGCGGATCCAGGCAGCCTGGGTGGCGCTCGATGTCCCGCAGTGCGGCTACTGCCAGTCGGGGCAGATCATGTCGGCATCGGCCCTGCTCGCCGACAAGCCGAACCCGACCGATGCCGACATCGATGGCGCGATGTCCGGGAACATCTGCCGCTGCGGGACCTACGTCCGCATCCGGGCGGCCATCAAGCAGGCCGCGCAGGCACCGGCGGTCGCCGAGAAAGGAGCCTGACGATGGAACGCTTCTCTCGCCGCGACTTCCTCATCGCGGGCGCGGCGGCCGGCGGCGGTCTGCTGCTGGCGTGCGTCGTCGGCGACCGGCCCAAGGGAGCCTCAGCCGCGGGGTCACCCGCGCCGGACTTTGCGCCTAATGCGTTCATCCGCGTCAGTCCCGACGGCAGCGTGACCCTGATCATGCCGCAGGTCGAGATGGGGCAGGGCATGTACACCGCGATGCCCATGCTGGTCGCGGAAGAGCTCGAGGTCGGGCTGGACCAGGTCAAGCTGGAGCACGCGCCGCCCAGCGATAGGCTCTATAGCAATCAGGTGTTCGGCTTCCAGGCAACGGGCGGGTCGAGCTCGGTGCGGGCGTTCTACCAGCCGCTCCGCCGGGCCGGCGCGGCCGCGCGCACCATGCTCATTGCGGCAGCCGGCCAGGCGTGGGGCGTGGACCCCGCCTCGTGCCAGGCGGCGCGGGGTGTGGTGACCCATGGAGCGACCGGCCGAACGCTGACCTACGGGGCGCTGGCCGATCGGGCCGCCAAGCTGCCGGTCCCGGCCGACGTGCCGCTCAAGAGTCCGAAAGAGTTCAAGCTGATCGGCACGCCCGCGCGGCGGCTGGACACGCCGGCCAAAGTGAACGGCACGGCCCAGTTCGGGATCGACGTGCGGCTGCCGGGGATGAAGATCGCCACCGTCGCGGCGAGCCCGGTCGTGGGTGGCAAGGTCGCGGGCCTGGACGAAGCCAAGGCTCTGGCGATCAAGGGCGTGCGCCAGGTCGTGCGGCTGGACGACGTCGTCGCCGTCGTCGCCGACCACATGTGGGCGGCCAAGCAAGGCCTGGCCGCATTGAGCGTCCGCTGGGACGACGGACCGAACGGCAGCGTCACCACCGCCGACATCGTCCAGGGGCTCGCAATGGCTTCGAAGACTCCGGGTGTGGTCGCCCGGAAGGACGGCGACGGCGCGGCCGCCATCGGCCGTGCCACGAGGAAAATCGAGGCGATCTACGAGGCGCCGTTCCTCGCGCACATGACCATGGAGCCAATGAACTGCACGGTCCACGTGCGCAAGGACGGTTGCGAGGTGTGGACCGGATCGCAGGTGCTGAGCCGGGCTCAGGCGACGGCGGCCCAGGTCACCGGATTCCCGCTCGAGCAGGTCGTCGTGCACAACCATCTGCTGGGTGGCGGCTTCGGCCGGCGCCTGGAGGTGGACTTTGTCACGCAAGCCGTCCGCATCGCGAAGCAGGTGGACGGGCCGGTGAAGGTGGTCTGGACCCGCGAGGAGGACACTCAGCACGGGGTTTACCGGCCGTATTACTACGACCGGATCGGTGCAGGACTGGACTCGCGGGGCAGGCCTATGGCATGGAGCCACCGGCTCGTCGGGCCCTCGATCTTCGCGCGCTGGATACCACCCGCGTTCCAGAACGGGATCGACGGCGACGCGGTAGACGGCGCCGTGCAGCTCGTCTACGACATCCCCGCAGTCCAAGTCGAATACGTGCGCCATGAGGAGCCTGCCCTCAACAACGGCTTCTGGCGGGGCGTCGGGGTCACGCACAACACCTTCGTGATCGAAAGCTTCATGGACGAGCTGGCCGCGGCGGCCAAGGCCGATCCCGTCGAGTACCGGCGGAGACTGCTGGGCAAGGCGCCGCGAGCCCAGGCCGTGCTCGACCTCGCCGCCAAGGAGGCCGGCTGGGGCACGCCGCTCCCGGCGGGTCGCGGGCGGGGGGTGTCGCTACTCTTCAGCGGCTGGGGGACCTACATGGCCCAGGTGGCCGAGCTGGAGGTCTCGCCCAAGGGCGACGTGCGGGTGCACCGGGTAGTCTGCGCGACCGACTGCGGAATCGTGGTGAACCCGGATATCGTCAAGGCCCAGATCGAAGGCGCGATTGTATTTGGGATCTCGGGCGCGCTTTGGGGACAGGTGACGCTCAAGAACGGCCGGGTGGAGCAGTCCAACTTCAATGACTACCGCGTGCTCCGGCTGAACGAGACTCCGACGATCGACGTGCACCTGGTGTCGAGCAGCGAGGCGCCTGGCGGCATGGGCGAGCCGGGCACGGCGTGCGTGGGCGCGGCTCTGGCGAACGCGATCCACGCGGCGACGGGCAAGCGGCTTCGGAAGCTGCCGCTGCAGCCGGGGCTGGTGCACTCGGCCTGACTCGCGCACCGCAGACCAGGCTTTATAGATCCGACTCGAACCGACTCATTCCCGGAGGCTTCCACATGTCGTCGCACCGCCCGTTCCGCGTCAGCCTGGTCGCGGCGATGGTGTCCGCGCCGTTCGCTCTCGTCGCCCAGCAGCCGGGCGCCACGGCGGCCAAGAGTCTCCCGCAGCAGATCGCCGACCTCCTGGTGCAGCTAGCGGGCGGCATCCACACCGGCTACCGCATCACGCACGCAAAGGGCATCGTTTGCACCGGGACGTTTACGCCGGCGCGGAGCGCAGCCTCGATCAGTAGTGCGGCCCACCTGAACGGAGGTTCGGTTCAGGTGACGGTCCGGTTCTCCGACGGCACAGGCAACCCGCAGATCCCCGACACCGACCCGAACGCCGCGCCGCGCGGGATGGCCATCCGCTTCGCGCTCGCCGGCGGAGCGTTCACGGATATCGTGGCCAACTCGCACAATGGCTTCTTCATCGGCACCGGCGAGGATTTCCTGGCGATGCTCAAGGCGATCGCGGCGACCACGCCCCAGAGCCCGCATCCCTCGCCCATCGAGCAATTCCTCGGCGGCCATCCACACGCGCTCAAGGTCATCGTGGACTCGAAGCCGCTGCCGGTGAGCTTCGCCACGCTCCCCTTCTACGGCAACAACGCCTTCATCTTCGTCGACAAGGCGGGGACCAAGCATGCCGGGCGCTATCAGATCATTCCGGTGGCCGGTGTGGTGCACCTGGACTCCGCGGCCGCGGCCAAGGCGTCGCCCAACTATCTGTTCGAGGAGCTGCCGAAGCGGCTTGCCAAAGGGCCGGTCAAGTACAAGGTGTTCGTCCAGCTGGCCAACCCGGGAGACCCGACCAACGACGGATCGCTCGTGTGGCCTGCCAACCGCAAGCGGGTGGAGCTCGGCACGATCAGCGTGACGGCGGTGGCGCCGAACAACGAGGAGCTGCAGCGCTCGCTCACGTTCAATCCGGTCTACCTGACGAAGGGGATCGAGCTGTCCGATGATCCGCTGGTGCCGCTCCGGTCCGCGGTGTACGCGCTGTCGGTGGCGCACCGGCATTAGCGGGGCTGAAGGAGACGACCGCGTTTACGGAGCGGCCCGCGAGGCGATACCGACAAGGGCGGCGCCGAGCACCAAGAGCGGCTCGGGCACGCGCGGCAACAGCCGTCGAGTGACCAGCGTGGCTACCGCCACCAGCGCCGTCCGCGCATCAACGATCGCGCCGCGCCCGAGCACGGCCACCGCCCCCGCGATGGCCCCGACCGCTCCTGCTGTGACACCTTGCACGACCGCGGCGAGCGCCGGCCGCTGGCCGTAGCGCCGGAACAACGGTGCCGGCACGACCGTCAGGATATAGCAGGGCAGAAATGTCCCCAGCGCTGCGACGAGCCCGCCAGCCAGACCCCCCACCAAGAAACCGATGAACGCCGTGGTAATCACCACGGGTCCCGGGGTGATCAGCGCCACCGCGACGGCATCCCGAAACTGCTGCTCCGTCAGCCACCGGTGATCGAGCACGACGCCACCGTGCAGAAACGGCACGATGGCGAGTCCGCTCCCGAACACGAACGCCCCGGCGAAGGCGAAGAACCCGAGCAGCTGGGCCAGCAACGGCAGCGGCGCAAGCGACCACCCGGTCCCGGCGGCGACTCCGACCAGCAGGCCGCCGCTCGCGAGCTCTCGGGCAGTCGCCCGGGCGAGCCAGCCGGGCGGCGCGCGAAGCAGCCACACCGCCAAACCCGCCAGGATGACCAAGGCGACGATCTCGCGCCCGGTGACGATCGTCGTCACGGCGAGCAGCAGCGCGATGCCCCACAGGAGTCGATCTGCGCCGAGGATCTTCCGCACGAGTCCGTAGGCGCTGTCGGCGATAAGGCCTATTACCGCGGCTCCCACCCCGTAGAAGACCGCCTGCATCCACTTCAGCCCGCCGAACAGCGTGTAGGCCCAACCCAGGAGGAGGACCATCACAAGGCTCGGCAAGACAAAGGCGATCCCGATCGAGGCGGCACCCAGCGCGCCGCCGTGGACGTAGCCGATGTAGATCGCCAGCTGGGCCGCCAGGGGGCCTGGTGCCATTTGCGCGAGCGCTAATCCCTCCCGATACTCAGCGTCGGTCAGCCAGCGCCGTTTGTCCACCAAGTCCCTTCGCATCGCACCGACCAGCGCGACCGGCCCACCAAACCCGAAGGTCCCGAGACCCAGGAAGTACCGCATGAGCGCCGCACGCGTCGGTCGAGCCGCCGGACCCGCCTCCATGCGGCTAGGGCACGATCCGGTGTACCGCCTTGACGACGAGCGCACCATTCAACGGGTGCGCGAGCGCAGGCGGGCTGGGAAACTGATGGGGGGCACTGGGGTCGGTGGTGTAGCCGGAATTCCAGACGATGTAGATGTCATCGCCAACGACGGGGATCCAATGGAAGCGGAGGTTGAAGTCGACCCGCTGCCCGTCGTTGTTGTACTGCACGAAGGCCAGGAAGCTCGTGCGGGTGTCGAATGCGTACTCGATGCGTCCGGTTGCCTGGATGGCCGTGAAGGCGCCTCCGGACAGGGACACCCGGTCGCGACTGAACCCTGCCCCCAGGATCACGTGCCCTCCCTTACGCCAGGTCGCCTCCAGCGCGGCCTCGGTGCTGGTCCCGTCGTAGAACCCGCCGAAGCTCAGGCTCGTGCTGAGGCTCAGGGGCCGTCCTGGCGAGGTCTGGTATTGCACCTGGCCTCGGGTCCACCAATACCGCCCCGGCGCGATCCGGACCCCGCGAAAGACGTCGAACGTGTCGGTCGGCGCGTCGAGCAGCCGCTGGACGTCGAGCTCGAAATGATCGCCCGACTCCATCGTCGCACCCAGCGGGATCCACCGGAGGCTCGCGGTCTGCCAGTCGCTGGTGCGAAAGACCGAGCCCTGCTCGTCGGCAATAATGTCCCAGGTGGGGATCAACTCGAAGTCGAGCTGGCGGATGCCGAGGACCTTGGGCCGGGGCATGAAATCGACGTGCCCCGTGGTCTCCCAGATCCCGGTCCGCCGGACGAAGCCCAGGGTCGGTGTGAAGCCCGGGTCGATCCGATAGAGCGAGACAAAGTTGTCGAAGAGGTCGTTGGGATAGTCGGTGGCGACGCGCCACGCCTTTGGCGTACCGGGCACACCGGGAACCTGCGTCCCAGCGATCCAGGCGAAGGGCTCGAGATTCTGGCCGTGAATGACGAGGGGGAGATCGACATCGAGTCCCGCGCCCCGCTCTGCGCCAGCCACGCCGGGCCCCGAACGTTGGAGCGCCATGGCACCGATATAGGCGCGCTTAAAGAGATCGCGCTTCACGCGGAGGACCAGGTCGTTGGCTTCGTCTCCGCTTCCGGTCCGAGCGTCCAGAAATCCGACCGCCCACGGGCCCGCCTTCCCCGACAGTCGTGCCCCGCCGAGGATCGGTACCGGGACCCCGTCCTCCCGCAGGCCGATCCGCCGAGAATAGAACAGCTGGGCCATCTGCTGGGCACCGAAGTCGAAGATGCCGCTCGACTCGAGGAAGAACCCGCGTTTCTCGGGAAAGAAGACTGGGAACCGGGTCAGGTTGATGACTTGGCTATCAACCTCGACCTGGGCAAAGTCGGTGTTCACCGTGAAGTCAGCTGTGAGGGTCGGAGACACGGCGAGCTTGGCATCAACCCCCGCCTTCGGGGCCACACCGCCGCCGCCGAGACTCGTCCCCGCCGCGTCGTGGTCGTTTTCGGTCGCCCTTCCGAGCACATACGGTATCAACTCGAGCGGACGCCCGCGCCTCAGCTCGTCGAGCCCGGTGAGTTCCCCTTCGTGCAGGAGCCGTAGGAGACCCTCGGTACGATGGTAGGACTGCCAGAGGGTCTCCTCGTTCTTCCGGCGGATGAACCGTTGGACGTTGAACCCCAAGCTGGTCGCTCCCCGGGGGAAGCGGAGCGTCTGGTACGGAATGCGAAACTCGGCGGTCCAGCCGGTCGAATCGCGCGTTACGGAAATATCCCAGATGCCGTTCCAGTTCTCGTTCACGTTGTCGATCCCGACGAGCTGCCCGTCCCACATCGCGCCGTTCGGGTTCGTCCGGAACAGGAACGCTCCGCGGCGATCGTGGAAGCTGTCGATCAGGAGCGTGATGTAATCATCCACCGTAAGGTCAGCGTCCCGCCGCAGCTGCGTCGCACGGACAGCGCGCATGTCGCGGTCGTATGCCCGTACGCCGACATAGAGGGCGTCAGACCCGGACCGGACTCGCACCACCGTACGCTCGGTGCTCGGCTCCCCCTCTGCCGGGTCGAGCTGCCGGAAATCGGTGATCGAGTCAGCTGCGAGCCAAGCGGGGTCATCCAGGCGGCCGTCGAACTGCACCTCTCCCGCGCTGGGGGCAGCACGGAGCGTCTGGCGCAGGGCCGAGCGGGAGGCCGAATCCCCGCCAGTCCCGGGAGGGAAGGAAGACTGGGCGACGGTTTGCACAGGTGCGATCAGGAGCCCGGCCACCAAGGAGAGGCTCAGGGGATCTGCGTGCCCGCGCGGCCCGCGCGTCAGGAGACCGCCTTCTTGACGTTCATGTGGTCGAGCGCGCCCCGTAGCCCCCGGGCGAGGCCGACGGCATCGGCGTTCGCCCAGAAGTGCATGAAGAACAGCCGCGGCTCCTCCATCAGCATGTGGCTGTGCAGGGCAGTGATCTCGATCCCGGCGCTCCGAAGCGCCTGCATGACGGGATGGACCTCGCTCGCCACGAGCACGAAGTCCCCCGTGATCGCCGCCTTGCCGGCGCCGGTCGGCTGAAAGTTGATCGCCGTCGCGACGCCCATCGACGGGGGCACTTCCATGCCCTCGGCCCGGATCACTTCGGCGCGAGGCACGCTGACCTGGTATACGCCTCCGTTGACCTTCCCGCCGCGTCCCAGAGCGGTCGCGATCTGCGTCGTGTCGAGCGGGAATGGCTCCGGTGGCTGAACCCCGGCGGGCTTGGCGGGAGGCGTGTTGGTCAGCGCCAATGCCGCGTGCACCGCCTGGGCGATCTTGACCGGTGCTCCCCGTGCCTCGATGTGCATATACATCACCCGGGGCGACTCCCGGAGCACATGGTTGTGGAGGGCGGTCGGGTTCACGCCCAGCGCCTGCAGCTTGGTCAGGACCGCGGTTACCTCCCGCTCCGCCAGCACCAGGTCACCCATTGCCATGGCGTCGGCTCCCGTGCCCTTGAACGCGACCCACCCACCGAGCGCCAGCGCCGGCTTGATCGCCACGCCGGCCGCTTTCACGCTCAGGTCCCCGCGGGGGAAGCTGTACTTGTACACGTCGCCCGGCTGCATCTTCCCCTCGCGACCCATGGCCTGGTCCACAGCCTTCCAGTCCGCCGCGGCTGGACCCGATTGGGGCGCAGGGCTGGGATTCTGCGCCCAGGCGGTGGCGCCGGCGAAGGCAACGCCAAGGGCTGCCAGCAAGGCCGGCTGTGTCGGTGCGATTCTTCTTCTATGAACCATCATGACGTCCTCCTCCTCGAATTATGCAATCACGAGGCATACCGCTCTTCGACGGTCGCGGCGAAGAGCGCGGTGCCGACAAAGCCAACGGCGCCCGCCACCACGAAGGGGAGCGCTGGGGTGACCGACCAGAATGCCCCGCCGAGCGTCGCGGCGGGCGTGATGGCGAGACTGCGAATGAGGTAATAGAGCCCGATGCCACGGGCGCGCACGTCGGGTCGAACGAGATCGACGATGAGCGCCTTGCGGGCAGGCTCTCCGATTTCGCGCAGACCGCCGACCACGAAGGCCGGAATCAGTGTGCGGAACGAATGGGCCCCCACGACGGCGATCGGGAAGAGGGAAAATGCGACGAATGTGGCGATGACAAACGGCTTACGGCCAAACCGGTCGGCGAGGTGCGCGGCTGGCAGATAGCACACGATCGCCGTGATCATCTGGACCGCCACGAGGACGCCGAACTGAGGCGCGCTGATACCGGCGACGTTAAGTGCATAGAGGACGAGGAAGACGTCTACCATGCCCTCGCACGTGCGGATGAAGATGTCCGACACCAGAAGTCGTCGGAGCGGATCGGGGAGCGAGCGCCACACATGACGCAACCCGAGCGACACGTGCTCTCCGGGCAGGGCGAGGCGAATTCCGCGCACCGCCACCAGCGCCAGGCCGGCGAGCAGGATGGAGATCGACAGACCAATCCGGACTCCATCGCGGATGCCACGGGTTGCGATGAGCACGCCGCCCCCGGTAGGGGCGATGGCGATTGGTACGCGCCGCAGGATGGACTGTACGGAAAAGCCCAGGGCGCGCCGGTGGCTCGGGAGCGCGTCACCCACGATGGCGAACAGCGTGGGACTCGCCATGCTCGACCATGCCATGACGAACACGATGCCCGCGAGCACGACTGGCCAGGTGGGTGCCAGAGCGACGATCCCGTAGCCGACTGCGGCCACGCTGATGAAGAGGAGGAGCGCCCGCCGCCGGCCGTAGCGATCGGCGACCCAGCCGCCGGGATATTGGTAGATGGCGTCCAGAAAATCTTCGGTACTGCCGTATGCGCCGATGGCCAGTACGGGCGCGCCCAGCGCCTCCAGGTACTTGGGCAAGAACCGGCTCCAGAGGTTCTCGCCCAGTGCCATGAGGAACATCGCGCCGGCTGCGGCCCCGGTGTTCCGCTCGAGCCCGAGCCGTGCCGCGGATGTCACTGAGTCATCCGTTGCACCCAGGCGTAGAGCCCATCGTAGATCCGGTCGGTCAACGCAACGAGCTCCCGATCGTTCTGGATCACCATGCCCAGCCCGCGGATCACCGCATCCAGTCCGGGGGCTTCGGGCGACCGGAACTTCTCGTCGTCGAGGTCCGCGTCGTGGACCATCGCGGCAATCTCGTGCAACGCCGAATCGGTGAGACCGTACTTATGCAGGATCGTCTCGAAGGAGCACCGACCTTCGTGATGCCCGAGCTCGACGCCACGCATGTCGAACGGTGTGCCGCCGAGGGCCCGGGCGGCTTCGGGATCAGGAGCGAAGGCGAAGACAGCGTCGTGATCGACGAACCGACGGATCAGCCAGGCGCAGGCGGTCCGGTCGATGTGGGGCTGCGGTCTAGTGACCCACAGCATGGCGCACTCCTTCCTTCGGGGAGAGTCGCTCCTCCAGATCCCGGATCGCTGCCTGCACGGCAGCGAAAGCCACGATCCGTCCGGGGGCCCGGAAGTAGTCCCGGCGCCGCTCGAGCCGAAGCGCCCGGTCGAGCCCGCGAAGCTGGCGTAGCGCCTGGCTGATCTCCGACGGGCGAAGCGTCTTCCGAGCGCCGAGCGCTGCGCGGTGAATGTCCTCGGCGGACCGAGCCAGAGCCGCATAGCGCTCGTCCGCCTCCGCCCGAAACCGCTCCAGGAGGCTCCGATCCTGATCGCCCGGCGGGCTCCGCGCCTCCCAGGTGAGCGCGGTGCCACCCCGCTCCTCGATCTCCTCGGCGAGCCACTCGAAGGCCTCCCGGGTCTTGGCATCCGCCGGGAGCACCCAGACCGAGTCGTGCAACAGCACCGCGCCGAGCCGCTTGAGGCGCCGCCAGATGCTGAGGCGGAGCCGGGTCGGCTCTCGCGGAAGCCGCGACGAGAGCAGAATCCAGGTTGCCTGGGCCATGGCGATCAATGTAACGGCGGTTACATGCCCTGCAAGACGGGAAGCGCGCGAAAGAGCCCACAGCGAGGCTCTGCGGCGGCAGGTTTGCCCTCAAAGACCCCGCCGCCCCGGTGATGAGCTATGTTCCGACAGGCGTCGGTCGATCGGCGCTGGTTGACGGCCTCTGCTGAGCCCCCGAAGGAGTCAGTTGTGACAAGACTGGAGCTGCATCGCCGACTGGACCATTGTCTCCGGGAGACGTCGGCCGACCTGTGGCCTACCGCCCGTGAGCGCGAGCACGTGGTCCATCGCGTGAGCCAGGGATACCGAGCCGACGCCAGGAAGCATCAGTGGGCGGTGCAGGAGCAGGCCGATCTATACGCCGGCGCCCCCGTCTACGTCGTCCATCGAGCCCTGCGCAAGGTGTTCCACGACCCGCTCCGGGCACGCGCCGAAGCCGTCAAGGACGCGCTGAATGCGATCGAGCAAGGTTCCGGGTGAAAGCCATCCGCACACCGTAACGAGGCCGTAACGGTCACTCCATCCGCGGTACCACCCACCTAGATTGTCGGCTCTTCGCTCCATGCTGCGTCGGGGTCGGAGGTACGCCCGTACGGCTTCCAATTTCCCACCGTTACCGAAGGAGGGCATCCCATGCCCACGATCACCCCAAAGACGGCACCCAGATCTACTACAAGGATTGGGGCAGCGGCCAGCCGGTCGTGTTCAGCCACGGCTGGCCCCTGAGCGCGGACGCCTGGGAGGACCAGATGCTGTTTCTGGCCTCCAATGGGTACCGCTGCGTCGCCCATGATCGCCGCGGCCACGGCCGCTCCAGCCAGCCCTGGAACGGCAACGACATGGACACCTACGCCGACGACCTCGCGGCGCTGGTCGAGAAGCTCGACCTGAAGAACGCGATCCACGTCGGCCACTCGACGGGCGGCGGCGAAGTCGCCCGCTATATCGGGCGCCACGGTACCGAACGCGTCGCCAAGGCGGTGTTGATCAGCGATATCACACCGCTGATGCTGAAGACGGCCGCCAATCCCGGCGGACTGCCGATCGAGGTGTTCGACCAGCTCCGCGCCTCCACCCTCGCCGACCGCTCGCAGTTCCTCAAAGATCTCAGCGCGCCGTTTTACGGTGCCAACCGGCCGGGTGCCACCGTTTCGCAGGGCCTACGTGACTCCTTCTGGCTGCAAGGGATGCTGTGCGGATTCGTCGGCTTCTACGAATGCATCAAGGTGTTCTCCGAGACGGACCTTACCGAGGATCTCAAGAAGTTCGACGTGCCGACGCTCATCATCCACGGCGACGACGACCAGATCGTCCCGATCGGTGCCTCGGCCATGCTCTCGTCCAAGATCGTCAAGGGATCGACACTGAAGGTCTATCCCGGCGCGCCGCACGGCCTGCCCTCGACCCACAAGAACCAGGTCAACAAGGACCTGCTCGCATTCATCAAGGAGCGAGCGGTCAGCCCGTCGCGCCAGGCGGTCCCGGTCTGACTCCAGTTGCGGTCGTCAACCCGACCTGAGAATGAAGAGCCCTGCAACGAATCCCGTTGCAGGGCTCTTTGGTATTCAGTCGGGGCGCCCGGATTTGAACCAGAGACCTCCTGCTCCCGAAGCAACTTGAGCACGTGCAGCCTGAACGCGCCACACGGCAAATCAACGACTTGCGCCGTCGGGCCGCGCGCATCACGTGCAAGATGCGCAGGGTGTTGGGACGCGCTTAAGCGGCGATATTCTCTAGGAAATGACGAGCGGCCCGGCTCTCACTAGCCGGGCCTTTTCATTTCCGACTGCACCGCTGCCTCACGGCTGGTCGCATTCTGATGCCCTCGCTGCCGCGCTGACCCGTCAGACGGCGGCCGACACGCAGAGTGGCGAACCCCCTAGACCAAGAGTCTGCGGCGGACGGCAGACCGCTTGTCCCTGCCGACGCAGATTCAAACCAACGAAGACGACAGTCAGGGTGACCGAGGACTCGGCGCCGTCTTCCCAAGACTGACACGAGGAGCACCGATGCGGATTCAAGCACTTCTTGCGGCGGGCCTGATGGTCGCTTTCGCGGCCTGCTCGGGCGACAACGGCGCGAGCCTGACCAGCCCTGGCTCGGGCGGCGGCACCGGGGGCGGCACCGGCGGTGGCACGCCGACCAGCGGGGACGTCGCCGTGATCGTCGGCAACAATTTCATGAAGAGCGCGCGCAACAGCTCGGTCAACCCGGCGGTGGACACCGTGGCCGTGGGCGGAAGCGTCACCTGGACCTGGACCAACACGGGCAACGTGCCGCACGGTATCGAGTCTCTGGGGAGCCCCTCGTTCCCGACCGGAACGGTGCTCACCGGGAACGGCAGCACCTACCGGGTGACGTTCACCACTGCCGGCACCTATCAGTACGACTGCCTGGTCCACGGCACCATGATGCCGGGCACGATCGTGGTGCGGTAGCGCACCTTGAGAGCATGATATGCCAGTCCTGCGGCCCCTCTTCGGCCTGAGCACGCTCAGGGTGAGCGAGACGAAGTCTGATCTGCTGCACCTGATCGAACGGGCTCAGCTCGAGATTCTGTACCGAGTCACTCGAGATGACGGACCCCGTGCCGGCTGAGTAATCGTCCGTCCGGCATAACGAGCACCGGGCTACGGACCCCTAACGAAAACTCCCGCGGTCCGGCTCTCACCCGCCGGGCCGCTTCGTTTGCTGCTAGGGCATTCGGCGGCCCGCCAGCAGGCCACCGCGAGCGATCCGGAGCCGGTCCTCTAGCGGCAATGTGCGCAGCAGGTCATTCTCACCCCTCATGCCGCACGATACGCCGGGACCATCAACCGACCGTCAAGGTGACCTCGCCGACTTTTGCGAGTACCTCCCCGACGGCAGCCGCCAGCCCTGCTACGCGCCGGCGACGGCCCAGATGCCCGTCACCTTCAACCGCGACAGCGCGAGGGTCGCCGATTCCGTGCTCGCGAGCAGTGAGTCGATCGTGGTGGCCGCGAGCAGCGAACTCGCGGGTCGCTGCTCGTCTGGTCAAATTAGGACACCGCCGACGTCGAAGCTGGCGCTTCAGGTCATCAGGCTTTGAGCTTCTTGGTCTTGGTTTCCGCGACAGCTGCTTTGATGGCGACCTTCACAGCATCCTCCATCGGATCTTTGAAGGGCACCTCGATGTGGAGCAGGCCGTGCTCGTAGGTCGCTTCGGCTTTGTGAGGTTTCACCGGCCAACCTAAGGCCAGCGCTGCAACATACTCGATGTCCCTTGCTGGCGCGGTCAGGTGGACGCTGTCTTCCAGGATCTTCACGTCGATGGTTTCCGTTGGCGCTCCTGGGATGGCGAACTCCACTACCAGCTTGTGGTTCTCCCCGTCAGCATATGCTACTGTATCGGGCGCAACCTTCATCCGAACTTCCGGCATCTTGGCACCCTCCTTTCGCTTTCTAGGATATGTCGTACCCATGGTGGGCGCAATCAGTCGGGGGAACTGATCCGCGGTGTCGCCAGGCAGCGCAGGCGAGTCTCAGACCTAAACGAGGAAGGCCACATGGACCCTGGTGTGTTTCTCCCCCCGTCGGGGGCATGGTGGCCATTATCGCGGCCATTTATGTCGCGGTGGCCAAGATCATTCGTCTGCGTGCCACCCTTCCAGAATCACCATCGGCCGACGTCACTGCGCGGCTGGACGCACTAGAACGTGATGTCCAGGGCCTCCAACAGGAGGTAGCAGAAACACGGAAACGGCTCGATTTCGCAGAACGGTTATTCACCAAAGCACGGGATGAGGGGCGTATTGGCAGCTAGAGAGGACACCACTGACTGCGCTGGGGGGACAGGAAAATCGCCGCCTCGATGAGATTGGAAGGGTGGACTAGCAATGGTGCCTAAAGAGCAGGTCCAAGCCGTGTGTGACGGAATCCTACCCACCTTCCCAGGCGCGGAATCCGATCCGCCCCTGGTTCTGGAGCATTACTTCGATTCAGGCCCCGACGTAGCCATCATCAGGAGCGAGCACTATAGCCTCAGATCTCTGAGGAGTGCTTTTCCAAGCTCCGGCGCAGCGCGATCCACAACTCCGACTCCGACTCGGCCAGCGGGCGCGGGGCCAGAAATGTCAAACCGAGGACGTCGCGCGCCAGGGCGCCGCGGTCCACGGCGCCGAGGGCATCACCCAGACTCTCCTTCCGCTGCACGAGGACGGCGTTGCGCCCGTGCACGTCCTCGTAGTCGAGGCGCCGCTCCCCCAGCTGCCACCACTCCCCGAACGCGTCCGACAACGCCGTGATGGCCGCGTCCACGTCGGCCGCTTTCGTGGTCCGCTGCTCGGCCAAAGCACGCGCCTCGGCCCGCCGTCCGGCCCACAGCTGCGCCGCCTCCGCCTGCTCGGCCGTTCCTGCTCACCGGCCGGCGCGAGGCCGAGGGCCTCGGCCTCGAGATCGGGGACGTGAGCTTCGACCGGCGGACGGTCACGTTCCGTGTGAACGACCACCGTCGCCTGAAGACGCGGACCAGCCAGCGGACGATCCCCCTGTGGCCGCAGCTTGCGGAGATCCTCCAGCCCTACGTGGATCAGCGGATCATTGATCGCGGTGGCACGGTGCTCTTCCCGGGTGAGGAGGGCCGGATGGTCACCGACTGGCGAAAGATGCTCGACGCTATCGCGGCCCGGGCGGGCTGGAAGGGGGGCGAGGTCCGCTGCGTCCAGCTCGCGTACCATTTGCGCCGTCTCTTCAAGAACTCGGCTGACCACGAGGACTCCCTCTCTGTTTGGCAGCTTGAACCTGTCGAGAACTCTCAATGCCTGTGCGGCGGGGTAGTTGAGTGTCAGGTTCTGAATTCTGGAGTCCACAATCAGCACGTCCACCTGGACGATGCGGCCGGGGCCAGGGTCGTCGATCCAGATGACACCCTTGGAAATGGCTCCATCGGCGACGCCTGCCCGCAACTCGGAAGACGGGAACATGATGCAGTGAGCCCACGTGATCCCCGGCTGCCAGTCCGGGGGTCGGGACCAGCCGATCATTTTGCGATCCTGCCCCAGCCAGAGAGACTTTCCCAGCTTCAACGGCCCCATCCGTATACCCCGTGCGCCAGTGGCCACTCTCGTGCAAACTCGTCTTGAACACACTGGTCAGGGCGCGTGCTGAGAGGTAGACATCGCTGGGCCTGGTCGAGGTCCGTTCCCCGTCGGCACCCCACACCCTGTACACCCCAGAACAGCGCGTGTCCGGCGACCCCACGCCGAACCGGATTACTCGATCCTGATTACTGCCCACCTTCCTCCTCACTCTGTGACAGTTTCTGTGACAGGCGTTTTGGGCATGAAAGAGCCCCGCACCCGAACTCGGTGCGGGGCTCTCAGTTAGTCAGTCGGGGCGCCCGGATTTGAACCGGGGACCTCCTGCTCCCGAAGCAGGCGCGCTAACCGGACTGCGCCACGCCCCGATTTCGCGGAGCGTCAATCTGCGCGCATGTGCTGGGCCGCGCAAGTCTTACGGGATTCGCCGGGGGAGCTGCGCACGGCTCATCCGCCCTGCGCGCGCCCCGCCGGTGGCCTGCTGTCACACGGCACGTGTGCGGTGCGCCACCGGCAAGCCGGTCGATTCTCGGCAGATTTCGGGCGATGGACCAGCCGCGAGCCACAACTCAGGACCCGCTCGGCGATCCCGACGCGGGCCCGCCGGAGGCGCCGGCATCTCCCGCCACCGCGATCGAGCTGGTGCTCCGGGCGGCGCTCGCGGCGGGGATCGTATTGCGGCTCGCCCATTACCTCAGCGGCAGATCGCTCTGGATCGACGAAGCGCGTCTCGCCCTCAACGTCGCGGACCGAAGCTACGTCGGGCTCCTGCGTCCGCTCGATTACGACCAGGCTGCCGCGCCGCTCTTCCTCTGGGCGGAGAAGCTTGCGACGCAGCTCTTCGGCGTGAACGAGGTGGCCCTGCGCGCCTTCCCGCTCCTGGCGGGCATCGCCGGGTTGCTGCTCTTCGTGCCTCTGGCGCGCCGGCTTCTGCCCGGGTGGCCCGGAGTGCTGGTTGTCGCGTCGGCCAGCCTCGCGCCCGCCCTGATCTTCTACTCCGCCGAGGCCAAGCCTTACATCCTCGATTTCACCGTCGCGCTCGTGCTCATGCACGGGACGATGGCCTGGATCGAGCGTCCGGCCGGGCGGCTGGCCCGTGTCTTTCCCTGGCTCGGCGCGCTCGTGATCTGGGCGTCGTTGCCGGCCGCCTTCGGGCTCGCCGCCGCCGCCGCTGCCATGATCGTCTCGGGATGGCGGAACCTCCGTCCGACGCTCGCTCGAATGCGCCTCCTGCTGGTCGGCTGGCCCCTCTCGGTGGCGCTTGCGTGGGCGCTCGTCTATCGGCCTGGAGAGCAGAACGACTATTTGCGGCGGTTCTGGAGCAGCGGCTTTCTCGCCCTGGCCCAGCCGCATCGGCTTGCCCGGCTCGCGGCCGCGGGGCGGGACATCCTCTGGGGCCTGACCGTTGGTCCCTATCGCCCGCCCATCGAGAGCGCGCCGTTGCCGCCCGAGCTCTACCGGCTCCTCATGTGGGCGGTGACGGGGCTCGCGATCGTGGCTGCCGTCGGCATCGCGAGGACCGCGAGAGCGTGGCGGCCGTGGGAGGTGGTGCTGTTGCTCGGGCCGCCCATTGCACTCCTTTCCGCCTCGGCCCTCTCGCTCTATCCGCTGTCGCTGCGCCTCGTCCTCTTCGCGGGCCCGGTCCTCTACCTGCTGCTCTTCGCAGGCGCGGACCGGCTCGTGGCCTTCCTGCCGCAGCGAGCCCGCCGGCAGGCGGCGACAGCGGGTGCCGCGGGCTTCCTCGCCGCGCAGCTCGTCACGTCGGCCTCCTACGTCGCGCGGGACCCCAGGATGGAGGCCGTCCGCCCGATGGCGGAGGCGTTCCTGCGGCTGCACCGGGCGTCGGAATCGATCTACGTCAGCGCGGGCGCGCTTCCGGCCTGGGTCTTCTACACGACCGACTGGTCGCGGCCCGATCGGGAGCGGCTCGCCCGCTTCGCCGCGCTTGGGCGGAGTGACGGGATTGCGTTCGAGAACGCGGGGAGTCGCGGGCCCCGCGCACCCGGTGAGGGCGGCGACTTGCGGTTCGTCGCGGGGTCGTGGACGGAGGTGGTCGGTGTCGCGTCCGGTTACCGGGGGCTCGCCGCCACCACGCCCAACCCCCACATGGACCGAGGATGGTTGCAGAACGAGGTGACGCGCATCGTCGCCGAGGGGTGCGGACGGCCCGTGTGGGTCATCACGTCGCACGCGCGGGCGCCGGACCTGCTGTTGTTGAGCGGTCTCGAGGTCGCGGGCGGAGAGACGACGTTCGGGATGAGCAGGACCGGGGACGACGTGAGCCTCAGGCGGCTGGAGTTCGCTCCGGTGACGGCGGCCGCCGCCTGTTCCGCGGTGCCGCCGCGGGGCTGAGCGGACGGGGCCGCGCAAGGTGGAAGGTGGGCATGTCACGAGCTCCGGCGGATGCCGTCACCGCCCGCCCGCGATCGGTGAGGGGGGCATCCGCCGACCTACCTCAGTCGAGAGGGCCGGTCGTGCATCTCCAGCTTTGACACGAGTCACCCCCTCTTGGGCTTAGGCAGTGTCCGGCGGGTTGGCCACCGGCGTCGCCAGGATCTCACGCACGGCTCGCACCAGCGCACCGGCATCGCCGCGCGGCGCCACAGCCGTTGCGCCTGAAAGACGGAGCCGTGCTGCGCCGAGTCCGGCACGCTCGATCCCGAGCGGTGTCGCGAAGCCGACCGCGAGTAAGATCAGCGGCGTCTGGGGTGCCCCCTCCTTGAGGGCGCGCAGGACCGAGCCTGCCAGCGACTCGGCCATCGCCATGTCGAGGAGGATGAGCCGAAACCGGCACACGCCAAGGACCCGCAACGCCGACTCCAGACTGGGCTCTTGCCAGACCCAGACGCGCGATGCCAGCTCGCGCTCCAGCGTGCCGTAGACACTGTTCGCCAGATCGACGGAGGGCGTGATCAGCAGACAACTCGCCGGCAGGCGGCGCTCAAGACTGTAGCCAAGCCCGATCGCCTGACGCATGTGGCAACATAGCCCCTCAGTGTCGCAAGAGGGGCCTAACGACGCGCGGCTGTCTGCTGCCGGTCGGTGTGCTCCGAGGCACGGCAGACGTGCTGACCAACATCCGGCTGTCGGACGATCTCGAGCGCCGGCCCTCCGAATGATCCCGCGGCGCGGACGCTGCCGATCGCCATCGTCAATCCCAGCCAGGCGGTCGGTATCTCGGAAATGCAATAGCGTCCCAAAACCTCGGGATTCCACCGCACGGCAGCTGGCCGGCGCCGGCGGGTAAGTGGTGTCGAGGCATGGATCCTGCCGACCTTGCCCGCGCGGAGAGGGCCAGGTTGCGCGACTTCAGGGAAGCCGATGTCCAGTCTAACGGCTTCCGTAGCATCGACTTGACCATCCCGTTCACCAAGACGACATCGGGTATGTGCAGCGGTGGAGGGGTTCACGCCCACGGAAGGGCGACTCGGGGTCTTCATGGTTCGTGCGGTGGTCTGTCGCGAATCTCGGTGCACGGCCATGCTCCGACCTGCGTCGGTCGCCGGCGTGCTGCTCTGCCTCGGCGGCACGTGGTCGGTGCTCGCCGGTCAGGCGCTGGGAGACACGGCAGCATCGATGCGTGACCGGGGGGAACGACTTCGGCGGGAGCAGCGGCTGCCGGAGGCGCTCGATGTCTACCAGGCCCTCGTCCTCCGCGACCCGACAAACTTCGAAGACCGGTTCTGGGTGGCCAAGCTCGAGAGCTGGACGGGGCGGCTCCCGGCGGCCGATTCCATGTTCACGCAGCTCATCGGCGAGAGGCCCGGAGAGTACGACAGCCAGCTGGCCCTGGCTGACGTGCGCATGTGGCGCGGGCAGTATCCTGCGGCCTCGGCCAT
>JBGQIW010000043.1:0-21734 GCA_041498715.1 Gemmatimonadota bacterium | reverse complement strand
GTACATCGTGACGTTGTACGCCTGCGCCGGGGGTACGCCCCGATTCAGCTGGAACTCCCGGATGTAGTTGACCAGGACCGGTCCCAGGATGCCGGCCGCCGACCACGCCGTGAGAAGACGGCCGTGGATCGCGCCGACGAACTTGGTCCCGAAGATGTCGGCCAGGTAGGCGGGAATGGTCGCGAATCCCCCACCGTACATGGTCAGGATGAGGCAGAAGATGGCGACAAAGAGCGGGACACTCTGAGTGCGTCCTGCGAAGGGCACGCTGGCGTACAGCACCGGCCCGAGCGTGAAGAAGATGAAATAGGTGCGCTTGCGACCGATGTAGTCGGAGAGCGAGGCCCACGAAATGCGGCCGGCGATGTTGAACACGCTGAGGAGCGCCGCGAACGCCGCCCCGAGTGTGGCGAGCTGGGCCTTCTGCGCTTCGGTCAGGGCTCTCAGGGCCACGCCGGGCAAGCCGATCAGCCGTCCGCCGAAGAACTCCTGGATCATCGGCGACGCCATCCCGATCACTCCGATACCCGCGCTCACGTTGAGGCAGAGGACCGCCCAGAGCAGCCAGAATTGCGGGGTTCGCCACGCCTCGTACACGTGCACGTTCCGGGAGGTAATCATCGTCGCCTGGGTGCGCTCCGGCGGGGTCCATCCGGCCGGCCGCCACCCCTCCGCCGGTACCCGATAGCCGAACGCGCCGAGCATCATCGCGACGAAGTAGATCAGGCCCATGGTGACGAAAGTCTGCCACACACCCACGGAGGTCGGCGTGGCGAAGTGCTTCGTGAGCAGATCGGCGAGTGGCGAACCGATCATGGCGCCGCCGCCGAAGCCCATGATGGCCATGCCCGTCGCCATACCCCGCCGGTCGGGGAACCACTTGATGAGCGTGGACACGGGCGAGATGTAGCCGAGGCCGAGGCCGATGCCCCCGATGACGCCTGAGCCGAGCCACATGAGCCAGATCTGATGCAGGTAGACGCCCAGGGCGGAGAGCATGAACCCGCCGCCCCAGCAGAACGCTGCCACGACCCCCGCTTTTCTCGGGCCCTCACGCTCGAGCCAGGCCCCGAAGAGTGCGGCGGAGGAGCCAAGGAAGACGAAGAACAGCGTGAACATCCAGCCCAGCGTGCTGATCTTCCAGTCGCAGGTCGTGGTGAGCGCCTGCTGGATGAGCTCTTCGAAGAAGCTCCCGGTCTTGGGGCAGGGGACGCTTTGGGTGATGCCGATGGCCTTGCTGAGCGGCAGCCAGAAGACGCTGAAGCCGTAGGCCATGCCGATGGAGAGGTGGATGGCGAGCGCGGCCGGCGGGACGAGCCAGCGGTTGAACCCCGGGCCGGCGACGATCCGCTCCCTGCTCAGAAGTCCCGCCATGCGTTTCTCCTGGATTAGGTTTCGCCCGCACCCGCGGCTCGCGCCGCCTCAACTTACAGAGCCCCGGAACCCGGAGCCAGACCGGAATGCGCCGTCTCGTCGTGCCCGCGTTCCTCCCCTTCCTCTGGATGCCGCCGGCGCTTCGGGCCCAGGCATCCGCGCCGCCGCCGCCGTGGCTGGTGGCGGACTCGGCCGCGAAGGCGGTGACGCTTACCCTGGAGGTCACGGCCCCGCCCGGTACCGCCTCCGCCCTCATCAACGGCTACCGCGCCGGCGAAGCGCAGATCGTCGTCCCGCTCAATTGGACGGTCACCTGGCACTGGCAGTCGAGCGACAGCACCGCCCCGCACAGTCTCGTGCTGATGGCCGAGCGGGAGAAGCTGCCGCTGGAAGGCGGCCGCCCGGCGCTCGACAACGCGATGACCCGGATGGTCACCGCCGGGCTCAAGCCGGGACAGAAGGACGTCACGACCTTCGTTGCGGATCAGGCGGGCTGGTACTGGCTGCTCTGCGGGGTGCCGGGGCACGCGCTGGCCGGGGAGTGGGTAGGGGTACGGGTGGATCCGGATGCCAGGGGGCCATCTGTGAGGGAAAAGCGTGAACAGTGAACAGGTCATGGTCCACGCAGTAATTGTTCGATCTCCCCTTCGAACTCCCCCACCAGTTTGGCGTGTTGTTCCCCCATCGCCGGCCCGTAGAACCCCGCGTGCACGCGCCGCACCCGGCCGTCCCGGCCGAGAAAGATCGTGGTCGGAAACGCGGTGAAGCCATCGAGCTGCGGCAGCGCGGCGGCGGCCGCCTCGGTGTCGTTGATGCCGGCAAGCAGTAACGGGAACCGGATTCCAAACTTCTTCTGGTAGCGCCGCACCTGGCGGCCGTCCACGGCCGTGTCGCCCGTGACCTCGAAGGCCAGGCCCACGATCTCGAGGCCCCGCGCGTGGTACTTCCGCCACAGCGCGACCAGCGTGGGTGCCGCGTCGTGGCAGGTGGGGCACCAGCTTCCGAAGACGTCCACCAGCACCACCTTGTGCCGGTATCGCGGGTCGGCGTTCGACACCACCCGGCCATCGAGGTCGGGAAACGCGAAGCGGAATGGGGCGGTCGTGTCGGCCCGGGTGACGGCCGTGGGCGGCGTGAGATGCGTCGCTCCGGTGCTGCGCACGGCCTTCCACCGGGTTTCGCTGCGGAGTCCGGCGTGAAACACGCCCCGGAGCGTGTCGCCATCGAGCCGGCCGGTAAGCAGGTACACGAACGATCCGTCGAAGTGGGCGAGGGCAAAGCTGTCGGCCTTGACCCGCCCCCAGAAGTGCCCGTAGTCGCCGCTGTTGGAGACGATCGTGCCCTCGAGGCCCGCCGGCCCATTCCGAAGCTCGAAGACTCGCGGGCTCGTCCCCCAGTCCTGGATGAAGGTCGCGTCCCACTGTCCCAGCAGCGACGCCGGTGCCGGCTCGCGGCTCCACTTCCCCCGTGCCGCCCGGAAGGGAATCACCCTCGGCCCACGGTTGCCGACATTGCGATAAGTGCCGACCAGCGAGTCTCCGCGGAGGACCGCGCCGATGGTCGCCGCGTAGTCGGCGATCTCGAGCACGACGCTATCGCCCGCCACCCGCACGCCGGAGACGGGCTCGCAGCGATCCCCATTGCAGAGCCGGCCCCGCCAGCCGCCGCCCGGCCCGTCGATCACGATTTCGAAGGGGAGCGGGGCGCCGGCGAGATCGAGCACGGCCCGCCAGCGCCCTTCCGGGCCGCCCGACAGGATCAGAGCGGCGGCGAGCACGGCCCGCGATGCGACGCGACGCCTGACGGCGCCGGTCACGTGCGGCCGCTCATTTGGCGCCTTCGTTGTAACGCTCCCCCGCCCGCACCGGCCCGGACATTCCATTCCCGGGCCAGGGAGCCGGGCACGCATACGCCGAGCTGTAGGCGCAGAAGGGATTCCGGGCCCGGTTGAAGTCGAGCCGGTAATGGCCGTCGGGCAGCCGGGACAAGGTCACGAACCGGCCCGCCGGATAGCTGCCATGCCCGTTGGTGGCATCACGAAAGTAGATCTCGAGATCGCTCTCTTCGTCGTCGCCGGGTACGCGGCGGACCGCGAGCCGGGTGCTCTTCCCCCCGATCACGACACTCACGCTCCCGGCCTCGGCCGCGTCCACCTCGGTCCCGTCCACGGCCAGGAGCCGTACGGTCCCGGATTCGTTCGGCTCGAGCGTCACGGACAAGGACAGCGAGGAGTCGTAGGGGAAGTACGTCGGCGGCCGGCTGCCGCGGACCGGGCCGTAGACCGACAACAGCGTCCGGCCGGGGGCTCCGCTCGCCAGCAGCGTGTAGGCTCCGAGCGGGACCGGGCGGCCGCGAGGGATGACGCGGACGGCGGTGGCTCCCCCGACTTCGAGGATCACCCGTCCCGCTTGCTCGGTCACCCGCTGCTCCGCGAGTCCGCCGAGCGGCACGTCGGAGTTGGGGGGGCCGAGCTGTATGCCGGTTCCGACCGGCGCCCGGGCGATGACGGCGAAGGGTGATGTCCGGGCGGAGGCGAGCCAGCGGGCGTACTCCGCCCGCTCGTCGGCGAGGACGGCCGGCGTCTGGGCAGAGAGCGGCTGCGCGCTGAGAGGCAGGACAGCGGCGAGAAGTGCGACGGCGGCTAGCGCACTGCTCACGTTCACGTCTTGGGCAACGCCCCGACCAGCAGCACCGGCGTCGTCGGCTGGGGTGAGCCGCCTGCCGGCTCCTCGGTCACCGCCGCGGCGCTCACCTGGCCCTCGGCCGGCACCGAGACCTGCGAAATCACCGCGTCGCCCGCGGGCGCGACGTTGAAGGTGACCGAGGGTACCGGCTTCCCGTCCTTGATGAACCAGAGCTGATAGGTGCGGCCCGGGGGCACGGGCTTGAGCTTCGAGGCGCGCAGCAGGGCGGTGTTGTGCTGCCGGTCCCAGAACAGCTGGATCCGCGGATCCGGGTCGCCGCTGGCCGTCAGCTGGACCAGCTCGACCCCGGGCGAGAGCACTGACTCAAGGGTCGAGTCGCGCGCGGCAAGTTGCCGGCCTTGTTCCGCGAGCGTCCGGGTCTGCTGTGCGATGGTGCTGTCGCGCTGTGCCAGCTCGTCGGCGAGCCGCGCCGACCGGACACCGAGTCCGACCGCGGCCAGGAGCGCCGCGGCGAGCGCGCCCCACACGAGCGGGGACGGACGCCGCGCCGCCGGCCAGGAGGGAACGGTGGCGGGCGGGGCGGGCAGGGGACGGACCTTCCCGGCGGCGACGGCGTCGAGCACCCGGGCACGGAGCCCTGGATCCGGCTGGGCCTCGGGGGCCGAGAGCGCGAGCAGCGCCGCGGTCTCCCGCAGCTCCGCCACCTCCTGGCGTGCCTCCGGGGACGTCGCGAGATAGCTCTCGAACGCCCGTGCCTCCTCGGCGGAGAGGGCCCCGAGCGCATAGGCGGCGGCGAGGTCGCGCGGCGAGGTCTCGTCCGGCGTGCTCATGGGCTCTGCTCGAAGAAGAACGGGCGCAGCGCGGTGCGCAGCTTCTGCATGCCGAGTCGCACTCGGGTCTTCACGGTACCCAGCGGCTCGTTGAGCCGTGCCGCGATCTCCGACTGCGACAGTCCCTCGAAGAACGCCAGCTCGATCGCCTGCCGCTGCGGGGGGGAGAGGTCGTCCAGCGCGGCCCGCACCTGCCGTCCCCGCTCGGTGCGGTCGAGCGCGTCCGCCGGATCGCCGCGCCACGCGCCCATCGCCAGCGGCGCATCGGGCCGGTCGGCCGCGGCCGTCTGGGTGATCCGCTCGCGGCGGGACCGCGCGCGCACCAGATCCAGCGCGCGGCTCCGCGCGATCATCGTGAGCCAGCCCGCGACCGAGCCCCGTCCCGGCTCGAACCGTGCGGCGTCCCGCCACGCCTGGGCGAAGGATTCGATGACGACTTCCTCCGCGTCCGCGCGTTGGCCGCTGATCCGGTACGCGACGGTGTAGAGCACCGTGGCGTATCGGTCGTACAGCTGGCCGATCGCTCGCTCGTCGCCGGCAGCCGCCTGCGCGACGAGGTCGCGATCGGCCGGAGCCGACGAAACCGGACCGGGATTGGGCATCAACCAGGGGTGGAGGAATCGATCCCGCAGCCGCGCGAAGGCGAGGCCGCACGCGACTCCCAGTCTAATCCGCGGGCCGACCGTCCCACAAGCAGCAAGCGGGGTCACGGAAGGGCCTTGGCAGAGTCCCCCCGCGTGAACAGCAGGCTCGCAGTCCGCCCGGCATAGGTGGCCCGCACGATGTTCACCTGGTCCTCGAAGCGCTCACATAGGAGGGCCATCCGGACGCGTGCGCCGGCCAGTCCCGCCGGGACGTCGCCGCGAAGCCGGATCTGCACCACGTCGCCCGAACGGGTCTCGCCCTCCCAGCGCAGCGGAATGGGCCGCCCGGCCGGGTCGGCGAGCGTCACGCGCGGCCGCACATACGCCTCGACCGCGGCCGGGTCGCTGGAGCCCACGGCGGCGCCGAAGTCGTCCGCGAACACGCGGAGCGTGATCAGGACGGTGCGCGTGGCCGGCTCGTGGACCAGCTCGGCGACGGCGGTGTGCATCGGGTGCACGGCGGCGAGCGCCGGCAGGACGAGGCCGGCGAGCCAGATCACCACGGACGCCGCTCCACGGCCATCCGGGCCGCGACCAGCGCCACGCCAGCTGAAACGCCCACCACCCGCCAGCGATAGGCCCGCCAGGGCACCTGGGCGGCGCGGCCGCTCAATAGCCGGTCGAGCCCGGCCAGCAGCAGGCCCGCGAACGCGAGCACGACCAGCTGGCCCAGCTCGATGCCGACGTTGAAGCCGAACAGGGGGATCGCAATCGAGTCCACGAACAGGCTGCGGAGATAGTTCGCGAAGCCCGCTCCGTGGATCAGCCCGAACACGCCGGCGAAGAGCGCGCGGTAGCGCCCGCGCCAGAGCGCCTGCGCCCGGCGCCGCACCGCGATGTTCTCCAGCCCCGTGACGACGATGGTGAGCGGAATGAGAAACTCGATGAGCGCCGTCGGCAGGACCAGTGCCCCCGTCACCGCGAGTGCCAGGGTGATCGAGTGCCCCACCGTGAACGCCGTGACGACCCAGAGCGCGTCGCGCCAGTCGTCCCGCCGGTACACCGCCGCCAGCGCGAGGAGGAACAGAATGTGGTCGAACGCTTCCGGGTCGGTAATGTGCCGGAACCCGAGCTCGACGAAGGTCCCGACCTCGCTCACAGCCCCTCCAGCGCCGCCCGGGCCTCGGCCGGCTGGGCGGGATGCCAGTAGGGGTTCACCGCCAGCGCGTCGGTCAGGTGCTGCCGCGCCGCGTCCCGGTCACCCAGGGCGCGCTCGATCATGCCGGCGTGGTAGAACAGCATCGCGTCGCGGGTGCCCAGGGCGAGCGCATGGCGCATGGCCGAGCGGGCGTCGGCGTCGCGGCCGTTCTTGTGCAGCGCCCACGCCAGCAGGTCCCACCCATAGATGTCCTTGCGCACCGCGATCTCCTCCTGGGCCTTGCCCAGCACCTCGGCCGTGCGGCGGTCGTGGTCGAGCAGGAAGAGGCTCCAGGCCCGGTGGAACGGTCCGATCTGCCGGCTCACCGCCACCTCCAGCACGCGGTAATACTCCTCGGCCTTCGTCGAGTCCCCTTGGGCGGCATACGCGTCGCCCACCACGCCCAGCGTGGCGGGGTCGAGCGTCTGCGCGATGGCCTGCTCACCCCAGTCGATCGCGCCCCGCCAGTCCCGCCGCGCCGCCGCGAGCCGGGCGTAAAGTCCCAGCACGCGATAGTCGCCCGGGTGAGCGGTGAGCCCGGCCTGCAGCGACTGCTCGGCCTCGTCCAGTCGGCCGTTCCGGAGCGCCAGATCTCCCACCCGGAGGTGGAACCAGGCCGCCTGTTCCGCCGGCAGTGCATGGAGCTTGAGCGCGTGGTCCCGCGCCTGGAGCAGGAGCCGGTGAGCGTCGTCGGTCTTGCCCTCGAGCTCGAGCCAGCGGGCCATCCGGGGCGCAACCGCGAGATCGCGGGTCCAGCCTGCGAGCGGCGCGAACGTCGCCTGAGCGGAGTCGTAGAGGCCCAGCTCCATCTCGATCTCGCCCAGCAGGGCCTGGACGGTGCGCGCGTCCGGCTCGAGCGTGGCGAGCTCCCGCGCCGATGCTAGGGCTTCGGGATAGCGGTGCTGCGCGAGGAGACTGTTGACGAGGACAGCCAGTGCCTTGCCGTTCCGCGCCCGCCGGTTGTTGAGCGACCCGCGCGCGGTCTCCTCGGCCCGGACGAGGTCCTGGTTGTCGCCGGTCTCGCGGGCGCGCTGGAGATAAAGGCCCGCCAGCTGGGCCCGGTCGCGGGCGCCCAGCGGATCCCGCGCGATGCGGGCCTGATAGAAGGCGATGTCGAGGTCCCGCACCTGGGCCTCCGACAGCGCCGGGCCCAGCGCCCGCCTCGGCGCCCGGCCCGCGCGCGCGAGGGTGACCGCGGATGCGGCCACCCCCAGCGCGGCGATGATGACGATGATTCGCCGTAGCATCGTCGCGCGCCCCTAGTTCGGCGCGCCGACGTACGGGAACGTCGTGGACACCTGGGAGTCGAACCCCACGTTGTCGGTGGTGAGCGCGGCTTTCCCCTGGGCGCCCTGCGGATCCAGCCCGAACGGATCGCCGAAGACGGCGAGCAGGGCCAGGTCAGTCACGTCGTCGGAGAGCTTGCGGCCGCCCCAGCCGTTCTGGAGCGGGGCGACGCCCACCCAGTTGAGCCACGCGGCCGTCGCCGGGTCCTTGTCCGTCTGCACGATCAGCATGTCCGGCAGCAGCACGCTGCCGAGCACATCGGCGTAGGATGACGAGCGGCCGCCGACGCCGGTGACGAACGCCTTGACCTGGGTGCTAATCAGGGCCACGTCCTGGTCCGGCCCGATCGAGCCGTGGAGCGGATGATCCCGCTTCTCGAGCAGCACTTCACTGACGAGCGGGTTGCCGAGCCGCTGCACCTGGTCGTACGTCCGCATGTTCGCGGGGTCGGTGGGCGACGTGGTGCCGTTGTCGCTGCAGCCGCCGACGAGCGCCATCCCGGCCACCGCCAGCGCGGCGACGCGGCCCCGCCCAAAGAGAGTCCCGAAGGTCATCGTGTCAGTCCTCGAGTGAGAGTCGATGGTCAGCTGCTGATCGTGCCCCAGATGCCCAGCTTGCCCGGCGCGCCGTTCTCGATCATCGAGCTCGGCAGCTCGATCACGATGGACAGCACGTTGAAGCCTTTCACGTAGTCCACGGCCTGGCCGGCGGCCCGGAAGTAGAACGGAGGTGACGGATTGGCGGTGAGCGCGCAGGCGCTGGCCAGGGCACCGGTGACGGGCTTCCGGTCGGGCAGGATGCAGAAGGCGGCCTCGAGATCGATGAAGAACGGATCGTCACGCGGACCGGCGAACACCTGGATGCCGGTTGGATTGCCGAGGACGCTATTCACCGGCCCCGTCACCGCCGGAGCGACGGTCGCCACCGTGTTGCCCATCGCGCCTTGCACCGGCGGTGCCACCGGCCCCCGCACCGAGACCGTCTGATTCGCGCCGGTGCCGGTGAAGGTGACCTGGATGACCTTGTCTTCCTTGGCGTCTCCAGTGTTGTCGATCTTGAACTGATAGAGCAGACTGTTGTCGAACGTGGCGCCGGCCTTGGTCTGGGCCGGGGTCAGGAAGGCCCAGCTGTTCATGACCAGCACGATGCGGCCCGGCGCTGAGCCGGGGAACGCGTAGACGTCGGTCATGTCCTGGGTCGGGTTGAGCTCGACGAGCGGCGTGTCCTGGTGGTCCGAGCCGACGGCCAGGCGGCCGATGCCCGCGGCGGCGGCCGCCACGAGCGCGCCCGCGACCAGCGCCCGGCGCCGGGTCAGAGTGGGGAACGGCATGGCGCGATGTCTCCTTGCGAGAGTGGGGTGAGGTGATCCCTCGTGCCCCCGCTACGCGCCGCCGTGACGATCGGATGTATTCGGGCGAAAAGAACGGCCGCGCTCGCGAGCGCGGCCGGAGGGAGCGTCACTGCGGCGGGGTCACCAGCTCCAGAACCGGTCGGGGCGGAGCGCGGTGAGGTCTTCTGTCGGCCGCTGGCCGGTGAGCATCAGCCGGAGCAGGAGGGCGCTGATCCCCGCGAGCAGGATACCGTTCCGGCCGTGGCCCGTGGCATACCAGAGCCCGCGGAGGCGCGGCTCGGGTCCGAGGATGGGGAGACCGTCCGGCGTGGTGGGGCGGAGCCCGGCCCATGTGCGCCGTACCTCGAGCTCGGCCAGCTTCGGCGCCAGCAGCGCAACCCCCGCCATGATCCGGGCGAGGCCGGCGGACGTGACCGACGCGTCGAACCCGGCGTATTCCATGGTCGAGCCGACGACCGCCTCGCCGTCTCGCGCCACGAGATAGCAGTCCCGGCTGTAGAGGATCGCCCGCTCCACCTCGGGCGGCCATGGCAGCGCCGCCATCTCGCCCCGGATCGGTTCGATCGAGAGCGGACGGGGAAGCCCGGCCACTCGTCCGCTCCAGGCACCGGCCGCGAGCACCACCTGGTCGGCGGCGTAGTGCCGCTCCCGCCCCGCGACCCCCACTACGCGGTCACCGCGGGTCTCGATGGCGACCGCCTCGTCCCGCACCATCTCCGCCCCTTGCGCGGCCGCGTCGGCGCGGAGCGCCTGAACCAGGCGGCGCGGGTCGAGTGCGCCCTCACGGGGCGCCCAGAGCGCTCCAAGTGTCGGCCCGAGCCAGGGCCAGCGCGCCTTCACCTCGGTGGCGTCGAGCCAGTCGCACAAGTGGCCCTGCTGCCGCTGCCACGCTACCTTGGCCCGAAGCGAGGCGAGGTCGGTTTCGTGCAGGGCGACGTTGGCGATCCCGCCCCGCCACAGCCCGATGTCGATCCCGGTCGCTTCCTGTAGGGCGGGGGACAGCTGGGCGTAGAGCTCCCGGCCGGCAAGGCCGAGGTCGAGGAGGGGGTCGCCGGCCCGGGCCTCGATCTGGGGGGCGAGCATGCCGGCCGCCGCCCGCCAAGCTTCGCCCCGGTCGGCGTCGGGCTCGAGCACTCGAACACGGCAGCCCGCCCGGACCAGCTCCCGGGCGCAGGCGGCCCCGACAGCGCCGCCGCCGACGACGATAACATCGGTGGCCTCAGTCACTTGTGTTGTGAATGAAACTTATTGAAACGTTGGGGCGTACAGCGGCATGACCCGTGCCTCGGGAGGATAATACCATGTTCCGTAACCTGGTCGGCTTCGCGGTCTTCGCGGTGGTCGCGCTGCTGGCGTTCAAGCTGTTGTTCGGTCTTTTCGGCCTCTTCCTGGGCCTGTTCATCAGTCTCGTCTGGCTGGCCTTCTGGGGCTGGCTGTTCTACCTGCTCATCAAGGTGCTGAGTCCCACGACGGCCGAACGGATCCGGGAAGTGATCTCCGGGAGACAGGCCGCGTAGGCGCTACGGTCGAGGCCTCCTTCCTATTTCTCGCTTCCCACCGGTTCCGGCGCTCGCCGTTCCGCCCGGGGCTGGGCCGGTGGGGGCGCGAGCGGCGGCACCCGCAGCCGGCTCCGGGACCGCCACAGCGCCATTGCCCTCCGCCAAGGCCGCACCCGGCTCGGCCGGTGACGCAGATCGTGCCGCTCCACCGCCGAGATGGTCTCCACCCGCCGCGCGACCCGGGCGGCCCGCGCGATCAGCTCCGCATTGGCACTCCACCCCTCGGCCGTGAGCAGGGGCCCCTCCTGCGCGCGGAATGCGTGGCGCAGGGTGATCAGCCGGAACGCGATGAACCCCGACACCAGGTCCGAGACTCCCGGCACCCGCACCCGGCCGCGTAGCAGCAGCGGCCCGAGCCGCCGGACCAGCCGGTGCCCGAGCGAGGCCTCGCCTGCGAGCGCGCTCTCCGCCACGACCACGTCGGCCCCGCTCTCGAGGCGGCGCACCAGATCGGGGATGAAGCTCGGGCCGTGGGCGAAGTCGGCGTGCATGAGGATCGCGCTGTCGCGCTTGGGCCGATCGGTGCGCTCCACCGCGAGCCGGAGCAGCTCTTCTACCGACGCGGCATAGCCCCGCCGCGTCTCGTGCCGGATCAGGGTGAGCGGCAGCACGCGCGCGTACGGCTCCAGGACCTCGGCGGTCGCGTCGGTGGAGCCGTCGTCCGCCACGAGAAGGTGGTACTCCCGGGGAAATCCGCTGAAGACCTGGCGGATCTTCCAGAGCAGGAGCCCCACTGTCGGGGCTTCGTCGTGACTGGGGATGCAGACGTAGATCATTAAGGCCAGCGGGTCGAATCGGCGGGAAGGATATCACGCGTCAGACGCCTTGGACACCCCCGCGAGCAGCTCGCGCAGCTCGCTCAAGCTGAACGGCTTATGGAGGTACGGCCGGCCGACGGACTTGAGGAAGGCCAGCGTATCGCCCCGCACCGTGTCCCCCGTGGCGAACACCACCCGTTCTGCCAGCGCAGGCTGGTCCCGGCGGAGCGCCTCGTAGAGCTCACGCCCACCGAGACGGGGCATCCGGAGGTCCGCGACGACCAGGTCGAAGCGATCCTGTACCATCCGGGCTTGGGCCTCTTCTCCGTCGGCGGCGTCGGCGACCGTGTGCCCCCAGCTCTCCAGCGTCGCGCGCATGTAGTGGAGGATGTGCGGCTCGTCGTCCACCACCAGAATCCGCAACCCCGTGGCAGCAGGCCCGGGGCTGCCCGCCGCCGCCGCCGGGCCGGCCTCGTCGCCCGCGGGCAAGTAGACCGTGAAGGCGGACCCCCGGCCTTCGACCGTCTCGAGCGTGATGCGGCCGCCGTGCTCAGTGACGATGCCCTGCGAGATCGAGAGGCCGAGCCCGGTCCCTTTTCCCTCGGGCTTGGTGGTGAAGAAAGGCTCGAACGCGTGCGCCGCGAGCGCGTCCGGCATCCCGGGGCCGTCGTCAATCACGTCCAGCGCCACGCCCTCCCGCCAGCGGCGTGCGCGCAGCACCACGGTGCCGGGCCGGCCGGTGGCGGCGATCGCCTGGATCGCGTTGTGGATCAGGTTGACGAAGACCTGCTGAATCTGGCTGGGATCCACGAGCGGCAGCGGCAGATCGGGCTCGATCTCGAGCCGCGGCTCCGCTCCGCTGGCGAGAAACTCGTTGCGGAGCAGCGCGAGCGTCGCGTCGAGAAGCGGGGGGAGCGCCGTCGGCCGCCGCTGCCCCTCTTGTTTGCGCACGAAGCTGAGCAGATTCTTCACGATCCCCGACGCCCGCTCGGCCTCCTCCCGAATGATGGTCACGGGCTCGCGCAGGGTAGCAGGAACCTCCGGCCGCTCCGACAGAAATTCGGCGAACCCGACCACCGACGCGAGCGGGTTGTTCAGGTCGTGCGCGACGCCCGCGATCAGTTGGCCGATGGCCGACATCTTCTCCGCCTGCACCAGCTGCTCCTGGAATCGGCTCCGGGCGGTTTGATCGGTGAAGAGCAGGACGAGCAATGACTCGTCCCGGTCGTCGAACCGCGCCGCACTCGGCGCGTAGACGCGATCTCCCAGCTTGAGATCGGCCGGCGGATCCGGCTCCTCACCCACGATGAGGCGATCGAGCTCCCGAGCCCAATCGGCGGGGACCGCGGAGCGCCAGGGGCGGCCGATCAGGTCCTCCCGGCGGCCGCCCAGGAGGTTCGCGAGCCCCTGGTTGGCACGACGTATGCGGCCGAACCCGTCAATTACGCACAGTGCCGGAGCGATCAGGTCGAGGGCGGGCTGCCAGGGCGAATCGCGCGGCCCGGCTTGACCCGGTAGACGCTCCAGTGCGAGCCCGGCCAGCGTGGCAAAGGCCTCGAGCGGGGCCAGATCCGCCTCCGTGAAGGCTCCCGGGCTCCCGCGGATCGCCAGAGCGCCCGCGGAGGGGTCGGTGCCGAGAAGGGGAACCACGAGCCACGGCCCGGTATTATCCAGCGGTGAGACGATTCCCGGGGGTTGTTCGTCAGGCGGCTCGCGGGTGGGCGGGACGGACCTTCGGACGGCGGTTCCATTCGCCGTTTCCCAGCGCGCTGCCAGCTCGCGCGCATCCCAGGCCGCCCGCACGTGGGCCAGCAGCAAATCGAGGATCGCGTCCGGCCCTGAGGCACCGGGCAGCTCCCGCCCGAAGCGGGTGAGGCGGGACTGCAAGGTCGAAGAAGGAGGATGATCCATGATCCGTGCGAATGCGCGCAGCCGACTCACCGCGGGCGACCTCCAACTGGTCGTGCTGTTGCTGAGCCGCGGGTCGGCGCATCGACGCGCGGCTCTGGAGCGCCGGCTCAAGGCGGAAGGTCCCGATCCACTCCTCGATGCGCCGGAGCTGGCGGAGCGGCTCCTGGCGGTGCGGACGATCCTGGCGCCGTCCGAGGTCCTCTTCTTCTACGTTCTCGTCCGGCACACGTTGCGCGGGGCGGCTATCGACGACCGTGAGCTGGCCGACTACCTGGCGGCGATGCTGCTCGATTTCGGGCGGCGGGACCGGGCCTGGCGCGTGGACTGGAACGACGATCAGCAACACCGCTACCTGGCGGACATCCTGCTGGACCTCGAGGCGAGCGACGGGGAGCGCCGATTCCGGGTGATGGTCCACCTCGGTAACTATGCGCTCTGGCTCGCGGGGCTCTTTCCCGATTATATCGCGGCCCGACATATCCGCAAAGGCGGGCCTGACGTCACCTACTACGACGCCCTGGGCCGGCGGGGCTTCGCGCTCGCCAGCGACCACACCCTCGCCGATCGGTACGGCCTCGACGGCGTGCTACGCACCGCGGCGGAGCGATTCCCCTCCCTGCGCGGCGCGCTCAACGGGCTGAGCGACCGGCTCCTGTTTCCCGGTGGCCACGGCGTGGAGCGCGCGCTCCGGAATCTGGGCATCCACTAGCCGCCCCCGGCGGCGACCCAACGGCCGGATGCGGACACGACCACCCGGCGCCGAGCCTGCTCCGCCAGGGCGCCGAACAATCCCCGCTCCGGCGCCGTCACGTCCGCGTGCATCTCCTCGGGGTGCCATTGCACTGCAAGCAGCCAGGCATCCTCGGGTCGGCCCTCCACCGCTTCAATGACACCGTCGTCGGACCAGCCGGTTGCGATGAGCACCGGAGCCAGGTCTTTGACCGCCTGATGGTGAAATGAGTTGGGCACGAGCCGGTCAACGCCCAGGGCGAGCGCGGCCCGGCTGCCCGGGGCGAGCCGCACGTGGTGGGTGCGGGCGTCCCGGGGCCTCCCCGGATCGTGGTCGATCGCACCAGGCCGTTCCGACGGCAGGTCCTGATAGAGAGTCCCGCCGAGCGCCACGTTGATCAGCTGGATGCCGCGGCAGATGCCCAGTACGGGCAGACCCCCCGCGCGGGCCGCGCGGAAGAGGGCGAGCTCGAACCGGTCGCGCTCGCGGTCTACGGCGCCGAGCCCCGGCGCAGGCTCCTCGCCGTAGTAGGCCGGGTCGATGTCCTCGCCACCGGTGAGGAGGAGCCCGTCGCAACCCTCGAGCGCCCGGGCCGTACCCGCGTCGCCGATCAGCTGCGACAGGATGAGCGGGATGCCGCCCGCGCCGGACACGGCGCTCACGTAGGCCGCGTTGACGCCGGCCCGCCGCGCGTGATGCCAGTCACGGAGCACGCCGCTCACGGCGATACGGGGCCCGGGCGTCGATGCGCTCATCGGAGCACCGAATCGGGGAAGAACAGGCAGTGGGGGTCTTCGATCTTGTGCGGGTCGAGCTGGATGCCGATGAGCGGCACCGACACGGCGCCCACCGACACCATCCCGATCGGGGGCGCGTTCTCGACCGGCGGGCCCTCGTAGAGCATCACGCCACGCGCGTTACCCAGGAGGTCGAGCACCAGCACGCCGAATCCGGGCTTGGCGGTCGGCGGCAGCGGGCCGTCGACGCCGATAATCCAGAGCGAATCGGACCGGCCGACGACGCCGCGATAGGCGGCCCCGGCGACGAGCCGCACCACAAGGCGCTCCGGCAGATGGGCGGGCGGAACGCTCAGGGTCTGGCGGGGCACGCCGAACTGCGATAGCAGGGTGGTCGGGCCGGCCAACGCGGCGATTCCGCACGACGCCGCGCCGACGCGCCCTTCCTGGCAGGCGCCGAGAACCAGGCCGGCGGCGAGCAATCCGAGATGACGGGCCCTCATGGTCCGTCAAACATAACGCGCCTCCGGCAGGCCTGAGACCGGCACTTTTCCTTGACCCGGCGGCGGTGCGGGCTCTACCATAGAGTGGCACTGCGTCCTCCCAGGAGTCATCTCTCTGAGCGTCTTTGAATCGCTGCGGGCCCGGCTCGACCGGCTGTTCGCCGAGCCCGCCCGCGATCCCCGCGCCCGCGCCGAGGCGCTGCGCGACGCCCTGGCCGAGGCTTCGGTCGGGCTGGGCCGCATGCGCGACGGGCTCGCCGCGACGGAGCGTGAGCTCGCGGCGGAGCGGCAGCAACTCGAAGACACTGAGCGCCGAGGACGGCTGGCCGCCAAGGTTTCGGACGCCGAGACGGTCGCCATCGCCGAGCGCTTCGCCGTTCGGCACCGCGACCGGGTGGCGGTGCTCGAGCGCAAACTGCTGGTGCAACGGGACGAGCTGGGCCTGACGCGGCGTGAGATCGAGGAAATGACGCTCGAGATTCGCGCGGCGGGCCGGCCGGACGCCGACGCCAGCCTGCGGGCCGCCTGGCGCGAGCTGGAGGCGGCCGGCGGCACGCGGCCCGAGACCGATCTTACGGGAGAGCTCGAGCGAGCCCGGGCGGAGCGCGCGCTGATGGAGCAGGCGGTCGAGGCCCAGCTGGCGCACCTCAAGAAGAAGATGGGCAAACCATGAGTCGGGTCGCTGGCTCCCTTCTGCTTCTCGCGCTCCCCTTCCCGCTTGTCGCCCAGACGCCACCCCCACACTTCCAGAAGCTCGCGCACACGTACAGTATCGTCGCCTTCGACTCCGCCACCGGCGACCTTGGCGTCGCGGTGCAGTCGAAGTTTCCCAACGTCGGGGCGCTGGTGCCCTGGGCCAAGGCCGGTGTCGGCGCGGTCGCCACTCAGAGCCTGGCCAACACGGCCTATGGCGAGCGCGGCCTCGAGCTCCTCGCCCAGGGGGCGACGCCCGAGGAGGTCCTGCACATTCTGATGCGGGGCGACACGCTCCTCGGCGATCGGCAAGTCGGCATGGTGGATGCCCGCGGCAACGCCGCGAGCTTCACCGGTGCGATGACCTTCGACTGGGCCGGCGGACGAGTCGGGGCACCGGGAGGCGGCGGGAGCCTCTTGGGGGGGAAGGGGGCGATGATCGTCGGCCGCACGTTCGCCGCCCAGGCGAACATCATGGTCTCCGACCGCACCGTCGCCAACATGGCGGCGACCTTCGAGCACTCCACCGGGCCGCTGGCCGACCGGCTGCTCGCGGCGCTCAAGGCGGGGCAGGCCGGGGGCGGCGACAAGCGAGGCATGCAGTCGGCGGCCCTGCTGGTGGTGCGTAAGGGCGCCGGCTACCTCGGCGCCAGCGATCGGCTGGTGGACATCCGGATCTACGACGCGCCCGATCCGATCGCCGAGCTCGACCGGTTGCTCGCGCTGCACAAGCTGTACTTCTTCCCGACGGACCCCAAGGACGTCGTGGACCTCACGCCGGACCTGGTCCGCCAGCTCGAGCCGATCCTGCTCCGGGAGCCGGCGACGCAGACGACCAAGTGGCTGTCCGCGCCCCAGGGTCGGCCGACGCGTGTGTTCCTCGAGGCGCTCCGCGACTTCATGTATTGGGAGAACTACGACGTCCGCGTCCGGATGGACGGGAAGATCGATCGCGTCGTGCTGGACGACATTCTGAAGAAACATCGAACCTGAGGACCGACCGCTTGGCTACCGCCGCCCCGTCCCGCCCCCAGCCCGCCGTCGCTCCGTCGGACACCGGATTCTTCGGTCACCCGCGCGGCCTCTCCACCCTCTTCTTCACCGAGTTCTGGGAGCGGTTCAGCTTCTACGGCCTGCGGGCGATCCTCATCCTGTTCATGACGGCGCCGCTGGCCTTCGGGGGCCTCGGCTTCGATACGGCCAAGGCGGGCGTCGTCTACGGGACCTACACGTCGCTGGTCTACCTGACCGCGCTGCCGGGCGGGTGGATCGCGGATCGGTTTCTGGGCCAGCGCCGCGCCACCCTGTATGGTGGCATCGTCATCATGCTCGGGCATATCTGCCTCGCCATACCGAGCATCGTGACGTTCTACCTGGGGCTCGGCTTTATCGTCTTCGGCACCGGGCTGCTCAAGCCGAACGTGAGCACGATGGTGGGGCAACTGTACGGTGCCGAGGATGTGCGCCGGGACGCGGGGTTCTCGATCTTCTACATGGGGATCAACCTGGGCGCCCTGGTCTCGCCGTTCATCTGCGGCTGGTTGGCGCAGAGCCCGCAGTTCCGCGGCATCCTTCAATCATTGGGCATCCGGCCGGAGTTGGCCTGGCACTGGGGCTTCGGGGCGGCCGCCGTGGGCATGCTGTTCGGCATCCTCCAGTACCTGGGCGGCTGGAAGCATCTGGGCGACGCGGGCATGAACCCGGTCGTCCCGGACGATCCGGCGGAGCAGGCCCGAATGCGGCGCCGGCTCCGGAACGGCATCGCGGGTATCGTGGCCTTGGCGCTGGCCATCGCGGTCCTGGGACGCATGGGGGTCATCCACGTGACGCCCGAGGGACTGGGGAACGCCTTCGGCCTCGTCCTGCTCGCCGTGACCGTCGTCTTCTTTGTCGGGTTGCTCACCGCCCGCGGGTGGACCAGCGCCGAGCGGAAGCGACTCATCACGATCCTCGTGCTTTTCGTCGGGGCGGCGATCTTCTGGTCGGTGTTCGAGCAGGCAGGCTCGACCCTGAACCTGTTCGCCGAGCGGAGCACCGACAACCGCTTATTCGGCCTTTCCTTCCCGGCCAGCTGGTTCCAGTCGGCCAACCCGATCTTCATCGTGCTGCTGTCGCCGTTGTTCGCCTGGCTCTGGGTGTCGCTCGGCAAGCGGGATCCGTCGAGTCCGCTGAAATTCGTGATCGGGCTGGTGTTCGTGGCGGCCGGATTCGCGATTCTGATCGTCGCCGCGCAGCTCGCCGCGACCGGCGTCAAGGTGAGCCCGCTCTGGCTCGGCGTGACCTACCTGCTCCACACCATCGGCGAGCTCTGCTTGAGTCCGGTCGGCCTGAGCGCCATGACCAAGCTCGCGCCGGCCCGGGTGGCCGGGCTCATGATGGGCGTGTGGTTCCTCGCGACCGCGGTCGGGAACTATCTGGGCGGGCGAGTGGCGGGCCTCTACGAGGCGTTCTCGCTGCCGACGCTGTTCGGGGTGGTGACGCTGTTCGCGCTCGCGGCGGCGGTGGCGCTGGCGCTCCTCGTCAGGCCGATCGATCGGATGTTGAAAAGCGAAGGGTGAACGGTAAGCGGTAAACGGTGAACGGGGGCTTGGCTCAACGGCGGAGCTCGCGTTCACTGTTTACGGTTCACCGTTCACCGCTGTCAGGGCGTACAGCAGCACCTCGTCCAGGTCCTCCTCCCACACCGTCCCCACCAGCTTCATGCCCAGCTTCTGGGCGACCCGGATCGCGGGCTCGTTCTCGGGAGGAAGGCTGGCGCACACGCGGGTCACGCCCGGCTGGGCGAGGGCCCAGCGCACCAGCGCGCCGGCCGCCTCGGTGGCGAACCCGCGGCCCTCGACGTTGGGATAGGTCGCGTAGCCGATCATCACCCCGCCCTCGTCGTCCGGACCTCCACCAAAGCCGACCGAGCCGACCGCCTCTTTGGTGTCCTTCCGGATCACGAGCCAGGTCCACCAGCCCTCCTGCGTCGGGTCCGCCGTGAGCCGGTCGCGCACCAGCGGCAGCACGTCCTCAGTGAGCGGTGGCGGCCGGAGCGGCGTGGGGAAGCGGGCGTCGGTGAGGGTGGCGAGCCGCGCCGCGTCGGCCCCCACCAGGGCATCGATGGCCTCGGGCGAGAGGGAAAGCAGGACGAGTCGCGCGGTTTCGAGACGCATGTGAGTCCGGGCTGCCAGAAGCGGTGGGCGCCGTTGGGGGTCGGCGCGGGGTCTTGCGAGAGATTATACCGCCTGGTCACCCATCGCGCTCCTCACCGAGGGCCCGAAGGTAGCGAGCGACGGACTGGCGTACGACCTCGCTCCCGCCGGCCGCCACGTTCCGATCGCGGAACGCGCCGTAGATCCGGTCAAACCGGTACGGCGCCGTCGCGGTGGCGATGCGGCGCACCGCCGCGGCGTCGAGCGGGATGTAGTTCGGGTAGCTGTACATGAAGCTCACGGACTTCCGGTCCTGGCCCACCTGGAGCACGTCGCCCGAAAGAAGAGCACCCCGGCCGCCCGCCCCCGCCGCCCAATGAAGCACCGTGCCACCCGCGAAGTGCCCACCGCACCGGATCAAGGTGATCCCCTCGGCCAGGGCCAAGGTTTCGCCTTCCCAGAACGCGATGGAGGGGTCCGGGCGCATGACCCAGGCGCGGTCGGCGGCGTGGAGGTAGACCGGGACGTCGAAGGCGTGGGCCCACTCGACCATGGCGGAGTAGTAGTGCGGATGGGAGATCGCCACGGCGCGGATGCCGCCGGCCGCGCGGACCGCCGCCACGGTGGCGTCGTCGATGAGGGTGAGGCAGTCCCAGAGCAGGGGGAAGGCCGGGTCGCGCAGCAGCAACGCGCGCTGCCCGATCGCGACGGCAGGCTCGGTCGTGATCCCGGTCAGGTCCGCGGCCTCGGCGCGAACGACGTTGGTGTGCCCGGCGCGAAGCTCCGCGAGCGTGGTCCACTGCTGGCCGTCCCAGCCGACGTACTGGCGCTCGTCCTCGCAGATGGGGCAGCTGGGCGGTGGGTGGTCGGACTCGGCGAACTGGACGCCGCAGGTCGTGCAGATGTAGTGGGGCATCGGAAACCGCGGTTCACCGTTTACCGTTCACTCGCTTTCCCATCGCCTCCCACAGCTCACCGAGGTTCCTTCGGTTCTGCCCCATGTCACCGCGACCGACGCGGGAGGCGCTCCGCGCGAAAACCACGGTCGAGTCGTGCGCGGGCAGCAGGAGGAGATAGACGTCGTCCACGAACCGGAACAGTCGCGTGCGTCGCGTCGCCCAGATCACCCCGTCCCTGCCGGCGATCACCTCCCAGCGCGGCAGCGAGTCGATCGCGTCTACGACCGCGTGCGCCGTCTGGACCGGCGACAGGGGATAGACGTGCGGACGGAGCCGCGGGTCGGCGGCGCCGTCGGCGGTGGCCGCGATGTTGCTTCCGCTGCCCTGCTCCAGGAGACGGATGACAGTGTCGGGCGTGGGCAGCGCCGCCGGGTCGGTAGTGCCGCCACAGCCCAGGAGCGCCAGCAGTGCGGCTGCGGCGACTCCCGCCCGGCTCATCGCTCCAGTACGCCGCAGGCGATGCGATCGCCCGAGTTGCCCGACGGATCGGTCATGAGGTCGTCCGGGCCGGCATGCAGGACCAGCGCCCTCGCATTGGCGCCGGAGCCGATCGCGCGCACCAGGTCGCCGGGCACGGCGAGCGTGGTGTCCACGCTGCCGTCGGCGCGGGCGGTGACGTTCGGCAGGTCGCCAGCGTGCGGCCCCTGCGGGTTCCGGGAGCCATGCCTCCGGTTCCCCGGATTGTAGTGCGGGCCGGCGGTACCGAAGTTCGGCGGGTCGCAGGCCCCGTTCGCATGCAAGTGGAGCCCGTGCACGCCGGGCGGGATGCTCCGCAGCTTGAGGACGAGGAGCCCGCCGGCGCTGGACTCGAGCACCGATGCAGTCCCGACCGGATGCCCCTGGATGTCGATCAACTGGGTGCGGGCGGCGGGAGGAACGACGCGGGCCGGCTTGGGATTCCCGCCGCACGCGCTGGTCGCGCCCGCCGCGAGCACGAAGGCGCTCACTCGGGAGATCGCGCGGCTCGCCCTGCGCGGCCTCACCGCTTGATCCACATCCGGACCGCCACGGCGGCCAGGAAGAGGGCGAACAGGCGCGAAAGCACCGTCGCCTTGAGTGTCTGGCTCAGCGTGGCGCCCAGGTAGGCACCGGCGAACATGCCGGCCGCGAGGAGCAGCGAGGCCCGGACGTCGAGGTGCCCTTCCCGGTAGTAGACCACGGCGCCCAGGAGGCCCACCGGGAGGAGCAGGGCGCCGAGCGACGTGCCGGTCGCGGTCTGGATCGACATTCCACCCAGCAACACCAGCGCGGGCACAATGAGAATGCCGCCGCCGATGCCGAACAGCCCGGCCAAAATCCCGGCCGCGAGGCCAATTCCAACGAACGTCAGGTTCATGGATGCTCCGCTCGGGCGAGAGGAGCGAAAGCTATACGCGCTCGGGGGCGTCGGCGACGGGGCGCGGTACGGTCCGGAGGCAGATCCACAGCCCCCAGACGAACGACGCCGCCAGCAGGGCGAAGGAGATCCGGCGGGTCAGCAT
>JBGQIW010000042.1:0-21797 GCA_041498715.1 Gemmatimonadota bacterium | reverse complement strand
GGCTCGGGGGCGGCACCCGCCTCTGGGTCCTTGCCCGGCACGTCGTTCCCCAGCCGTCGCTCAAGGGCTGCATCCTCGCGGGAGGCATGGGGGCCTGGGCCGGGTACGTCACCCCGCTCCAGTCGGGCTCCGGGCCGATGACCATCTACACGCTCCGGCGCTACGGCATCCCCCTGCCGGTGGCGGTCGCGGCGACGTTCATGAGCTTCATCGCCACGGTCGCCTTCTTCGGCATCGCGGGTCCGCTCGCGATCCTGTTCGGGGCCGGGCGCTCGCTCGGGACCAAGGGGAACGTGCTCGGCCTCTCGCTGTACGATCTCTTCCTCGGGAGCCTGGGAGTCGTCGCCGTCATCGGCGTGGTGATGCTGGTGATCGTCGTGTTTCCCCGCTTCGCGGCCGGCCTGATCGACCGGCTCGCGGGCGCGGTGGGACGGCGGAGCCGGCGGGTGGCGAAGCGGCTGGAGAAGCTGCGGGTGGGGATCGAGGACACGGCCGCCGGCGTGGTGGCGTTCAAGACGCCCAGGGGCCTGCTCGCCCTGGTCTGGGCAACGCTCCTCTCGGCGCCGTCGCACGCCAACAAGCTGCTCGCGGGCTATGTCGCGCTCCGCGTCCTCGGCATTCACGCCAACTTCGTGGACGTCCTCCTGGTGCAGACGCTGGTGATGTTCCTTCTCTACTTCGCTCCGACGCCCGGCGCGTCCGGAATCGCGGAGCTGCTGACGGCCGCGGTCATGTCGGTGTACGTCCCGCGTGAGCTCACGCCGATCTACACCCTGGTGTGGCGCTGCATCCAGAGCTACTGCACCATCGCCTTCGGCTTCATCGTCTTCTCCGGGTGGGTGCGGCGGGGGCTCCGAACGGTGGACGAGGCCGCGCTGCCCGAGCTGGCCGGATGACGACGCCCGGCGCCCCGGACGAGCCGCTCGACCGCGCCTACGACGGCGGCCTGCTCCGGCGGCTGCTGGTGTACCTCAAACCCTACCCGCTACCGGTCGCCGGGGCGGTGCTGCTCCTGCTCGGCGGTGCGGCGATCACGCTGGTCGGACCGGTGCTCACGCAGCGCGCCCTCGACGTCGCCATCCCCCATCGCGACACGGGCCTGCTCGGCACGCTTGCCGCGCTCTATCTCGGCGCGCTCGCGCTGGAGTTCGGGTTCGAGTACGGGCAGACCCTGCTCACGACCTACGTGGGCCAGCGGGTCATGTACGACCTCCGGCTCCAGATCTTTGCCCGGCTCCAGCGGCTCAGCATCCCCTACTTCGACCGCCACCCCGTCGGCCGCCTGATGACGCGGGTGACGTCGGACGTGGAGACGTTGAACGAGCTGTTCTCGTCCGGCGTCGTCACCGTGTTCGGCGACGTCTTCACGCTGGTGGCGATCATGCTGATGATGCTCGCTACCGACTGGCGCCTCGCGCTCGTGGCGTTCTCGGTGATCCCGCTCGTCTGGCTCACGGTGACGATCTTCCGCCGGAGCGTGCGGGAGGCGTTCCGGGACATCCGCGTGCGCCTCGCGCGGCTCAACTCGTATCTGCAGGAGCATCTGTCGGGCATGCGGGTCGTGCAGCTGTTCGGGCGGGAGCGGGCCGCCGCGGACGAGTTCCAGAAGATCAACGCCAGCCATCTCGAGGCGCACCTCCGGTCGATCACGATTTACGCCATCTTCTTCCCGGTCATCGAAGTGCTCACCTCGGTGGCGCTGGCGCTCTTGCTCTGGTACGGCGGCCTCCGTGCCCTTGGCGGGACGATGACCGTGGGCGTGCTGGCGGCCTTCATCCAGCTCACCCGCCGGTTCTTCCAGCCGCTCCAGGACCTCTCCGAGAAGTTCAATCTCCTCCAGAGCGCGATGGCCTCCTCCGAGCGGGTCTTTCGGCTGCTCGACGAGCCGGTCACCGTGCCCGAGCCGGCCCGGCCGCGCACGCTGCCCCGGCCGGTGCGGGGCGAGGTGGCGTTCGAGGGCGTCTGGTTCCGCTATGGCGAGAGCGGGCCCTGGGTGCTCAAGGACGTGTCGTTCCGGGCCAGCCCGGGGCAGACGGTGGCGCTGGTCGGCCACACCGGAGCGGGGAAGACCACGATCGTGAGCCTGCTCCTCCGGTTCTACGACCCGGTTCGGGGCCGGATCACCATCGACGGGGTGGACATCCGGGAGCTCTCGACCGCGGACCTTCGCGGTTTGATTGGGTTCGTGCAGCAGGATCTCTTCCTCTTTACCGGGGACATCCTCCACAACCTCACCCTCGACGCGCCGATCCCGGCTGAGGCGGCCCAGGCGGCCGCCCGGCGGGTGGGGGCCGACCGCTTCGTCGGGCGACTGCCGAAGGGGTATGGCCACGTGCTGGGGGAGCGGGGCCGGAATCTGAGCGTGGGCGAGCGCCAGCTCCTGAGCTTTGCCCGGGCGCTGGCCCGGGACCCCACAATCCTGGTGCTGGACGAGGCGACCAGCTCGGTGGACACGGAGACGGAGGCCCAGATCCAGCGCGCGATCGAGGAGCTGATGGCGGGCCGGACGAGCCTGGTCGTCGCCCACCGACTCTCGACCATCCTGCACGCCGACGAGATCCTGGTGATGCACCACGGGGAGATCCGGGAACGCGGGAGCCATCGGGAGCTGCTGGCCCAGCGGGGGCTGTATGAACGCCTGTACCAGCTGCAGCTCCGCGGTCAAGGGGCCCCGCCGGATGCCGGGGAGGTAACCCAATTTGGCTTGCGCGCTTAGAGGGCTGCCGATAGCTTGACTGGCACCCTGATGACAGCCTTGGAACCAGCACCATGATGCAATTGGAGGTCGGCGGTCTGCGATACCCCATCGCCGCCGGCGAGATGGTCGTTGGCTCCGGGGCGGACTGCACGGTGCCGCTCCAAGGCGAGGGGGTGCAACCGCGCCATGCGATCGTCCAGGGCCTGGCGAACGGTTCGGCCGCCATCCGGCGCGCCTCGGAGGGCGCGGAAATCCTGGTCAACGGCGTGCGTCAGGGAGACGACCCGACACCGGTACTGCACGGTGACAAGATCCAGATCGGCACGCACGAGCTCCTGATTGTCGATCCCGCCCGCGCCGGCCATACCAAGTTCTTCGATTCCTCCGCGTTCGAGAAGTTCGCACCGCCCGCCCCTCCCCGACCGTCCGCACCTCCCGTCGTGAGCGGCGGGCGACTCGTCTGCCTTACCGACGGCCGGGAGTATCAGGTCGGCGCCGCGCTGGTCATCGGGCGGGACGCCAGCGCCGACGTGGTGGTGCCGGGGAACGAGGTGTCCCGGCGGCACGCCCAGATCGTGGCAACCGAGCAGGGCTTCGTGCTGGTGGACACCAGCACCAACGGATCGTTCGTCAACGGCCATCGGATCGAGGGCTCCTGCGTGCTACAGCGCGCGGACGTGATCCGGATCGGGGCAGACGAGTTCCGGTTCTACGCCGAGGCCACCCCGGTGCCGCCGGTCGCGCCCGCTCCGGAGCCGGTCGCGGCTGCGGCCGCGTCCGCGCCGCCGGCCGCGGCTCCGGCTCCGCCACCTCCTCCCCCGCCACCCGCCGAGGCCGCGGCGGCCGCAGGCACACCGGGCGAGGCGCCGACCGGCGCGCAGCAGCGGCTCTTCAACACGATGTTCGGGGTGGGCGGCGCGCCGGGCAAGCCGGCTTCCGGACCGGTGACGCCGATCTCGGTGGTGGACGCCCCGATCGCCTCGCTCCTGGTGCGGAGCGGAAGCCTCAAGGGCAAGCGCCTCGCTGTCCGGAGCCCGGTGGTCAACATCGGGCGGGCCGACTACAACGATCTCGTGATCCCGGAGCCTAGCGTCAGCTCCTCGCACGCGAAGCTGCAGCGGCGGGAGGGGATCTGGGTGTTGAGCGACCTCGGCTCCACCAACGGCACGTTCGTGGACGGCGAGCGCGTCACCGACGAGACGCCGCTCGGCCCCGGCGCCGCGCTCCGCTTCGGCGAGGTCACGACTCTGTTCGAATCCACCGATGATACCACCGGGATTCAGCAGCGCGTGGGCACCCGGATGGTACAGGGCATCTCAGCCCAGCCGGCCGCCGGGCCGGTAGTCACGCCGCGGCGGCCGCTGCGGGCGGTTCCGCCCAAGCCGCCGGCCGTCCCCCGGTGGCTGCTGTGGGTGGGCGTCCTGCTGGTGATCGTCGGCATCATCGCGTTCATGCTGCTCAGATAACGGAGCCCCGTGCACTTCACTTGTGCGGCCCGCACCGACGTCGGTGTCGTCCGGTCGGGCAACGAAGACAACTATCTGATGCTCTCCGACCGCGGCGTGTTCATCGTCGCGGACGGAATGGGCGGGCATGCGGCCGGCGAAGTCGCCAGCGAGATGGCGGTCCGCATCACGTCTCGCGAGATCGGCTCGATCCGCGGGCTCGCCGAGCCGCAGGTGGGGGAACGGATCCGGTCCGCGATCCGGGTGGCGAACGACGCCATCTTCGAGCGGACGATCTCCGAGCACGACAAGCACGGCATGGGCACCACGGCGACGGTGCTCGTGCTGATGCGGGGGCGCTATCTGATCGGCCAGGTGGGGGACAGCCGGGCCTATCTGCTCCGCGACGGGGCCTTCACCCAGCTCACCAAGGACCACTCCTATGTGCAGGAGCAGGTCGACGCCGGGCTGCTCACGCCGGAGCAGGCGCGGGTCCATCCCTACAGCAACGTGATCACCCGTTGCGTCGGCGCGAGCGTGGACGTGGTGCCCGATCTCTACTTCGGCTCGCTCAAAACCGGAGACGTAGTGCTGCTGGCGTCGGACGGGCTCACCGGCATGCTGGAGGATGAGCAGCTGGTGAAGATCCTCAAGTCGGAGGGTGACCCCCAGACCTGGGTCGATCGGATGATCACCGAGGCCAACCGCCGCGGCGGCCTGGACAACATCACGGCCATCGTGGTGCGGATCGACGCGGTAGACCAGCCGACCGGGGAGACGCCGGCGATCTCCGGCGCCGCAGGCGCCCAGCCCTAGCGGGTCACTCGAGCAGCCGCTCGGCCAGCTCCTTCACCAGTTTCGCCGCCACTCTCGCCGTCAGCCCTCCGACATCGTTGTGCGGGTTGTACTCGACGACGTCCGCCCCGACGATCGGGCCCGGCAGGCGCTGGATCGCGTCCAGCGCCTGGCGGACCGACAGGCCGCCGGGCTCCGGGTGGGACAGCCCCGGCGCGAAGGCCGGGTCCAGCGCGTCCAGGTCGAACGACACGTAGATCGGTCCCTCGAGGGGGAGCCTCATTCCGTCGCGCCAGCGGCGCATGTCGTACACCTCGACGCCGAAGTGGACCGCCTGCTCCTGCTGGTGCCCGGACATGGTCCGGATGCCGATCTGCACCAGCCGGGTGGCCAGGCCCTCCTCCATGATCCGCGCGAATGGACAGGCGTGGGAGTAGCGGTCGCCTTCGAAGACGTCGTAGAGGTCGGGGTGGGCGTCGAACTGCACCAGCGTGAGACGGGCGTAGCGCGGGCCCAGCGCGCGGAGAATGGGGTAGGTGACCGAGTGATCGCCGCCCAGGAAGAGCGGGCGGAAGCCGCGGTCGAGCAGCTGCTCCGCCGCAGTCTCGATCTTTTCGCGGGCGCCGGGGCCGTCGGGGATGCTTGCGTCGCCGGCGTCATCCAGCCGGCCGGGTGCGCCGAGGTCGGTCAGCGCCTCGGTCCACTGGTTGCCGGCGGACGACGTGAGGGCCTGGCGGATCAGGGGCGGCGCCAGAGCCGCGCCCCGCTGGAACGAGGAGCTGGCGTCGTAGGGGAGACCCAGCAGGGAGACCGGATGAGGCATGGAAGGGACCGCGTTTACTGTTTACCGCCGTTGCGCCTCCCTGATCTTCCGCATCGACACCACCACTACCCCGAACGTCGCAACCGTCCACACGATCGCGAAGCAGAGCTGCACGCCGCCGCTCCGGCCGCGCAGGCCGGCGAGAAACCACGCGGCGATCGCGATCCCGTCCACCAGCGCGACGAGCACCAGCATCACCACCAGCTGGCGCTGCATTGTACGCCGCCGCGGGTCGTCAGCCATTGTCGGACGGCCGCTCCCCGCCCTCCGGGCCGTAAAATACGACCCAGACTACGAAATCGTCGGTGAACTCCTCGAACCGGTGCACCACGCCCGCGGGGACGAAGAGCACGTCGCCGGGACCGAACCGCGTCCGGGCGCTCCCGTTCACGAACCAGCCGGACCCTTTCATGACCACGTACACCTCGTCCTGGGTGTGAGGCGTCTGCGGGTCGCGGCCACGTGGGGCGTAGAGCCCGAGCTGAAGCGTTCCGTGCCGGAAGCGCACGACCCACTGCTCCTGATCAGGCGCCGGGAGGGCCGCGACCGCCTGCTCGAGCGGGAAGCGGTAGTCCGGACTCAAGCCCCGAGCCCTGCGATCACGTCGCGCACCGATTGCTGGTAGTTCCGCCAGGCGTTCTCGCCACCGCCCAGGAGGCCCTGCTCCGGCTGATGCTCCATGAGGTCGAGCAGCTCGGCGACCCGACGGTCCTCTACGTCGGCGAACTCCTCGCGGAATGCATCGGGGCTGAGTCGGCCCTCGAGCACCTCCCTGGCACGCTCGGCCGCGCGACGCCGGATGTCGACCTCGGTCACGGGTGGACCTCCTGGGTTCCGGTTGCGTGGGTGCGGACTGCGTGGATGAAGTCGGTGTATGCGGGTGTCTGGCCGGCGGCCCGGACGAACGTGGCGATCTGGCCTCGGTGGTAATGCGAGTGGAACACCACGTGGGTCGCGATGTCCACCACTCGGCTCCGAAACGCTTCGCCCTTGCTGTTGGTGTAGGCAATCTCCTGCGCCACGTCGGTCGCATCGCTCCGCAGGTATTCCTCCCAGCCGGCTGCGGCCTGGGCGAGGGCCGCCGCGCACTCGGCGGGCGAGAGCGTGGGCCAGACCGGGAGCGGTGCCGGGGCGGAGCGGATGCGGGCCAGCCAGAGCGCCTTCGCCCCGGCGATGTGGGCGACCAGCGCCACCGCCTTCGGGATCGCCGCGGCCACGGGGTTGACGGAAGCCAGCGTTTCGCGATTGGCCCACGCATCGTAGGCGAACAGGCCGGTGAGATCGGTCCGGGTCATAGGGGTGAAAACAAGACTACCGTGGGCCGGGCGGGCGCGGAAGGGAGCCGGGGCGCGATATGATTCGCGGTCATGGATCCGCTGCCGATCGACTCGACGCTGCCCGACCTCCGCCGCGCGCTTCGCGCGGGCCCCGCGGTGCTGCTCGCGCCGCCCGGCTCGGGCAAGACGACCCGGGTCCCGCTCGCCCTGCTGGACGAGGGCTGGCTCGGCGGGCGGAAGATCGTGATGCTCGAGCCCCGGCGGCTCGCCGCTCGGGCCGCGGCGGGGTGGATGGCACATCTGCGCAACGAGCCCGTCGGCGCGACCGTCGGTTATCGAATTCGTCGGGACACCCGCGTGGGACCGGCCACCAGGATCGAGGTTGTCACCGAAGGCGTGCTCGCACGGTTGCTCTCCGCCGACCCGGGCCTCGACGGCGTCGGGTTGGTGATCTTCGACGAGTTCCACGAGCGCAGCCTTCACGGTGATCTCGGCCTCGCGTTGACACTCCACACGGGTGCCGTGCTGCGCCCCGATCTGCGGGTCCTGGTGATGTCCGCCACGCTGGACGGCACGCCCGTGGCCCGCCTGCTCGGCGCCGCGCCGGTGATCACGGCTGAGGGACGGCTATTTCCGGTGGAGACCCGCTACGCGCCGCCCCGGCCGGACGTCCGGGTCGATGCCGCCGCTTCGGGCGCGGCGCGCGATGCGCTCGCGCAGGAGACCGGGGACATCCTCGTCTTTCTCCCAGGGGCGGGGGAGATTCGCCGCACGGCCGAGCGGCTGGCGGAGCCGTCTCCCGGGCGCGGCATTCGGGTGCACCAGCTCTACGGGGATCTTCCACCCGAGGCGCAAGAGGCTGCGATCGCGCCGAGCCCGCCCGGGACCCGGAAAGTGGTGCTCGCCACCTCCATTGCCGAGACCAGCCTCACCATCGAGGGCGTGCGGGTCGTGATCGACGCCGGTCTCGCCCGGGTGCCGCGGTTCTCCCCGCGCAGCGGGATGACCCGGCTCGAGACCGTGCGGGTCTCGCGCGCCGCGGCCGACCAGCGTCGGGGCCGGGCCGGCCGAACCGGGCCGGGCGTGTGCTGGCGGCTCTGGGCCGAGGTCGGCATGGCCGAGCTCCGGCCCTTCGACACGCCGGAGATACTGGAGGCCGATCTGGCGCCGCTCGCGCTGGAGCTGGCCGACGCTGGGGTGAGCGATCCGGCGGAGCTGGCATGGCTCGATCCTCCGCCGGCCGCGGCGCTCGCCCAGGCGCGCGAGCTGCTCGCCGAGCTGGGCGCGTTCGATGCCGCGGGGCGCATCACGTCGCACGGACGGGCCATGGCCCAGCTGGCCCTGCACCCGCGCCTAGCCCACATGCTGCTCCGCGCCCGCGCCCTGGGTCTCGGCGGGACCGGCTGCGACCTTGCCGCGCTGCTGGGCGAGCGGGACGTGCTCCGCGGCGCGGACGACCGGGCCGACGTAACGCTGCGACTGGAGGCTCTGCGGCGCGGCGACTCCCGGGCGAGCCCGGGTGCGCTCCACCGCGCCCGCACCGAGGCCCGGCTGCTCCGGCGCCGTCTTGACCTCCCTTCCGATCCGGCGGAGGCCGACCCCCGGACGGCAGGTCTGCTCCTCGCGCTGGCGTACCCCGACCGCATCGGTCAGCGGCGGCCGGGGGCTCCGGGGCGATTCCTGCTGCGGAACGGGCTGGGCGCGTACCTGTCGGCGGACGATCCGCTCGGCCGGGAGGACTACCTCGTGGCCGCCGAGCTCGACGGCCGTCCGCGCGAGAGCCGCATCTTCCTGGCGGCTCCGGTCACACTGGCCGATCTCGAGCAGGAGCTGGGCGATCAGATCGTGGTCGAGGAGACCGTCGCCTGGGACGAAGCGATGGACGGCGTCGTCGCGCGGCGACGCCGGCGACTGGGCGCGATCGTCCTCGCCGAGGCGCCGTTACGGGACCCGGATCCCCGTGCGGTCTCCGCGGCGCTGCTCGACCGGCTCACCGGCGAGGGGATCGCTGCGCTGCCCTGGACCGACGCGGCGCTGGCCCTCCGGTCGCGGCTCGGTTTCCTGCACCGGCTCGATCCCGCGTGGCCCGATGTGTCGGACGCGGCCCTCTCCGGCACGCTCGCGGAATGGCTGGGGCCTTCGCTCGCCGGTCTGCGTCGGCGTCAGGACCTGGCGCGGATCGACCTCGCTGCGTTGCTGCTGGGCCGGCTCACATGGGAGCAGCGGCGGGCGCTCGAGACGCTGGCGCCGACGCACGTCGGGGTGCCGAGCGGGTCGCGGATCCCGATCGACTATGGCGATCCCGCATCGCCGGTGCTCGCGGTGCGGCTCCAGGAAGTCTTCGGGCTGGCGGAGACGCCGAGGATCGGGGGCGGCGTGCCGCTCACGCTGCATCTGCTGTCCCCCGCACGCCGGCCGGTGCAGGTGACGCGCGACCTCGCGAGCTTCTGGCGGACGGGGTACTTCGACGTGCGGAAGGATCTGAAGGGCCGGTATCCCAAACACTACTGGCCGGACGATCCGCTCGAGGCCGAGCCCACTCGGCGGACCCGGCCGCGCCGGGACGGCGGGCGCGGCCGGAGCTGATGCATGCGGTGCCGCAGCGGGCGCTAGTGCCGGGCGTACGTCGTGGTCGCGCCCGACTTCTGGAAGGTCAGAACCGTAAACGGCTCCTTCTCGTCGCCCGGCTGGTACATCCCGGGCGCGGTCGGCGGCATGCCCGGGACCGTGAGCCCCGCCACCTTCGGCCGCTCCTTCAGGAGCCGGTGGATGTCGTCGGCCGGCACGTGGCCCTCGATGACGTAGCCATCGACGACTGCGGTGTGGCAGGAGCGGAGCGGCTGGGGGACGCCGTAGCGGTCCTTGAACGGATCGACCGAGTCTACATCGTGTGCCTCGGCGGCGAACCCGTTCAGCTTGAGGTGCTCGACCCAGCGCGCGCAGCACTTGCAGCTCCCGCTCTTGTAGACGGTCACGAGCGCTCCGGGCGCGCGGGCGTGCAGCGGGCGCGTCACGGCGGCCACCGCGGTGAGCCCCGCGGTTTGGGCGAGAAACTCTCGACGGGTGATCATGGGATCTCCTTCGGATTCAGGGCTCCTCGGCGGCCGCGACGAACCGCTCGCTCCGGGTCAGCGTCGCGCAGTGCGTGTCGAGCGCGGCGTATTCGTCGGCGAACCCGGCACGGAACGCCTCGTATGCCGCCCGCGAGGTCCAGCGGTCTACCGTGAGATAGCGCGACGGCACGGCTGCGCTCCGGAACAGCTCCGAACCCAGATACCCCGCGGCCCGCCGAAAGAACGTCTCCCAGGCGCCGTGGCCTCCGTATTCCCGCTCGAACTCCGCGGTCAGACGCGGGTCGGCCTCGAACTCCCACACGATGCGGTACATGACTCCGCTACCCGCGGGTCGTGGGCCTGGTTTCGCGCGCCGACACCGGGGCGCTCACTCCGTCGGGCGATCGGGACAGCCGTCGCGCCGCCGGGTGTCGGTGAGCGCCACGATCCGCCAGGCGTCGCCGTCGCGCGCGAGCTGAAACGCGTCGATGCCGCAGTGGCTGAACCTGGGCCCGGCGTAAAACGCGTACTCCGCCCAGACCGACGCGAGCGGCCCGTCGAGCTCGACGTGGGTGGCGCGGATTCGCTCGTCCCAGACGTCCGGGTGAGGCGTGCCCACGGCGCGGACGAACACGTCCACCGTGTCCAGCTCGAATACCGGCATCCCGTTCCGGACGCGGGCCGTCCCGAGCAGCGCTTGGGGGTGGAAGCTCGAGCGGACCACCGAGCTGTCACCGGCCCGCATCCCGTCGAACAGCCGGTTGACCACGGCCATGACGGCACTCCGGTCCTCGGCAGCGCCCTGCGCGCCGGCGGACGTAGCGATCACGACCCAGAGAACCAGGGCGACGACAAGGCCGAGGCGGGGTTGGCGGTGCATGGGAACGCCCGGTTTGAGGAGCGTATGGAGGCGGTTCGGCAGCTTTGCAAAATGGCGCCGGCACCGTCGCTTGCGAGCAGGCTGATCGGTGGACGGCCAGGGGTTGCACCCTGAAGGCCGCCTCGGGGCCGGTCCAATGTAACAATGCCGCCCGCGGACGGGAGACGCCAGGACTTGCACCCGCCGATTTCTGGCGCCAGGAGCGCTTCCAGCGGCGCGACTTGCGGTCAGCAGGCGAGGCAGAGTCGGTCCCGTAACCGTCGGATTCTTACGCACCTCCAGCTTCGGAACACTTGAGAGCCCCGGTTGTCGGCCCCGATACTGCGCGCACGACCCACAGGAGGGAGCGCGCATGGCCGACCGACAAGGACACGTCCGGACGTTCGACCCGCTCGCCGCGGCGCTGGTGATCGCGGCGTCGGCCTGCTCGTCCGGCGGGCCCGCAACCGCCCCGCAGAGCACGCAGGCCGTCCTGGCTCCCGTGCCCGAGGTGGCTCCCGCGTCGGTACAGGCGGTCACGGTGGCGGCCGCCCCGAAGCCGGCGCCTCGGCCCAGACACCGCCCCCACATCCGCTGGGCGGACAGCACCGTGCTGGAGCGCGCGGTCACGACGCGGCTGGGCTACCAGCCGCTCGCTGACGTGCTCGCGCGCCGCACGCGGCGGCCGGAGCTGGCCGACCGCGCCGCCATGGCGGTGGTGCGCGAGAGCCGCCGGCTCAATCTGAGTCCGAGCCTCCTCGCCGCGGTGCTGCTGATCGAGAACCGCGCGCTGGACACGGCGGCGGTGAGCAGTCAGGGAGCCGTCGGCCTCATGCAGGTGATGCCGGTGCACGCCGGCAGCTACGGGTGCGCCAGCACCGACCTCAAGGAGCTCGACGCCAACATCTGCCACGGCGCCCGGCTGCTGCGATTGTACGTCGTCCGCAGCTCGACGCTCCGGGTTGCCCTGCGCCGGTACAACGGCTGCGTGCATGGGACGGTGACGCCACGCTGCTCCCGCTATCCTACCCGCGTCTTGGCCACTGCTGGCAGCGTCCGGCGCGAAATGCTCCGGCGCGCGGCCGACGACGGCGTAATCGTTCCCGGCACCGCCGGACGAAGCCTCGACTAAACCTCCTGCAGGGCCGGCGACTCCCGTCGGCATTGTTTGTGCGCCTGTCGGCGCCGCCTTCCCGACGACGAGGAGCTCTGATGGCTACGACGTCCAATCCGGTGCTGGCGCGCGCCGATTTCCGGCCGACGTCCCAGCCGGGCGCCGGCACGATGACGCTGGGCGGAACGATCTCGAAAACGTTGGCGCTCTTGGGGATCCTGACGGCTACCGCGACATTCGCGTGGCTGCAGACCGGCGCGGGACTGGCGGAGCCGGATAAGCTCGGAACATTGTTACTTGTCGGAATTCTGGGCGGGTTCGGTGTCGCACTTTACACGATCTTTCGGCCCGAGCACGCGCCCGTCACCGCACCGATCTACGCCGCGCTCGAAGGACTGCTGCTCGGCTCCCTGTCCGCCATTCTGAACCTGAAGTATCGGGGCCTGCCGGTGCAGGCCGTGGTCCTGACGGTCGCGACGCTGGGCGTCATGCTGACCGCCTACCGCTTCGGTCTGATTCAGGCGACCGAACGGTTCAAGACCGTCGTCGTCTCGTGCACGTTCGCGGTGGCCGCGTTTTACGCGATTGCCCTGGTGATGGCGATGTTCGGGCTGTACGTCCCATTCCTGCACGAGGGCGGGCCCATCGGCATCGGGTTCAGTCTCCTCGTCACCGGGCTCGCCGCCTTCAATCTGATCCTCGACTTCTACCACATCGAGCAGGGCGTGGGCCGTGCGCCGGCCCATATGGAGTGGTATGCGGCCTTCGGCCTGGTCGTCACGCTGGTCTGGCTCTACCTCGAGTTCCTCAGGCTGCTGAGAAAGCTCCGCCGTTAGCCGTCACCCCCGCCAGCGCCTCGCGCACCTTACGGGCGAGCTCTGAGGGGCGGAGCGGCGCGTCGGCCTGGGTGAAGATCACCCGGGCCCGGGGATGCCAGCTCGTTACCGCCTCCGCGAGCTGCGCGCCGGTCATGCCCGGGAGATGGTGCGTGGTGACGAGCAGATGCACCTCGTCCGGGTTGGCCGCGAGATGGGCCAGGGCTTCCTCACCCGAGGGGCCCTCGTGGACCCGATAGCCCAGCTCCCGGAGCATGGCGGTGGCCAGGGCGCGGGTGCCCTCGTCCGGGTCCACCACCAGAATCTTCTCGCTGCCGCCGAGCGGGAGCTGCTCCGGGCGGGCCGCGCGGGGCGCATCCCCCGGGGTGGTCGCCACCGCTGTCGGCGCAGCCGGGAGTGGCGGCGACATTTCGGGTTCGTCCCGCTCCGCCACCACCAGCCACTCGTCGTTGTACCCGCTCCCCGCTGCGAGAACGCCCGCCGCCTCCGCCCGCGCTCGAAGCTGGGTCACGTCGCTCGCGAAGAGCTGGGTGGTGTGGTACAGCGCCTTCAGTGCGTCCCGCTGGGCGGGCCGGCCGCCCAACGCGGTGGCGGTCTCGACGTGGGCGAGAGCGTATTCGAGCAGCTTGCTCCGGTTGAGGAGCTCGGCGAGCAGGCGATCGGACGACATGGGTTCCTCGGAAAGATGGAGATCGGGGTCGCGAGAAATTCAAGCTAACCGCGCGAGAGCACGGGTAGGTAACGCCGCCACGGTCCGACCGCTTCGCCGTATTGCTTCGCCATCACCCGCACCGTCTGGCCGATGTGCCCCAAGTCGTGGGCGACCCAGGTCGCGAGCAGCTCCCGGAGGGTGACCCGTCCGAACTCGGGATGGATGCCCTCGAGTTCCAGCTCCCGCGGGGTGAGCCGGAAGCCCGCCAGCACGGTGACGTTCTCGGACCGCAGGGCGGCGAACCGCTCGAGCAGCGCGGCGACCGGAGTCTCCCGGTTGAGCCGCTGATGCCGGAACCGGTCGAACGGCTCGAACGCCGGGTTCGGCCCCCGGGCAAGGATGATCCGGGCGCGAGGTATCCAGTCGGTCTCCTCGCCGTCGATCAGGTGCCCCAGCACATCGAATGGGCTCCAGGTGTCCGGTCCCTCGTTGCTCCGGAGCCAGGCATCAGGCAGGTCGGACAGGAGGGCGCGGAGGGCAGGCGGCGTCCGGCGGAGCACGCCGATCGCGTCATCGAGATCGAAGTTCATCGAACGCTCCTTGCAGGCTTGGCAGTGGCGGCCGGCGGTAGATCAGAGCCAGCGGCGAACCCGGTTCCGATACGTCCGGTAGGCGTCGCCGAACCGACTCTCGAGGTAGGCCTCCTCGCGCAGGACCACGAGCTGCTGGACCAGGAGCATCAGAGCGGGGAGCAGGACGATGGGCCAGAGGACCCCGAGCCAGAGGGCGATTCCGAGGTAGAGGAGCGCCAGGCTCAGGTAGAGCGGGTTCCGGGTGAACCGGAACGGACCCGCGGTGATGAGGGCTGTGGCCGGCCGCACGGGAATCATCGAGGTCCGGGCCAGACGGAACCGGCTCATTCCCCAGATCGCCAGGACCGCCCAACCGGCCAGGCAGGCGAGGGCGAGGGGGTGGGCCGCGTTGCTCGGGATCAGGGGGAGCGGGGCCACGTCCTGCAGGAGCAGGGCGATCCCGAGCACGGACAGGTAGAGCAACGGCGGCGGCACCCTGACGTCTGGGTGATCCGGAATGTGGGGGCGCGCCGTGTCTGGCATGCGATCCTCCGCGTCAGGGCGGGGCGTCCCGGTCGAGCGGCTTCACGTAGCGCAGCGTCTCCGCCCCGTAGCCCAGGCGCTCGTATACCGCCCGGGCGCGAGTGTTCTCCGCGAACACGTTCAGGGTGATGACCGGATCGCCTCGGCGCCGGGCCCACTCCTCGGCGCCGTCGAGCAGCGCCCGGCCGACGCCCCGACCCTCGGCTTCAGCCCTGACCGCCAGCACCGCCACGTGCGCGTGCGCCCGCCCGGTGAAATAATCGGTCTGGGTCTGCAAATATGCAAAGCCGAGCAGCGCGCCGTCGGCGTCCTCGGCGAGGAGCACCGGGCCATCCGGCGCGGCCGTCTCCAGCGCACCGATCAGGGTCTGCCGCTCCGCCTCGACGATGTGCGCCGCCGTCCGCCACGGCGGCAGGCCGAACTCGGCGAGACGCGGAGCAAGCGACAGCAGGAACGGCAAGTCGGCTGGCCCCGCCAGGCGAAGCCGCATGGTCATGCGAACGAGGTTCCTTGCGGCGTCGTTCACCGCCGTCGCGGTCGCAAGCCGCTGGTCGCGAGCAGGATCTCCCGGAGAAAGCAGACGAGCGCACCGATCAGCGCAGCCATCGCGGCCACGAAGCAAACGGCGACCGGGCGGGTAACGGCGGCGTTGAGGAACGACCCGACGAACAACACCCCCACCACGCAGCAGATGAGCAGCGCCGCCATGGTCGACAGGCTCACCGCCCAGTCGATCAGGTACGCGCGTCGGTGCAGCGTGTCGAGCTCCAGGAGGAAGGCCGCGTCCTCGGCGGGCTGGTTGGGGCGACCCTCGAGCGTGCGCGTCCGGTCGACGATACGGGCGAGCCGGTTCGTGAGCACCACCAGCATGGTGCCGACGCCGGAGAACAGGAAGACCGGAGCGACCGAGAGCTGGATGACCTGCGCCACCGTGCTGACGTGGGCGTCGACCTGGAGGACCATGGGAGACCTCAGGGCACCGACTGTCCCGTCATGGCGCCGGGGGGCAGTTGACCGGCCCCACCTCCTTGACCACCGGGACCCGGATCAGCCGATCCGCGATGGCGCGTAGCACGAACTCGTTGCCGTCGCTCGGCACCCGCACGTAGGCCGACGCCGGGTCCGTAGGGTCGGGCGCCACCAGCGTGCCATGCACCAGCTTGAGCGCCGCATCCCGGTCCGCCGGCTGGGCGCGCCGGGTGAACGTGACGAGCACCACGTCGGCCGCCACGCCACCCGCGGGGTCGGTGCAGACGCCTTTGGGGAGCAACTCTGCGGTCGGGACCGGGGCTGGGGCGGGCGGGGGTGCGGGAGGCGGAGGCGGAGGCGGGGGCGCCGGCGCGGCCGCCGCGGGCTTGGCGGCGCTGTCGGGCCGGGCTCCCCGCCGGGCCGATGAGTCTCTGCGGGCGCGGGTCGTGTCGGCGACCGGAGGACGGTAGATCCCGGTCGAGGTGCCGGGCGGAGCGGCGGAGTCGCGGATGACCGTTTGCGCGGGGCAAGGAACCGCGACCCCGACGATCAGGAGGCCGACGAGTAGGCCGAGTGGCGTCGAGCGCAGCGATTCCACAGGCCTGCCTCAGAGATAGTCGGAGAAGAGCCGGCGGGCCGCATACATGCCCAGACCCGTGCCGACGATGCTGATCATGAACGCCGTCATGAGCCCGATGCGCTCGCCCACCCACCAGCCGATGGTCCCGCCGATGGTGGCGCCGATGAAGCCTAGCAGCTTGCCCACGGCAGCCCTTTCAGAATTCCCGCCGCTTCATCTCCTTGAAGAGACGCTTCGTCTCGGGATCCTCTTCCGACGCACGCTTGCCGAGCGTCGGATCGAACTTGGAGGCGCGGTCCTGCTTCGGCGGCGCCAGCTTGGCGGCATTCTTCTTGGCCAGGGCGGCGATACGCTGATCCTCACGCTTGGACATCAGGTCTCCGGCTCGAGGGTGTCCCGGAGTGTAGGCGGGGAGCACGGCTCGCGCTACGCCAACCCCCAGGGCAGCCATGGGTCCGACGGTCCCAGCGCCAGCTCCATGTACTTCGTCCCGGCCACGGGGTTCGGCCGGTAGGGCTGGATCTCGCGAAACCCCAGATCCTTATACAGTCGCTGCGCCTCGATCATGGTCGGCAGCGTGTCTAGCAGGATCCGGGCATAGCCCCGGCTTCGCGCCTCGGCCAGCGCCGCCGTCGCAAGCCTGCGCGCGAGCCCCCGGCCGCGGTAGGCCGGCCGCACGTACAGCCGCTTGAGCTCACCGGTGGCGGCGTCCAACGGTCGCACCCCGACGCAACCCGCGGGGACGCCGTCGGACCAGGCCAGGAGCAGCACGCCGCGGGGCGCGCGGTAGACGCCCGGCAGCGTGGCAAGCTCCTCGGTGAACCCCTGGAACCCGAGATCCACCGGCAGCTCGGCCGCATACTCGGCGAACAGCCGCCGGACGGCCTCGATCTCCTCGGGCCCATGCGCGGGCCCGATGGTCGGGGGAACGCGGACGATCATGCGACACTGTCGCCGACCTCCGGCCAGACCGGCCGGAGGGCCAGGGTGTGGGCGCCGAGAAAATCCGGCAGCGGCCCGGGGCGCTCGCCCTGGAGGCAGAACTCCGGCGTCGGACCCAGCACCATCTGCCGGCCCCAGAGCGCGGCCGATCCATGTCGGACCAGCGGATCGAGGGCGTCGTACAGCGCGGGATAGCTCATGCCGGCCGGCTTGGCGAACCAAGCGGCGGAGCCCGGGGTCCCCACCGGGATCCCGCTTCGCAGGCGATATAACCCGGCCGTTCCACCCTCGGCCGCGGCGGCGGCGGCGGCGTGGGGTACGCGACGGGAGGCCGTCACCGCGGCGTCGTTGAGCGGGTCGAGGGCCGCCGAGCCGCTCAGGAGATACCAGTCCTCGTAGGCTTCCCGTCCGCCGGCGGCCCACGGGGCGCCGACGATCGCTGAGCACCGGGAGGAGACGAAGCCCGGCGGGGGAGCCTGGGCCAGCGCGGCGTGGAAGCGCCGCTGAAGCCGTTCGTAGTCGGCCTCGTCGACGTCCGGCCGCCGCCAATGCCAGAACACGTAAGCCAGCATCAGTAGGTCGCCCAGGTGCCGGGAGTGGCCAGCTCCAGCGAACGGCCGTCGGGATCCCGGCAGTAGAGGCTCCGGCCTCCGCGGTCCCAGGTCACCCGGCTCTCGATCGCGATCCCCCACGCGTCGAGCTGAGCTTCCCATGCCGGCAGCTCGTCCGTCGCCACCGCAAACGCGACGTGGCTGGGACCCGAGCCGTCGTGTGGCGGGATGACGCCGCCCGGCGTCGGCAGCGGCCGGGACGACTGCCCCCGCTGGAACAGTAGCAGCACCGTGCCGCCGCCGGCGTCGAACGCCACCAGCCGCTCGCTCCGGAGCAGGGGAGTGCCGAGGAAGCGGAGGTAGAACGCGGCGGTGCGGTCGAGGTGATCGCAGTAAAGGGCGGTCTCGAGAACCCGATGGATGCGAGGCATTGAGAGTGCTCTCAGGGCTGGCGCCGCTGCGCCCGCGGCACCGTTTTCGGCCCTCACCGAGTGAATCGCGAGCCCGAAGCCTCCCAGGCCGACAGCGCGATCAGCAGCGTCACCGAGCCGAGCGTCGTCAGGGCCGCGCGAAGTTGAGCGTCCAGCCGGCCCACCGCGCCCGCTTGGGCACGATCACCCGCGGATCGGCGGGACAGCGGTAGATGCCGAAAGGGCTCCAGCACCGAGGGTCACGCCACAGGCGGTCGAGCTCCTCCCGGGACACGTTCGACGCTCCTGAGCTCAAGGAACCTCGGTGACGCCGGCCTTGGCCGGGCGCCACTTGTTCTTCGCGTCGGCCAGGTACACCACCACTTGGTAGCGCTTTTTCTTCAGGCCGGTGACGCTGGCCCGGTAAGTCTCAGGCCGATGGCCGGAACAGTGATGGTCGGCCGGCGGTCCGATGAGCCGGATTTTCACCACCGCACCGTGCGGCTGGTACGTGGCGGTCATCTTGGCCTGACACGGGTTGTCGACGCCCACCACGACGTCGATCGCACCGGGCGTCGGCGTCAGCATGAGGCCGGCGGCGTCGGTGCTGTCCGGCGGCTGGTCGAGGCGGGTCAGCGCCAGCGGTTTCCACTCATCCTGGACCCGGGCGATGCTCAGCGCACCGATCAGGAGACCGGCCACAATCTTCATGTCACTTGCCCCGCTCGTACTTGAACGAGACTTTGACCTTGGCCCGGTAGGTCTGGACCTTCCCGTCCTTGAGCGCCACGTCCAGCGCCGAGATCTCCGCCACACGCAGGTCGCGCAGCGTCTGCCCCGCCCGCTTGATCGCCGCGGCCGCCGCCTTCTCCCAGGACTCGGTGCTGGTGCCGATCAGCTCGATGACCTTGTAGACGCTTTCTGGCATGGTCCGTTCTCCTTACGTGAGTGGGGAGACAACATCTCGGCGATGGCGCGGTCGACATGGATCCGGGTCGTGTCCAGGAGCGGAATCCCCAAGTCACCGCCGTGGCGCAACAGGAGCGGCAGCTCGGTCCCTCCCAGGATCAGCCCTTCGATGCCCTCGGTCTGCGCGAGCCGGGCCCCGATCTGAAGCAGCCGCGCCCGGGTCTCAGGCAGGTAAATGCCCTGGACCAGCTCTCCCATGTACTTCTCGTGAATGTATGCCTGATCCTCCGGCGCGGGGATGCACACGGTGATGCTCTGCCGCTCGAACACCTTCCGGTAGAAGCCACCCTGCATCGTGAACCGGGTCCCGAAGAGGCCGACGCGGCGGAGCCCGAGGCCCCGAGCGGCGTCGCACGCGGCCTCGACGAGGCTGAGCAGCGGCACCGGGGACTGGCGCGCGAGGTCGTCGAAGACGATGTGCGGCGTGTTCGACGCGAGCAGGGCGACGTCCGCCCCGGCGCGGGCGAGCCGCTCGATCTCGGTCAGAAGATAGGATGTGACCTCCGCCAGGCGGCCGCCGGCAATGAGGTCGAGCATGGTCGTGAGATCGATGCTGTTGATGAGGAGAGGCGGATAGCTCCCGTCCCCGGTCCGCTCACGGTACGTGGCGACCAGCAGCCGATAGTACTCGACCGTCGACTCGGGGGCGATCCCGCCGACGATGCCGAGCAGTCTCATGCGGGTGACCGCCGCCGTATCAGGGCCACCAGCATCGATCCGAGGTTGAGCGCCGCCATGACCGCGCCGGCCAGGATCAGCCAGCGCGCGGTGTGCCGGAGCACGCTCAGCCGGTCGATCCCGACGAGCACCAGCATCACCTTGGTCGTGAGCAGCACCGAGGCCGCGGAAAACGCTACCAGCTGCAGCAGAAGCAGCGCTTGATAGCCGAGGCCCGCGTAAAGCCAGTACACCGCGACCGCCACCAGCAGCCAGGCCAGCAGGCTGGTGCGGGCCGTCGGGCCCAAGGGGAGCTCCCGCAGCAGGGGCACGACCAGGAGCGCGAGCGGCAGGCAGATCAGCACCAGCCTGAAGCTCGCCCGCCACAGCTCGGATCGGTCGGCGTCGTCAGCCGTATGCGGCGCTGGACCACGCATGCCTCAACCCTCCTCTCCCGTCGATCCCAATTCTACGGCCGCCCGGGCGGCTGGCCAGCCCCCGGCGGCGCCCGGCTCATACCGACCGCGTCAGGCCGCCGTCTGCGCGGATGCTCTGCCCGGTGATGTAGCTCGCCGCCGGGGAGACCAGGAAGGCCGCGGCCCGCGCGATCTCGACGGCCTCGGCCACCCGGCCGAGGGGGATGGCCCGGCGGAACTCATCCTTCACCGGATGCGTGTCCACGAACCCCGGGAGAAGGCAGTTCATCCGGATGCCCGCCGCCGCGTATCGGTCGGCGTACAGCCTGGTGAAACTGCCCAGGGCGCCGCGGATCGTGGACGAAACCGGCGCGTCCAGGTGAGGCTCGGCCGCCCACAGGGACGAGATGTTCACAATGGCACCGTGCTTCCGGCGCTCCATGACGGGCGTCACCAGGCGCGCCAGGCGGATCACGCTCAGAAGCAGAAGGTCGAAGCCCTCCAGCCAGGCGGTGTCCGGCAGCGCCAGCAGATCTCCCTTGGCGGGGTGGCCCGTGTTGGCGATGACCGCGTCGATCCGCCCGTACCGGGCGACCGCGGTCTGCACCAGGCGCCGGAGGTCCTCTGCCTGCGTGACGGACCCGACTACTCCCAAGCCGCCGAGATCTCGCCCGCGGGTCTCGACCTCGGCGGAACGCGCGAGGAGGACGACGGCATAGCCGCCAGCGGCAAGCTCGCGCGCGCACGCGAGCCCGATCCCGCGACTGGCGGCCGTCACCAGAGCAACCGACCGGTCTTCGCTCATCTGAATCCTTTCGGTGCCGGGGTCCGTCTCGTTTACTGAAGTTCTTTCAACCCGGACCCCACAGGAGACGACCCCAATGCTGCGAGCACTGCGGGCCGGCCTGCTGCTGTTGCCGGTCTCCCTCTCTGCCCAGGCGCACGCACCACCGAGAAAGATCCAGGTGGCGGACGGAATATTCCTCTTCATAACGCCGCCGTACAGCGACGTGGGGCTGGATGGCAACGCCGTGGCGGTGCTCTCGGACGACGGCGTCCTCGTGTTCGACGCCAACGGGACGCCTGCCGCCGCCGCCGCGGTGCTGGCCGAGATCCGCAAGCTCACGCCCAAGCCGGTCCGATATCTCGTGCTCTCCCACTGGCACTGGGACCACTGGTACGGCGCCGAGGTCTACCGCCGGGCGTTCCCGGGTCTCCACCTCATCGCCCACGAGTCCACCCGGCGGCTCATGATGGGCCCCGCCCTCGCGTTCAATCAGCCCGGCATCGACCGGGAGCTGCCGGAGCACATCGGGGAGGTCGAGAGGGCGCTCGCCGCGGCGCGTGCCAACAAGGCTCCGCCGGCCACCCTGACGCGACTGCAGCGACACCTGGAGGAAGACCGCTTTTTCCTGGCGCAGAAGCGCGGCGTCCACCACACGTTCCCCGACCTTACGTACGCCGACTCGCTGACGCTGTACCTGGGGCAGCGACGGATCCAGGTGCTGCACTACGATCGGGCCATCACCCCGGGCGACACGTTCCTGTATCTCCCCGACGAGAAGATCCTGCTGACGGGCGACCTGCTGATCAATCCGATCACCTTCGCGCTCGACTGTTACCCGACTGGCTGGAT